>JAZBOA010000147.1:0-2844 GCA_036350935.1 Anderseniella sp. | reverse complement strand
TCGTCATCTACAGGTAGGTGTCATCGACATCGATGGTGGATTGTTTGCAAATGGAATCATAGGTGTCTTGCAGCCACTTGGCAGCCTCGGCACGACCGGCATCCCTTAGTCCCGTCAGGAAGCCCCAATCCGGGTTGAACTTGCTTGCCACCCCCAGGCGCGCCATGTCGGCGTCGTTGCGGACAGCATGAATACGCATCCGGCTATAAGTGTTTGCATCAAGATGACCGGCATCGATCAGGCGGGTTACAAAGGCGATGGCGCGCATTTCGCGCATCAGCGATGAGTTAAAGCTGATCTCGTTGATGCGGTTGAAGATGTCGGAGGCTGTCACAGGCAGTTGTGGGCGTTCGATCGGATTGACATGGACCAGCACCACATCCTTCGAAGCTGAACTGTAGATAATGGGAAAGATGGCAGGATTGCCCATATACCCGCCATCCCAATAATGCTCGCCGTCAATTTCGACTGCCTGGAACAGAAAGGGCAGACAAGCTGATGCGAGCACCGCATCAGCGGTGATCTCCCTGTCTGTAAAGACCCGGATCTTGCCGGTGCGAACGTTCGTTGCACTGATATGGAGCTTGATGCCACCCTCACAGCCGGACAGGGCCTTGAAATCGATGACACTGGTCAACACGTCGCGCAATGGATTGAAATTGAGCGGATTGAAATGATAAGGCGAGAAGGCCCGGCTCAACGCCTGGAAGGCATGATAGGAAGGCGAGTAATCCATGCTCAAAGGCTTGAACCAGCGCTCCCAGGGTAGTGCCCGCGCTGGGCTGTAAAGTTCGCCGGCCGCAGAGACTTTTTGCCAGAACTCGTGCAGCCTCTCCCGCGCCCCAGCCTGTCCGCCGACTGAGTAACCGTAGGCCAGTACAGCTGCGTTCATTGCCCCAGCGCTTGTGGCGCTGATGGCTTCTATGGAAAGCCGTCCATCTTCGAGAAGATAGTCAAGCACACCCCACGTGAAAGCCCCATGAGCGCCGCCGCCTTGGAGTGCAAGATTAATCTGCTTGGCGTCTGCCATCGAAGCACCGGCTGATAACACGGACTGAACGAGTAGCTTGTAGCATTATCCCGAGATCGGCGGGCCATTTTGATTTGCTTTCGGGATTGGACCAGGCAGCGTAACGTGTGATGGTTTGGACAAGAGAATTGTCAAACGCTCAAGCGCTAGACAGCGCCAATGACGCTCTTGGCGCCCTCATCTCGTTTTCAGCCCGAACAGCGCTGGCTCACGCCTGCTTCTTGCTCGGTTCGGGTTTTGGCAAGGCCTCGTTTTTGTCGACCTGCTTTTGGACAGACTCCAGAATACGGGTAGCCTGCAATTTGGCCTGTTCAATGATTGCTGCAGCGTCTTCCTGCGCTTTCAGAAGTCGGGCTTCATACGCTGTGTCGAGATCCGCGGCAGACATCGGGCCATTTGCGATCTGGGAAAGCCGAACGGCGTTCTCGCGATAATCAGCCATCAGCCGTTGCAGAAACTCTGCCTGGGCGGCTCGCAATTCCTCTGTCGAGCGGCACGCAAGAAAATTGACCGGGGACGTCCAATACTGCTGGTAGCGACGGAAATAGAACTGCGCCAGTTCCATATTCCACCCGAAAAGAAACGCCATCACGGAGGGCACGTCTGGTTGTGCGTCGTCTGATTGGGTTTGATGAGTTTCTCGCTGCTGTTGGAGTGCCCCCACTGAAGTGGTCCACCAACTGGGATAGATTTATCCCGCAATTTGGAGGACCAGATGATGGCTGGAAAGCGAGACAAACCCGAAGTGATTGTATCGAAGCTGCGGCAGGTTGAGGTGCTGCAGGGCCAGGGAATGAAGATTGCCGATGCGGTTCGGCAGATCGGCATCACCCAGCAGACCTATTACCGCTGGCGCAAGGAATACGGCGGGATGAACCGGGACCAGTTGAAGAGGCTGAAGGAGCTTGAGAAGGAGAATGCGCGACTGAGGCGTGCTGTCTCCGACCTGACGCTGGACAAGCTGATCCTGACCGAGGCTGCACGGGGAAACTTCTGAGCCCTTCACGCCGACGCAAGTGCATTGACCTGGTGCGGCAGAACCTCGGCGTCTCGGAGCGCCAGGCCTGCCGCACGCTGGGTCAGCACCGTTCCACCCAGCGCAAGGTTCCACAAGGCAGGCCAGATGAAGAGCTGCTGACACAGGACATCATCGAGCTGGCTCGTCAGTATGGCCGCTACGGTTATCGCCCTGTCACCGCGTTACTGAACCAGTCTGGCTGGCACGTGAACCACAAGCGGGTCGAACGTATCTGGAAGCGTGAGGGGCTGAAGGTCCCACCCAAACAACCCAAGAGAGCCAGGCTCTGGCTGAATGACGGCTCGTGTGTCCGTCTGCGGCCGGAATACCCGAACCATGTCTGGTCCTACGACTTCGTCCAGGACCGGACCCATGACGGACGTGCCTACAGAACCCTCAACATCATCGACGAGTTCACCAAGGAGGCCATGATGATCCGTGTTGCCCGCAAGCTCAGCTCAACCGACGTAGTCGATGCGCTGACCGATCTGTTCATCCTGCGAGGACCACCGCAGTTCATCAGGTCGGACAATGGCCCCGAGTTCATCGCCCAGAATGTCCGGGACTGGATCACCGCAGTTGGCGCAAAGACCGCCTACATCGAGCCAGGCTCGCCTTGGGAGAACGGATACTGCGAGAGCTTCAATGCCCGCTTCAGGGATGAGCTGCTGAATGGCGAGGTCTTCTACACACTGAAGGAAGCCCGCATTGTCATCGAGCAGTGGCGTCGGCACTACAACACGGTCAGGCCACATAGCGCCCTGGGTTATCGACCCCCGGCACCGGAGAGCATCAT
>JAZBOA010000146.1:0-5576 GCA_036350935.1 Anderseniella sp. | reverse complement strand
GACGGCAGGCACTTCCCCATCGAGCTCTTCATCAACCGACTCGGCAGCCACAACGTCGTTGTCCTGGTGCGCAGCCTCGAACAATCCAGTTGAGAGACGGCGGCACGCCCCCCCATGCCTTCCCAGGAGGACGATCTTGGGAAGCCTTATCAGATGTGGATTCTCGCGCCGGGTAACACCACAATCAGCTTGAATCGGTGACTTCGAGCGAAGATTCCAGGGGATGGTGGCATGATTCAAGGGTGCGGTTGCAAGGCAAAAATCAAGGCGCATCGCGCTCGGGCCCTTCAATCCTGATGTGAAATATCCATGACGAGATGGCTGTTATCTGTCGCAGCTTGATGAACTTTCATCAATACCGCTCTGCAACTCGCTTACCGTATAGACGCAACACATTGTTTTAAATGCTATTTTATGGAAATAACGGGGCATCCGATCAGGCATAAATAATGCTGAGGGGTATGGCATCTCTGTAAAGAAATCTTCATAAACAAGGAAGACCGCCATGCCCGATCTGCTTGAACTGCTGAACACCGTCACACGCCATCGGGAGCATGAGGAGGAGTCTGCCTTCGACTCGCTGGCAAGCGTACGCAAGTGGCTGAATGCACTGCCCGCGGAATCCGATTACGAAACCTTTCAGGCGCTTGTCGAGGGGCTGGAGCGATTCAACGCCGAGACTGTCGAGGCAAATGCCGAACGACTCAAGGTGTTGATGGCAATCGAGGAAGCCGGCTTGCCGCTGCAGTCCCGGGTCGCCGAACACTACATTCGCGTCATCAACCAGCCGTCCTTACGTCTGGGGAGACAGACCTTGTGGCGCAAGTCCTCGGCGTTCTGGTCACTCCTCGCGGCGGCTTGGACCAACATGCTGAAGCACGCCTACAAGGGACCTGCCCATCTCGAACTGAAACCCTGGCGCGTGGCAATCGCTACCCGCGCCATGCGTTATTCCGGGCACGCGATGCGCTGGGGCTACCATCGTTCGGATCTTCCGAGCGAAGCCGCATGGCAGCGCATACAGAAGATCTTTCGCCTGGTCGAGCGTGGCGGCCACGCCCAGACCGCGGTCACGCTGAATGCCCGCGAGACCAGTTGCGCGCGCGAGTTTTCCCTGGTGGTCCTGCTTGGCCTGACAAATCCGGTTGGCTTCAAGACCGAGGAAATCGAATCGATCGCGCAGATGCTCGACAGTTTTGCCGATTTGCCGCTGCCGCAAACCAGTTTCGAATCCGACCGGCATACCCATGCCATCGACCTGTCGATTTTCGAGGGGGCATTTGCCCTGGATGGCAATCAGCCTGCTGGCGAGCGGCTGCGCTACTTCGACTTGGCCCCGCTGGTCGAACACCTGCTTTCGTTCGCCCCGCAATCAAATGATGAAGACGAGGACTGCCTCCCGCGCCGGGTTGCCAAACTGATATCGCGCGGCATCCTGCGCCGCAGCCGTCAACGTACCCGTCGCTTTGGCCGGGTATGGGTGGCCAGCGGGGTGGCAAACATCATGGCCACCCTTCTGGGCACTCAATATGGCAAGCCACACAAGGGCCTGGAGCGCTGGACTCTGCGCGATGAGAGCGCCGAAGGCATGGGTTTCGGACTCGAGGAGTCGACCGTCATGCCTCACGGCAGACTGGTTGCGGTCAGCAGCAATCCATCCGAGGACACCTGGCAGCTCCTGGCGATACGCTGGAACCAGAAAGTGGGCGGGCAGCTTCTGGTCGGAGCGCAGCGCCTGTCTCGCCACCCCAAGCGGGTCGAAATCGGCTTCGCCCCGGAGGCGGATGCAGCCAAGGCTGCGACACATGCCGTGCTTCTGCCGACAGGCGATTCCGGACAGGGCGAGAGCAACCTGCTCATGCCCCAGACCCATTACCGGGCAGGGGCACGGATGATGCTGCGTGATGGCGATGTCATCTATGGTGTACGGCTGGGCCAGGTACACGAAAGCCATGAACGTTGGGTCAGGGTGGGCTTGGATGTGCTCAGTCGGGAACAGTTTGCCGCCGCGGCTTGAACACCCTGGGGAGCCATGCAACCGAATGGCGCCATAATTCATCGAATGTAACCGAAATGGGCGGATTCCGCGGACGCAGCTAAGCATGCCGCGGCTGCGTCCTGGCGCAGCTATCGCACTTGCATCAGGCATTGCCCGCGATGCCAGGCTTCATCAGGCGGTCATTCCGAAGCCGCATCAGTACATTAATGCCAACTGCTCAGGCTAAACATTGCAGTTGAAAGACCGTTAAAAACCTTGCTCGCAAATAAACAATCGTAAATTCAGAGGATTCTCATGGAGGCGGTCAGGCAGACAACCGGGGAAGACCAGCGCCAAAGCAGGCGTCTTGAGGTCGTGCAGACCGCCAGTCTTCAAACCGCTGCGGGACGGCAGATCGCATGTGAAATCCGCAACTTCTGCTCGGGGGGCCTGTTTGTGCAATTGCCGGAGCCGGGGGACGGCGCGGCCCTGGATTCAGGACTGAGCGAAGGAGAGATGCTGGAAATCAGCTTCACCCCACCGGTGTCGATCAGTCCCATTACCTATAAGCTCAAGGCACGAGTTGTCCGTCACGGCATCGACGGTGCAGGCGTGGCATTCATCGAAACCCCGGCCGAGGCCATCCGCACACTCAACAAGGTTGCCGCAGCCATGCGCACCCGACGCGGGATTGGCGAGGGATACCGGGGCCAGGACAGCAAGCCCTTGCAGCAGTCTTGTGCGAACCTGCTGCTACAGGCGTTTAAGGGCGTTCTCGACGAGTTCTCCGGTCTGATCGAGAGCCGGATGTCCGCTGCCGCCGAGCAGACGCGCAGCGTCGAGGAGCGCGACGAACTGATGGCCGCACTCGATCGAATCCGGCAGCAGGAAGAATCCACCCGGCGGGAACAGCAACAGCACCTGCTGAAGGCCTACAAGCATTTTCTGGAAAACTCGACAAGCGATGCTTCAAACGACGAGGAGGATCCTTCCGGTTTCTGGCTCAGCCTGAGCTCGGAGATCAACAAGCTCGTTCTCTTTCAGGATGAGGAGTTCGAGGACTGGCTGAACCTGATCACCGAGATCAACCTGCTCGAATCCGGCTTCCGCGCCGAACTCGAAAATCTGGTTCCACGTCTGGAGAAACTCTATGGTCGTGCCCTCGACCACAACACCAATCCCTTCAGTCCCCGGTTGATCGGACATGCGCTGAAATTGGGATTCGATAGCCTGCCGTTGTCTCTTGAGGCGCGTCATGTGATCCACGAGACACTGGGCACGGCGCTGGCGCATCCCTTGTCGGGTCTATACCAGCAACTTGACCGCGTCTTGCCGCAAGCCGACCGACGGCCCCAGCTTGTACCTGCACGGTCGCAGGCTGGCTTGGCTGAGAGGAGTTCTCCGCCGACGGTCGGAGGGGTCGCCGGGACCCTGATGGGATTGTTTCGCAATGCACAACGCGCCGGACGTGCGGGGATTGCGGAAGCCGATGCAGGCGTGATTCAGAACGCGTCCAAAACCGAGCCCGCTGCAGAAGCTGCTGCGATTGCGTCGCCGGGAATGCTGCGTGCCTACCAGGCGGCGGTGGAACGCCTTGGCCAGAGCTTCGAGGCCTCGTCACGGCGTGCGCTGGATGAACTGGTCGCAAGCGGCAGGATCCAGCCGGCTCAGGTCGGTGCGGCGCAGGGTGTGGCCGATGTGTTTGGCGCACTGACCGAGACGATCGAGGGCGAGGTCTCATTGCCGCCTAGCGTCAAGCAGACGATCAGGCAACTCGAGGAGCCCTTGCTCAAGCTCGCGGTCCTCGATGCCGGCTTCCTCAACTCTGCTCAACATCCGGCACATCGGGTTTTGAACGCGGTCGATCGCCTGGCCATGGTGTCGAGGGATGATGGCCAGATCAGGGATCAGAAGCTGCTCCTGGCTCTACAGCAATGGATCGATCGCATCAGAAACGAATCGGACAGCAATCCGGGGATTTACGAAGAAGCACGCAACCAGCTCGAGAAGATGCTGCAGCCGTTGATGCGCATGCGCAATATCCGCATTACCCGCACCCAGGCGGGGCTCGAAGGCTGGCAGAAGATGGGCCAGGCCAACCGCACGATCACCCAGAACATGCAGCGGCGCATCGAAGGCCGGAAGGTTCCCGATGTGGTGATGGAATTCTTCAACCCCGGCTGGCGCAACTACCTGATCCGTGTGCTGATGCGCCAGGGACCCGGCAGCCCGGAAGAGACCGAGGCCTGGCAGGCTGTGGATCGCCTGCTGGAGTGGATGGATCCCGAACTGCCCGAGCGGCCGCCTTTCCACGAAGTGCAGCGGCTATTGACCTACATCGACACGAAGCTGAATCTCGTCAGTGTGGGCAAGGACGTTCAGGAAAGCCTGCTCGAGCGGCTGGCCGATGGACTTTTCCACCCCGACAAGGGGCATTTCAAGCTGCTTGACAACGTCAAGGCAGGCGCCGTCGAACAGCCATCCGAGCCGAACTTCGACGAGCAAGACGCCTCGCAAATAGAGCAATTTCGTGTTGGCGACTGGTTCAGCTTTGCCACCGCTGCGACCCCGCTCAACCTAATCTGGATCGGCGACGACCCCCATATCTACGTGTTTGCCAATTACCAGGGGGTGCGCAAACTGGAACTCAAGCGCCAGGAATTTCTGGATCAACTGAAGTCCGGTGAGGCGAGATCCACTGACAGTCTCGATTTGCCGCTGATGGATCGCTCGTTCAGTTCGATGATCGAACTGATGCATCGCAGTCTCGTCAAGCAGGCGAGCAACGATCCCGATAGCGGCCTGATGCGGCGCCCTGAATTCATGCGCCAGGTAAAACGTGTCTGGCTGCACGCCGACAGTGAAATCCACGGCTACGTCATGGGCGTGATCGATATGGAGGATCTGCGCATGCTGGAGGTGCGCATCGGTCGCGATGCCTATCACAAGCTGTTGAGCGCACTGACCCAGCATCTCAAGCAGAAATGCACCACGGCAGGTTTCATGGCACGTACCGGCGAGCGCACCTTTACGTTCATGCGCCCATGCCCGAGCCAGGAAGAGGCGCAGGAATTCGCCGAAAACATCATCACCCACATCAGTCAGTTCGGTTTCGAATGGAGCGGCGAGGTGTATACCCTGAGCTCCAATATCGGCCTGGCGTGGACAAGCCGCTATGACGACGCCGAGACGTTCTACAACAATGCCGACAGCGCATGCCTGTCGGCCAAGCACGAGGGCCGCAACCAGTGGTTGTTCCATTGCGACGAAGATGCGAACCACAAGGGGCATGCCGGCCTGGAGTATTGGGCAGGCCGGTTCAACAGCATTCTCAACAGCGGTAAGCTGTATCTGCGCGCTCAGCCGATTGTTTCGCTTTCAGCCGAAACCGCACCCTCCCACTACGAAATTCTGCTCGGCGCCGCCAGCGACGATAGCGAGCCAATTCACATCGGCGATTTTGTCGCCGCGGTCGAAAGGCTCAAGCGCATCAGCGAACTGGATCAATGGGTGGTGAAGGAAGTGTTCAACTGGATACGCAGCCATCCGCAGCAATTCGAGCAGGTCGGCGCATTCTCGATCAATCTCTCCGGACCCT
>JAZBOA010000145.1:0-2028 GCA_036350935.1 Anderseniella sp. | reverse complement strand
GGTGCCGCGTGGCGGCGTCTTGGCCCGGGTGCGGCTGTCGCCTGCATAGTCCGACTTGCCACTGACGGCCGACTGGGCGTGAACGGCAGGTGCGGCGGTCAGGCCGGCAAGGCCAACCATCGCGAGTACCCACGCGCACGCAAGCGCGATCACGTGCGCTCTCGCATGCGCGCGCGCGTGAGACGGCGTGTGTTTCGCCAGTGCGTATGTCGGCGTCTGCCCTATCCCTTGTCCCCTGTTTGCCGGTCCCGCCTTGCCCGCGTCCCCCTCAGGCCGCATTGCGCCGCACAACCGTGAATAACCCCTCGCGGGGGAAGCCTTGACCCTGGACGCCGCCAGATGTGGCCATCCGCGCCATAGCCCGAAACACCTCGCCTGCAACCGCGAGCCCAGATACTTCGGGTACAGTCGTGTTTGTAACCTGTTTCGTTGGCCTAAGAGAAGGCCTTGACAAGATATTTTTAACTTTTTCACCCCGCTGATTCAGCCCTAAATCGCGGCCTGGTAAACCACTTGTGAAGCGGCCGTTCCAGCCTGAATCAGCCTGTCTGCATCGGCCGGGACGGGGCATTGCAACGCCCGTTTGGCACGGCTACTAATGGACCGGACAACGATTGCGGCAACCGGATGCAACCGCATGCCGCCCCAACTGCAAGCAGGTAAGGCCCACATGAAAGTTTCGTTCTCTCCGTTCTCCGCGCCGAAGTCCGGCGCCGTCGCCATTCTCGTAGCTGACGGCGGCAAGCTGTCCGCCGATGCCGAGGCGGTTGACAAGGCTTGCGATGGCGCCATCGGCAATGCCCTCAAGGTGGCGGGTTTCAAGGGGGAGCGCGACAAGACACTCGACATCATCACGCCTGCTGGCTGCAAGATCGAACGGGTGATCGCCGTCGGCGCCGGCAAGCCTGCCGAGGTTGACGAGGTGCGCGCCGAATATGCCGGCGGCACGCTCGCCGGGGCAGTGCAGGCAGCAGGCCTGACCGCTGTCAGCGTCTGTGCAAGCCTGCCCGGAAAGTCCGGTCTAGACGCGGCAGGCCTCGCCGCCCGGCTGGCGTCCGGCATGCGGCTCAGGGTGTACAAGTTCGACAAGTACAAGACCAAGAAGACGCCCAACGGCAAGGAATTGGCGACCGTAAAGGTGCTCGGTGAAGGCGCCGCTGATGCCCGCAAGGCTTACGCCGGACTGGAGGCAATCGCGACCGGTGTGCACATCGCCCGCAACCTCGTCAATGAGCCGTCAAACCACCTGTATCCTGAGTCTTTTGCAAGCGAAATCAAGAAGTTGAGCAAACTCGGGTTGAAGGTTGAATTGCTTGACGAGAAGCAGATGAACAAGCTCGGAATGGGCTCGCTGCTGGGCGTGGCGCAAGGCTCGGCCCACAAGCCCTACCTCGCCGTGATGGTCTGGGAGGGTGGCAAGAAAGGCGATGCGCCGGTTGCCTTCGTCGGCAAGGGCGTCACCTTCGATACCGGCGGCATCTCGATCAAGCCGGCCGGCGGCATGGAGGACATGAAGGGCGACATGGGCGGCGCGGCCTGCGTCACCGGCCTTATGGCTGCGCTGGCGGGCCGCAAGGCAAAGGTCAATGCGGTTGGCGTTGTCGGCCTCGTCGAGAACATGCCCGGTCACAATGCCCAGCGTCCCGGCGACGTGGTAACCTCGATGTCCGGCCAGACCATCGCCGTGCTGAATACCGACGCAGAAGGCCGTCTCGTGCTGGCCGATGCGCTGTGGTACACGCAGGATCGCTTCAAGCCGAAGTTCATGGTCAACCTGGCCACACTGACCGGCGCCATCCTGATTGCACTCGGCAAGGAGCATGCAGGCCTGTTCTCCAACGACGACAAGCTGTCCGGCCAGTTGTCGAAGGCCGGGGAGGCTACGCTGGAAAAGGTCTGGCGGCTGCCACTAACGCCCGAGTACGACAAGCTGATCGACTCGGATATTGCCGACATGAAGAACATCGGCGGCCGTCACGCAGGCTCCATCACCGCCGGCCAGTTTCTGCAGCGCTTCGTCAACAATGT
>JAZBOA010000144.1:0-7341 GCA_036350935.1 Anderseniella sp. | reverse complement strand
TCTGGCGCACCGACGGCCGCGGCCGGTCCAGCGCATTGCCCGTAGAAGGTCTTGGCTTGCCCGGGGTGATCGGTCCCGAAGACCTCATGTCCGGCAGGCGCCCGCCGGACGGCAGTACGGTGGTGGTTTATGATGATGACGGATACTACATGGCCTCGGCCCTTGCCGAGTTGCTGGCCATTGAGGGTTTCGACGTCAGTTACGTGGCCAGCGCATCGAGAGTGGCGGACTGGTCCGTCCGCACCACGGAGCAGGCAAGGGTGCATGGCAGGTTGCACGAACTCGGCATCCGCATCGTTCTCAATCACACCTTGATACGGGTGCAGGACGGTGAAGCCAGACTGGTCCATACCTACACTGGCGAGGTTCTGACACTGGCTTGCCAATCCATGGTGCCGGTCACCTCGCGCGAGCCGCAAGACAAGCTGTGGCAGGAGCTGAGTGCCGGGGCTCATGAGATCAGGAAGCTGGTCCGCATCGGTGACTGCCGGGCCCCCGGTCTGATCGCCACCGCCGTTTACGATGGGCATCGCGCGGCTCGCGAACTTTTCGATGTTGAACTGAAAGACCCGGCCCGGCGCGAACGCGTGGCTCTGTGAGGCCGATGGATACCGCTTCGGTCTGACCGGGGACAGGGCGCAGGCGCGCATCGTTTGACTGCGCCTGCAACAGGGCATGATCGTAATTTCCGGGGTTGGAGCCATGCTTCAGGGCACGGACAGCCATGACGTGCCTTTGCTTGAGGTGATGCAATGCAGCAGTCTATGGTGCGGCGCACAAGCACTCGCAGGTGAGTTTGATGAGAAAGCACTTCTTCGGTAGTCTGGCTGCTGTACTGGCGCTTGCTGTCTGCGCCGGGCTGATCTGGTTCAACTTCTTCCGGCAGGAAATGATCGGCCAGTTCTTCGCCAGTCAGAAACCGCCGTCGCAAGTGGTGTCCACGATCGAGGTCACGCCGGACACATGGACCCCCGGCATCGTCGCCATCGGTACTGCGAGGGCGGCACAGGGCGTGCAGCTGGCCGTGCAGATCAACGGTGTTGTCAAGCAGATTGCCTTCGAGGCCAACGACAAGGTCGACAAGGACCAGCTGCTGGTGCAGCTCGATGACGCCGTTGAACGTGCCGACCTGATTGATGCGGAGGCGGCCGTGAAGGTTGCGCAGGCGGCCGAGCGGCGCAGCCGGCGGCTGCGCACGTCGGGCTTCGATTCCGAAGCAGCCTTTGACAAGGTTACGGCCGATCTAGACGCTGCCTTGTCCAAGCTCGCCCGAACGAAGGCCGCCATCGAGCTCAAGTCGCTCGAAGCGCCATTCGCAGGTACTATCGGCATTCCGCGCATCGAGGTTGGCGAGTATGTGTCTGCCGGTACCGTTGTGGCCACCTTGCAGGACCTGGACCACATCTCGGTCGATTTCGCCGTGCCTGAACAGTTCATTGCCCAGGTAACGATGGGGCAGACGGTACGCTTCGGTTTCGTGGAGGAAAAGCTCGGCCTCAGTGGGCGGATCACCGGCATTGATCCGCGCGGCGATCCGCAAACCCGCCTCGTCAGCGTACGCGCGGACATCACGGACGACGCAGGCGAGGTCATCATTCCGGGCCGCTTCCTGCATGTCCGTATCGATCTGCCGGCCGAGCCCAACGTGATTGCCGTACCGCAAACCTCCGTTGTGACCTCGCTCTACGGCGACTATGTCTACAAGGTTGTTCCGGATGACCGGGAGGGTGCCGCCGCCGACGGAAAGATGCTGCGCCAGGTATTCGTCAAGACCGGCCGGCGCGAGGGCCAGGGCATAGAGATTCTTGACGGTCTTGCCCAAGGCGACGTCATCGTCACCGCGGGGCAGAACAAGCTGCAGCCCGGAGCCAGCGTGGAGGTCGACAATTCCATCGACATCACCAAGGCAACGGCATCTCAATAGGCATTACCGCGATGAGTTTTACCGAAACATTCGTACGGCGCCCGGTATTGTCTACGGTCGTTTCCCTGCTCATCCTGCTGCTTGGGTTGCAGGGCATGGTGAACCTGCATCTGCGTGAGTATCCTGAAGTCAAGGAAACCACCATCACGGTCACCACGGCCTATGTCGGGGCGTCGGCAGATCTGATCCAGGGCTTCATCACCACGCCCATCGCGAAGGCCGTCATCAGTGCCGAGGGCGTGGACTATGTGACCTCCACAAGCCGGCTCGGCGTGAGCACTGTTAGTGTCCAGATGAAGCTGGACAGTGATCCCAATGCAGCCCTGACCGAAGTGAACGCCAAGGTGCAGGCCGTGCGCGCCGCGCTGCCGTCGGATGCCGAGGACCCCATTGTCGCCAAGGGCACAGGTCAGTCCTTCGCGTTGATGTACCTGACCTTCGCCAGCCCGCAAATGACGCCGCAGCAGGTGACCGAGTACCTGGTTCGGGTGGTGCAGCCACGCCTGTCAACACTGGAAGGCGTAGCCGACGCGCAGATACTCGGAGGCCAGAACTTCGCCATGCGGGTGTGGATCGACCCGCTGCTGCTGGCCTCGCGCAATGTTACCGCTGCCGATGTGGTTGCCGCCATCCGTGCAGCCAACTTCCTGTCTGCACCCGGCAAGACCGAAAACGAGTTTGTCGCCTACCGTCTCGACTCGCAGACCACACTGCAGACGCCGGAGGCATTTGGACAGCTGCCGCTGCGGGCCAAAGGCGATGAGATCGTGCGTCTGCGAGATGTGGCTACGGTCGAACTGGGACCGGAATCGACCGACGTGAAGGTCATGTTCTCGGGTCGCGAGGGAACCTTCATCGGCGTCACCACAACGCCTTCGGCGAACCCGCTGGACGTGGCCAAGCTGGTGCATGCCGAAGTGGCCGCCATGCAGCCCGCCTTGCCGGAGGGGATGACGGCCGAAGTGGTGTATGATGCGTCGAGCTTCATCCAGGCATCCATCGACGAAGTGTTCATGACCATCACCGAGGCGGTAATCATCGTCGTACTGGTGATCCTCGTCTTCCTGGGCTCGTTCCGCTCGGTGATCATCCCCATCGTCACCATTCCATTGTCGCTGGTGGGTGTCTGCATTTTCCTCTACGCGCTCGGCTTCTCCATCAACCTGCTCACGCTGCTGGCCATGGTTCTGGCCATCGGACTGGTGGTCGACGACGCCATCGTGGTGGTGGAGAACATCCACCGCCATATCGAGGAAGGCTACAAACCCGTGGATGCGGCGATCACGGGCATGAGGGAGATTTTCGGCCCCATCGTCTCGATGACCATTACGCTTGCAGCGGTGTATGCTCCCATCGGCTTCGCACAGGGGCTTACCGGAGCGCTGTTCCGCGAATTCGCCTTCACGCTTGCCGGTGCGGTGATCATCTCGGGCGTCGTCGCCGTCACCCTCTCTCCGATGATGGCGTCCAGGCTTCTCAAGCCCCATGGTGAGGGCGGTCCCAAGGGCTTCGCTGGCCTGGTAGAGCGGACCTTCACGTGGATTGAGAGCCGCTATCGCGCCATGCTGTCGGCAACGCTCAACGTTCGCTGGGCCACGCTCATCATGGTTGGCGCCTTGATCGGCACCACCGGGTTCCTGTTCCTGAACACATCGTCTGAACTGGCGCCGGAGGAAGACCAGGGCGTGTTTCTCGGCATCGTGAATGCACCCAGGTACGCCAACTCCGACTATTCGCAGTTCTATGTTCGCGAGTTCCACAAGCTGCGTGACGAAGTTCCGGAGATCAGCGACTCGTTCTCCATTGTTGGCAATGACGGCGGCGGCGGCGGCTTCTTCGGCTTCAAGCTGAAGGACTGGAGCGAACGCTCCAAGCCGGCCGCACAAACCAAGCAGGAAATCCAGACTGCGGTGTCGGCCAGCCCTGGCGTCCAGGCCTTTGTGTTCTCGCGGCCCTCGCTGCCAGGCACAGGTGGCGGCTTGCCTGTTCAGTTCGTCATCCGCTCGCTCGGCAGCCCCGAACAGGTTTACGAAGTGGCCGAAGAAATTCGCAAGCAAGCGCAAGCCAGCGGCCGCTTTATCGTGGTGCAGAACTCCATGTCGTTCGAAACCCCGCAGGCCCGCATCGTCATAGACCGCGACCGCGCCGCCTCGCTCGGCATACAGGTCAGCGAAATCGGCACCACGCTGGGTGCGCTGGTGGGTGGCGCCTCGATCTCGAAGTTCGACCGCGAGAACCGCAGCTACGACGTTATCACACAGGTACGTCAGCAAGACCGCACCAACCCCGAACTGCTGGGCAAGTACTACGTGCGTTCAGCCAGCGGTTCGATGGTGCCGTTGTCGGCTTTGGTCAGCTTTGAGACCCGGCCGGCCCCGGCTGCCATCGAGCAGTTCAACCAGCTCAACTCGGCAACCATCTCCGGAATTCCGCTGCCCACTGTTACCAGCGCCGACGGGCTGGCCGAGATCGAGCAGATTGCCCGCCAGGTGATGCCGGCCGGTTTCTTCGTCGACTATATCGGCCAGTCGCGGCAAGAGAAGATCGCCGGCAACACGCTGCTGATTGCCTTTGGCCTGGCCGTGCTGATCATCTACCTGGTCCTTGCCGCCCAGTTCGAAAGCTTCCGTGATCCGTTCATCATCCTGATGTCGGTGCCGCTTTCGCTGTTTGGCGCCATGGTGTTCCTGAACCTGGGTCTGTCGACGCTCAACATCTACACCCAGGTGGGGCTGATCACCCTGATTGGCCTGATCACCAAGCACGGCATCCTGATGGTGGAGTTCGCCAATGAACAGCAGCGCCAGCATGGCGCCAGCCGGCGCGAGGCAATCGAGAAGGCTGCGACAGTGAGATTGCGCCCGATCCTGATGACCACTGCGGCCATGGTGCTTGGCGTGATCCCGCTGCTCACCGCCACCGGCGCAGGCGCCGCCGCGCGGTTCTCCATGGGGCTGGTCATCGCAACCGGCATGTCGATCGGTACCTTGTTCACCCTGTTCGTGGTGCCGATGTTCTACACCATCATCTCGGCACGCAAACCGGTGGCAGCCGAGGAACCGCAGCCGAAGAAGACGGCAAAAGGCAAGGTGCGGGCAGTCCGGGCCGCCCGTTGATCGGCGGCTGCCGGCTACACTTTTTGCCAGCACGCCGCTGACCGTCAGGCTGGCAGGAGCGGATGTCCCGGATGGCCCTTACGTGCGGATTTGCAACTGCATGCGCGTCGTGCTGGTATGGGGCAACAACCGTGCGGATTGAACGGCTAAAGTTGCTCGGGCACTTTGATATCGAGCTTGTTGATCCGGTCAGATGGTTCAATCTGCTCGGATGATGTTTCAGGCGGGCAGCGTTGCCTGACGCACGGCAGCAGGCTCAGGTCAGTTGTGATTGCATTGCGACGGAGACCCGGTTTGCCGGATGATCATGACCACACCCACATCGATGCGAAGTCCGGTGACCTGCGAGTGTCGGTTGCGATCTGGGCAAACGCCCTGCTGACCGTTGCGCAGGTCGCCGGAGGAGTTCTCTCGGGAAGCCTCGCACTGATCGCAGATGCCTTGCACAATTTTTCGGACATGGCCTCTCTGGTTATTGCCCTGGCCGCGCGCAAGATTGCACGGCGTCCGGCCAATGCGCACATGACCTTCGGATACGGCCGGATTGAGGTGGTTGCTGCCCTGATCAACTACACCACGCTGATCCTGGTGAGCATCTATCTGATCCATGAGGGTGTCATGCGAATGATCGATCCGCCGGAGGTGCACGGCTGGACATTGGTGATCCTTGGCGGGGTTGCGCTTGCGGTCGACAGCCTGACAGCGCTGCTCACCTATTCGATGCAAAAGACGAGCACAAACATGCGGGCGCTGTTCCTGCACAACCTGTCCGATGCGCTGGCGTCGATCGCCGTGATTGCAGGCGGGACGCTCATCATTCTATACGGCATCTGGTGGGTTGATCCGGCGGTCACCATCGTCATTGCGGCATACATTCTCTACCTCGCCATATCCGAAATCGGCCGGCCAGTCCGCACGCTGCTGCTTGGCAGCCCGCCGGATGTCGACAGTGAGGCTGTTGTCGAGGCAATACGCAGCGTGGATGGCGTTGCCAATGTGCATCACGTTCACTTCTGGCAGATGCAGGAGCGCGAGGCGGCGCTTGACTGCCATGTGGTCCTGGCCGCTGACGGCTGGAAGCGGCTCGAAGCGGTCAAGCAGGAGATCAAGGCGCGGCTTCGGGACCGCTTCGGCATCGGCCATTCAACCCTCGAATTCGAAGATGCTGACCATGCGCATCGCGACGCCAGCCTTTATGGCCACGAACAACCGGCGCCGCGCGGCGAATGACGCGTCCCGGTTGCGAGGTCACTTGTGGCGCACCTGGCCAGTCCCGGAGCCGCTGCCGGAAGGCAGGTTCCAGAGCCTGGCCTCAGCGAATTCTACAGAATTCCCGGCCGGATCCCGCACGTACATCGATCTGGCGCCATTGGGCCACTCGATGTCCTTTTCGACTGGAACTCCTGCCCTTTGCATGCGCTGCCGGTAGACTTCCATTTCCTCTGCCGTTGCCGCAAAGCAAACATGTCCCTGACCAAACGAGCCATGGGCCGGCGCCGCATCGGCGTCCGCCGCCGCCGTCATCGTCACGGACGGATTGAACACCAACAGCATCGAGTTGCCACAACGATAGAAAACGTGCCGCCCCTCTTCACGCAGCACCTCTTCCAGTTGCAGCAGATCGCCATAAAAGGTGTCTGCAGCCTCAAGGTCGGTTGCATATATTGCCGTTTCGAGAATGTGTTGTGGACCTGAACCCGGCAATGCTGATCACCTCCGGATGAAATGGCAGGAGCAGTATCAACTCCGGCTCAAGCTGGGCCCCTGCAAGTCCCGGCGCCATGCCGGCCAAACGGGCGCACGCCGCCGGTCGTGCAAGGCCTTGCCTGACAGCAACGCTGGTGGTCGCCGCCTCGTTGCTGGCCGGTCAATATGGCCTGTAGCCTGACATACTTGAGGCCGGGCTGCAAATCGCGCGGGCGCGGCAAGGACCGGACGGGATTTCTGTCGATCTTTGCCGAAGGACTTTTCTCTGGTGATTTGAAATCAGCAAAGAAGCATGGTGGGCGGTACTGGATTCAAACCCTAGGACATGAATCCTGATTTTTCACAACACCATGTTATTAAACATATTTCTGGATTATTGAGGTGCGACAAGCTCAATTTTGGTACATTGAAGTTGCCAATTTTGGTACATCGAGAGGCACTTTCCATGTCCAGTTATCTCGTCAAGAGAGCCGACCATTATCACTATCGACGGGCAATTCCTGCTGTCTGGAGAGGGGTCCTTGGACAGCGCGAATGGAAGCAATCCCTCAAATGTTCCACACGAGCTGAGGCGCTACCAAAGGCGCGAGCGTT
>JAZBOA010000143.1:0-2038 GCA_036350935.1 Anderseniella sp. | reverse complement strand
GTTCAATTTTCGAGATCATTGGCGGCCCGACAGCACGAACCGCTGCCTCCAGGATAGCAGCCTGGATGGCGCGATGCTATCAACTGAGTGGTTGTGATGCTCACTCGAAGGCTTGCTACCACCCAAACAGGTGAAACGAGTGGTCAAAACCCCGGCTGGGGCTAGATTCCTCTGGTCTCCGGCGCGTGATTTGTGGGTGGTTCATTGGATCAGCTTACGCCGCTGGTCGACATGGCCTTTGAGGGCACCGAGCCTCGGCTGATTCCGTCTACCGGTCATTTGGAGTACAATGTCGCCTACTGGGTGTCCGGTGGGATCGCTATGGACCCAGGTTGCGGCCGCGCAACAGTTGCGCGTTTGTGGAGGCTTACCTGGCCGCAGGAACTGGGTGCGAGGGGTTGCCGCAAGCCAAGGAACGCAGACACGCACAACGTCATGAGGAAAACGGGGGTCGATTGGGAGATTCAGCTTGCTGCACGCACGTCGAAGGCGTAGAGGAATTCGCCGTGACGGATGTACAATCGTCCGCCACAGACAACGGGGTGAGCCCAGCTCTTGCCTTCCCCGCCTTCTGGCAGGTCAAACTGGCTGACTAACTGGTGGCTACTCGGCGTAGCCGCTACTAGTCCCATCTTGCCATTTTCACCGAGCGTGTACAGCATGCCATCGGCATAAGTGAGCGAGCCTTTTCCAACGCCTCTTTCACGATGCTCGCTCTGGCCTGTTTCCCATTGGAGACAATGCCATCCTTGGCCCGAACTGCCGTATAAGTACCCGTCCACCAGAATCACGCCGCCATGATGGTTGTCCAGCGGCCTGTGTTCCCAGACCTTTTCGGCCGTGACGCGTTCGCCGTCAAGGTCAAGCTTGAACATGACCGATCCCGTTCCATAGTTCGAGCTGATGAACACGTACCCGTCCTTGAAGATTGGCCGCATTGCATTGACATCGTACCTGGTGTCATGCTCTAACCGGAACAAGAGATCTCCGCTATCAGCATTCACGCCGACTAAGGCCTTGCCGGTCATCTGAAAGATCACGCGAAGCTCACCAAGCTGTCCCACAGCAGGCGAGGCGTACCCTGCTAAGTCACCCTGCGCCGAAGGCGACTGCCAGACCGTTTCCCCCGTGGCTTTATCCAAAGCTACGATGCATGTTTCTGGTCCACCCGGCGTGCAGATGACCTTGTCCCCATCGATGACGACCGACTCGGAAAACGCCCATTTGATGTTCTGGCTGCCAAAATCATCCAGGATGTTCCGACTCCAGATCTCCTGGCCCGTCTTTGCGTTCATGCAAGTCACCCTGCCAAGCGGACTTTCGTGATAGAGGCAATCCCCATTAATGGTCGGAGTTCCTCGCGTCCCCTCGTACGATTCAGACCAGGATGATCCGTTGGATTTCTGCCACTGCACTTCACCCTTCAGGTCAATCGCAGTGATCGTGGTGTTGCCTTGCCTATTGCCCGCCGTATAGATCATCCCGTCGGCGATGGCAACACTCGAGAAGCCCATACCGATGCCCTGGACGGTCCAAATCCGTTCCGGGCCTCCCGCAGGCCAAGCCTTCAGCAGTCCCGTCTCTGTGGACAAGTTGTCCAACTTCGGCCCATGAAACTGACGCCACTCAGAGGACACGAGTTCCGTATCCAACGGCTCATTCGGCCGATTGTACGTTGTACTCACCGGGCGATCCTGCCTTGCACAGGAGGTGACCAACAACAGCGCCACGACGAGCGCCCAATTACAAAACTGCAGACCCTTTGTCATGTTAAGAATTGCCTCTTAGTATGTGATCAAAGTGCGCAACAGTGGCCCTTCGAATGCCTGACACTACAGGCAGAGAATACAGAATTCGCCAAGTCACGGCAAGCAACGGCGATCGAGCGAGGTGTCCCAAGTGGTATTGCGGAGTCATTCGATTACGTTGATCAACTTGGGATTGTGGGTACTGCCGCCCGGGAGGCACCACGTTGGACCGTGTGGCGTTTCTGCGCCAGGAGCGGACGGCAAGATCGTCCGCCTAGCACGTGGTCGCT
>JAZBOA010000142.1:0-2836 GCA_036350935.1 Anderseniella sp. | reverse complement strand
CGCACCACGCGAAAGGCGTGTTTCAGCGCGTCCGCTTGGGGTTGCCACATCAGGTGGTCGCAGCCCAGCGAGTTGGAGAAGATGATGGCGGGCGCATCCGCCGGGCCCTCCGCCCGGTAAAAGATGCGGCATCCGTCCGCTTGCGTCATGTACGGCATAAGGGGTTCAGCCTCCCTGCATCATTGCCGCGAACTGTCCGGCTTTGCAGGCACCAAGTCAAACCCCTGAAGCCAACCCCTTGCGGCCCGCATGGGCTCCATGCGTTTTGAACGCTGGACGGATCGCTGGGGTGCCGATACCAGTCCGGTCAGCTCAACATGTCAGGTTAACGCCGATGCCCATTCCCGCCAGCTCGCAGAAGCCGCCGCCCGGCGCGGCCGACAATGCGCCTGTCGGCATCCTGATGATGATGGGAGCGGTAGCCTGCTTTGCCGTCATCGATACCTCGGCAAAGTACCTCGTGGTCCACCTGCCGCCGTTCATGGTGGTGTTTGCCCGCTACACCCTGGCGCTGATCTACATCGTCGCGCTGATGTGGTATGCGGGCTCGTTCAGCCTGAAGACGCAATATCCCTGGCTGCAGCTGGCGCGGGGCTGCATGCTGTTCTCGACCACGGTGCTGAACTTCATTGCGCTTCAGTACCTGCGGCTCGATCAGACCTCGGCAATCTTCTTTTCCAACCCGCTGTGGGTGTGCGCGCTGTCGCCGTTCCTGCTGGGTGAACGCATCGGCCCGCGCCGCTGGGCGGCGGTGATCGCCGGTTTCATGGGCGTGCTGCTGATCATCCGGCCCGGCGCCGACAGCTTCCACTGGGCCATGCTGCTGTCAGTGGCGGTGGCGGTGATCGCGGCGCTGTACCAGATCACCACCCGCAAGATCGGCGGCAGCGACCCCGCACTTGTTTCGTTGATGCTGTCGACGCTGGTCGGCAGCGCGCTGGCCGCCCCCATGGGCGTGGTGCAATGGCAAACCCCGCCGCTGGACCTCGTCTGGATCATGGTGCTGATGGGCTTTGCCGGCAGCATCGGCCATCACCTGCTGATCAGGGCGCACACCATCGCCCCCGCCCCGACGCTGGCGCCGTTCGTCTACACCCAGATCGTCTGGATGATTGCGCTGGGCTACATCGTGTTCTCCGATGTGCCCGACGCGATCACGCTGGTGGGTGCGAGCATTGTGGTGCTCTCCGGCCTCTACGTCTATTATCGCGAGCAGCAGGTGAAACGCCTGAAAGGTGGCAAGTAACCATGAGCGACCAGCAACCGGCGGGCTTCATAGGCGTGGGGCAGATGGGCGAGGGCATGTGCCAGCGGCTGTTGCAGGCAGGTTTTCCGCTGACCGTGCTGGCGCACCGCAACCGCGCACCCGTCGAGCGGCTGCTGGCGCAAGGCGCTCGCGAAGCCGCCTCGGCGGCTGCACTGGCTCAGGCGAGCAACGTCATCATCCTGTGCGTGTCCAACGCCGATACCGTGGGGCGCACCATCGAGGCCATGCGCCCCGCCTTGCGGCAAGGCCACATCATCATCGACACCACCACGTCCGACCCGGAGGTGACCCGCCGGCTGGCCGCAGAGCTGGGGGCTGACGGTATCACGCTGTTCGATGCCCCGCTGACCGGCGGGCCGGCACAGGCCGCCGCCGGCGAGCTTGGCGTGCTGCTGGGCGGACCGGCTGAAGCGGTGCCGCAGATCGAGCCGGTGCTGCGCGCCTTCGCCCGGCGCATCGAGCACTTCGGCCCGGCAGGCTCCGGCCATGTGGCCAAGCTGGTCAACAACTACCTTGTCTGCGGCATGGTCGCGCTGATCGCCGATACCTACAATGCTGCCCGCGACCTGGGCGTGGACTGGGCGAAACTCTATTCGGTGATGCAGCAGGGCTCCAACAATTCGCCCGCTCTGCAGCGCATCGTTGCCAACGCGCTGGAGGGCAATTTCGACGGATACCGTTTCTCCCTCGCCAATGCCCATAAGGACATGGCCTATTACATGCGCCTTGGCGATGGCTTGTCCGGCCCGTCGGAACTGGCGGCAGCGGTGATGGAGGAGTATGACGATGCCATTGCCCGCGGCCTTGGAGACATGATGGTGTCGCGGCTGATCGACCCTTCCTTGCAGGATTGAACCAACCGGAATGAGCCAGCTTTTACTGAACCCCGCCATTGCCTCGCTGGAAGAAGAAGGCGCCTTCTTCGTCCTCGACAAGGCCATGAAACTGAAGGCCGAGGGCCGCCCCGTCATCAATCTCGGCATCGGCCAGCCAGATTTCGCCCCGCCCGCCCATGTCATCGAGGCAGGGCTGAAGGCGGTAAAGGACGGCCCGCATGGCTATACCTCGCCGGTCGGCATGCTGCCGCTGCGCGAGGCGGTGGCCCACAGCGTCGGCGCGCGCTACGGCCTCGATATCTCGCCTGAGCGCGTGGTGATCGTGCCCGGCGGCAAGGTCACCATCTTCTTCGCCTGCATGGTATTTGGCGGTGCGGGCCGGGAGATCCTCTATCCCGATCCCGGCTTTCCGCCCTACCGCGAGGCGGTCAAGGCGGCGTCTGCCCGGCCCGTGCCCTACGCCATCCGCGAAGACCTGGACTTCGGCTTCGACGCCGATGAAGTGCTGTCACTGATCACGCCCAATACCAGCCTGATCATCCTCAACTCGCCGGCCAATCCGACCGGCGGCGTGGTTGACCGCAGCCAGCTTGACCGGCTGGCGGAAGGGCTCAAGGCGCATCCGCACGTGGCCATACTGTCCGACGAAATCTACTCGCACCTGGTGTTCGAAGGCTCCGGCTTCCAGTCGCTGATGCAGTATCCGCACCTGGCTGACCGGGTGGTGCTGCTG
>JAZBOA010000141.1:0-3119 GCA_036350935.1 Anderseniella sp. | reverse complement strand
GCCGTGGCCGGGCTGGAGCCGAAGCCATTGGTGAGCGTGGTTTCGAGGAGGATGCGGGGATTGAGTGCGTAGCGCAGGCCGCCGGTGAGAATCGGCACTCGGCTGAATTCCAGTCGGTTGTTGAAGCTGTTGGTGCCAGGTCCCAGGGGCAGAAGGGCAGAGCCGAACAGACTCAGCTGCTGGCTGGCGCGCCACACACCTCCCACACCGAGGGTGATGTTGTTGCCGTAGAAGGTGCCGCCACCACCCTGGCCTGAGCCCTGGCTGTTGGGGAGAAAACTCACGCCAGGCGCGAAGCTGAGTTCCAGGGTGCGACTGGCCTTCCAGGTGATCGGCAGGGCCAGCGAGCCCACCACGTTGTCGGTGGACACCCCGGCGCCGGAGTTGTTGAAGATGTTGGGGCTGCAGGTGCCCGAGCCACTCACGCCACAGCCGCCGCTGCGCACCGTGAACACTTCCACCGAGCCGGATACAGCCAGGCTCCAGTTGTCCCGGTTGAGCAGCTGCCACTTGGCAGCTCCTCCCACCACCTCCCACACATTGGCCGGATTCGGATTCTTGCTGAGCGGCTGGGAAAACAGGGGGTCGTCGGCAAAGGAGCTGAAATAACTCAGCTGCAGTCCACCGTCGATTCCAAGATCCAGGCGGGTGGCCACGTTCTGGTTACCAGTGCCGAAGGCATCGCCTCCTCCCGCGAGCGGAGACAGCACCTGACGACCCACCTCCAGCTCCCATGCCGGGAGGACATGGGCGGTGGGAAGGCCAT
Organism: Anderseniella sp.; assembly: GCA_036350935.1. Lineage (GTDB taxonomy): Bacteria > Pseudomonadota > Alphaproteobacteria > Rhizobiales > Aestuariivirgaceae > Anderseniella. The sequence goes on along the minus strand of JAZBOA010000141.1, from coordinate 2,353 downwards.
TCCCCAGCCGCAGCATCGGGGGATAGTCGGCTTCGGTGAGGGGCAGGTTGCGCACCATGGCCTCCGCCTCCTCCACGCTGGAAGGGGGCTGAGCCGCTTCAGTCTCCGAACTGGGGGGATCAGGCCAGGCGATGACCTCCTCTTTGGGGACGCGCTCCCAGACCGGAGGGGAATCCGGGGCCTTGCTTTGAAGGTCTGCAGCTCCGGCGGTCGAAGCACTGATAGGGATGGCCAGCAGGACCGTAACCCCGGCGTAGACACTCTGGAGTTTCAGCGCTTGATCCACTTGATGGCCCCGCTCAGCCGGCTTGTCAGCGTCTGCTGACCTGAGGTTGAGTCCTGGTTGCTGCTGTCAGACGGATCAAGGCTTGTGGGCGTAGTTGCATAGTAGGAATAGACGTTTTGGGCATAGGTGCTTGTGTCGTAGCTGGTGCGTTCTTTCTTCAGCGAATTGGTAACAATTCCGAGCATAGATACCCCGCTATTCTGGATAGACACCATGGCTTCCTGGGGGACATTTCTCGGTACGACATCCAGCGACACCAGAAGCACGAGGCCGTCGCAGTGCTGAGCGACAAGGGAGGCGTCTGCAAGGCCGAGGATGGGTGGGGTGTCGTAAAGTATTAAGTCAAACTTCTCAGACTGATCCAATTGCTCTACCAGGTGGGTCAACCGGGTGGAGCTCAGCAGGCGGGCGGGGTCAGGGGGAGTGCGCCCTGCGGTGATGACATGCCAATCGGGATGGCCGGGGACCGTCTGGATCACATCGTCGAGAACAAGGTCGTCCTCCGCAAGGAGGTTGGAAAGGCCTGTCAGATTGTTGAGGCCAAGTCGGGTGTGGAGCTGGGGTTTGCGTAGGTCTGCATCCACAAGCAAAACGCGCTGACCCATGTCAGCGACGGTTTTTGCAAGCAGAACATTCACGAGGCTTTTCCCTTCGGAAGGGATGGAGCTGGTAAGCACAACTGAACGTAGGGTTTTGTCGCTGCTCAGGAAACGAAGGGATGTGTAGAGATTGCGGAGTGCTTCCTGGTAAAGAAAGCGTTCCACCCCCTGGCGCTGATCCAGTTGGCCTGCGGAGGAACTGATTTCCTCCAACAGGAAACGTTGCTGTTCCCGCACATCGCGGAATTGCCTGATGTGCGGAACCTGGCCCAGTAATGGCTGCTTGAGCGCTTCCCGCACCTCTTCACTGCGATGAAATGCCGGATCAAACCGATCACGCAGCAAGGCTGCACCAACGCCTGCTGCCAGGGCCAGCAGGGCGCCCTGACTGAGGCTTCCAGGCACTGAAGGTTCCACTGGATTGGGATTGAACCGTGGCGCCGCAATCAGTTTCCAGGGCACGGTCTGCTGAGCGATCTCAAGCCGGAACCGTTCGCGGGTCTGCTGAAAGCTGGCGAGGTTTTGCTGGGCCAGCTGGAGGCGCTGACTGAGGCTTTCGTACTGCTGGATCAGGGCCGGCTGGGAGGCGAGCTGGGTGGCGACGCGGTTTTGATCACGGCGTGCGACGGCCAGTCGCGAGGCATTCTGTGCGAGAGCAGTGTCCACCGCCTCCAGCTGATCCTGTTTCAGCCTGGGGGCGAGCTCATTCCGCCGGGCTTCCAGACCCTGAACCACCGAAGAGTTCGCTGTAAACTTGGAGCGTGCTGTCGCCAGCTCCTCATCCAATCTGGCCAATTCCGCTAGCTGACTCTGCCGGATGCCGGTGACTTCCAGCCCGCCGCCGCCTGTGCCGTCCGCACCTCCGATCGCCTCCTGAAATCCCAGGGCCGTCAGGCTGCCGGAGAGAATGTCTGTTCGGGCTTTGATCAAGCCAGCACGCTCTGCCTCAAGGCTACTGACGGTGTTCTCGCGGGTTTGAAGTTCCTGCTTGATCGCGGCACCCTCGGCGCCAGGTTCCAGCACCAGGTATCGAGCGCGGAAATCGGCCATCTGCTGCTGAAGTTCAGCCGTCTGCTCCTCCAGACTGGGCCCTTGGCCATCAAGGAACTGGATCGCCTCACTGAGACGCTCCTGCCGTTGTTCGAGGGACGTCTGGAGATAAAGCTCAGAGAGGTCCTCGAGGAGGGCTGTGCCTTGCTCCGGATCGCTGGCCCGCAGCGACACTCGAAGTACACCGTCGGCAACCCGCTGTCGGTCTCCACCAGGTGTGATGGAAATCCTGGCCCGAAGAGCGTTGGCAGTGGTGTTATGGGGTTGCGCCAGGGGCTCAAGTAGTAGTGGGCTCTTAAGAACTTCAATCAAGGTTGGTAAATCAATTCGTGACTGGTTCAGAGCTGCCTGCGAGAATGCAATTGCTGAGGTGTCACCAGCTGATCCTGAGCTGTCCGCCGCAATCGGATCGGAGATG
>JAZBOA010000140.1:0-2023 GCA_036350935.1 Anderseniella sp. | reverse complement strand
TTGGAGGCGACCCAGGGCGTCCGAGACGTGCCACTAGCAGTCATTAGGGCTGGAGCGCGTTCATGCCCTCACCGCGGCAACATCCAGACGCCTACCGCACCGGTACGGCCCTTGACCGCTTTCTTCCCTACTCTTTCAAAACCTCGCAAATCTTCTAGGTAAGCCTGTCCTGCTTCCTTCTTGAGCGCTTCGACGACAGCATCGCTGATGACGATGCTAGCTCCGAGTTCGCGGGTGAGGCTCTCAAGCCGGCTTGCGGTGTTCACCGTGTCGCCGATGACCGTGAACGACAGGTTGCGTTCGCTTCCAACGTGTCCTGCAACAACGTCTCCATAGTGTAGACCGATACCCAGCGCGTAGGGTTGGTAACCTGCTTTTCTTCTTGTTTCGGCGAGTTCTGCTACTCGTTGTATCATCCCTAGCGCACAACGTAGTGCTGATGTGACTTGCTTCTCTCCGGGCCTTGGCAACCCGAACGCCGCCATAACGCCATCACCCAGATACTTGTCCACGACACCGCTGTTGTCGAAGATTTCAGCCTCCATGGCAGTATCGAACTCGCGCAGCATCGCAATCGTCTGCTCTGGCGTCTGCCGCTCCGAGATGCTGGTGAAGCCCACAATGTCGGCAAACATGACGACAGCCTTTTGGGAGTGGGTTTTGTCGATTGCATCCGAGGACGCAAGAAGCTGATCGACAATATGGGGGGAGAAGTAGCGTTTAAGACGCGCCCGGTCGAGTTCTGCAGCCAGCGCTCGCCGGTTGTCGAGCTTACGTTGCCTTGTCATCGCGCTCGTAAGCTGGGCAAGCACAGTCATTGCCAGCAGATCTGCATAGATCAACAGGAAATCTGCAGTGCTTTTCGGAACGACAGTCCCTCCGAGACCGAAAGCCATGCATGAGGTGATGTACAGTCCCGCGAGCGCAGTGACCGCCATTGTAAACGCCATACTGAAGCGCAAAGCTGACCAGGCCAATAGCAGATAAACCGCTGGTGTCACCGCGACGATGCCATGCGTGCTCCAACGTTCTCCAAATGGGGTGACAGACAGGATAATGGCCGCAGCGACAACCAACCAGGCAAGCTTTTCATAGCCGACCTGGAACGACGGTTGCTCTTCAGCTCCAACACTGTGTGCAAAGCTGCGCTCAATTACCGCGCAAAGTGCAAGGCCGAGGGAAACAGGAGAAAAGCTGTCACTGATGTAGTTAGAGACCATTAGGATCGGATAGTTCGCTCCCGCTTCGACGCCGCCGCCCCAGGCAAGCAACGGCACGCCAAGCACCGTTGTCATGACAGGCGCAATAACGCCGGCAATGATGTACCAGACCAAAACTGATCGAACGGGCCTTGTTTCGAAATCTCTGAACTTTGACACCCTCAAGCCGACTGCTGCCATAGCGACGACGGCCCCGTACATGACGGCATAGGCGGCTGCAGGAAAGGCAGTAAGCCCGAAGATCCACGTAAACGAAGCAAACAGCACAATCACAAGTGCGAGCGGTACCGCAGGGCCAAGATAGAAGCCGCCAACCAGAGACAGTGAAATAGGGAAAGCTGCCAATGTGATTGCACCCTCGGCAATCAGGTACTGGTTCATAAGCCAGATCGAACCCGCGAGCACCGGCAGGGAAATCACCAATATGAGCAAGTGGCATAGAGCGGGGTTGGAAACTCGCGTTGCCAACCAGCCTGGTGCAGCCAGAAAATCGCTCGACCAATGGTCCATCGTGGTCAGTCTGGCGAATTACCCCCCAGGACCGCAACTAGATTTGCAGTTGATCGGAGGAAGTCACAGCACTGGGCACAGCGCCCTCTCCAGACCCGGACCGATGTAACTAGTGGGTCCGTTTCCTAACTACAGCGGACATCTTCAGGACCAAGCCGAGGAGCCCGAATTGTGCCATTTCCTGCCATGGCCCAACCGCTTACTCTGTCATTCGCAAATGCGGTAATTGTAGCTTCGACCGTGTTTGCCATAGTCGAAATGAAAATGATTGGCGTGCGCGGGGTTAGCTCCAG
>JAZBOA010000139.1:0-4961 GCA_036350935.1 Anderseniella sp. | reverse complement strand
CTGGATGGGCTTCGGCCCGCTGCGCGTGATCAACGAGGACGTCATCGCCCCCGGCGGCGGCTTCCCCACCCACAGCCACGCCGACATGGAAATCGTCACCTGGGTGCTCGAAGGCGCCCTGCAGCACCAGGACTCGCTCGGCAACGGCGGCGTCATCCGTCCCGGCGAACTGCAGCGTATGCGCGCCGGCCACGGCATCGCCCACAGCGAATTCAACGCTTCGCAGAGCGAACCGGTGCACCTGCTGCAGATCTGGATCGAGCCCGACGCCTACAACCTCGAGCCCGGCTACGAACAAATCGCGTTCGACCCCACGGAACTGCACAACCGCTTCCGCGTCGTCGCCTCCAAGGACGGCCGCCACGGCTCGGCGACCATCCACCAGGACGCGGCGATCCACGCCGCCCGGCTGGACCAAGGCAAGAGCGCGACGCTGGAATTGGAACCCGGCCGCCGCGCCTGGCTGCAGGTGGCGCGCGGCAAGGTCACGCTGAAGGGCTATCCGCTCGAAGCGGGCGACGCCGTGGCGCTGAACAATGAATCCGAGATAATGATCGAGGCCCACGCGCCGAGCGAGGTCATCGTGTTCGACTTGCCGGGGACATGAAGGACGCGAAGGGCACTACAATCGGCGCATCTAAATGTTTGTTCAACCCGTGTAAAGAAATCCGACAAACCGGCCCGCGACCCCGTCACTCCAGCGACCTTGACCTTGGCGACCGCCCCCAACACCCGTCACCCCGGCACTCTGACGAATGTCGCCCCGGCGGACGCCGGGGCCCAGCCGCCTTTAATAAAACTGGATGCCGGCGCCCCCCCTTGCGGGGACAAGCGCTGGCGTGACGTCATGAAGCACTAACCCTAACCAACCCCCATGAACAAGGACCACCCCATGCCCAAGATCCTCGCCTTCGCCGGCAGCACCCGCCGAGATTCCTGGAACCGCAAGCTGATCCAGGTCGCCGCCGAAGCCGCCCGCGCCGCTGGCGGCGAAGTCACCTTGATCGAGCTCGCCGATTACCCACTGCCGTTGATGGATGAAGACCTCGAAGCACGCGAAGGCCTGCCAGCCAACGCCCAGCGCCTGAAAGCGCTGTTCAAGGCGCACGACGCCCTGCTCATCGCCAGCCCGGAATACAACAGCTCGATCCCGCCGCTCTTGAAGAACACCCTCGACTGGGTGTCGCGCGAATGGCAGGGCGAGTCGGGCCTGGTGCCCTACCAGAACAAGGTCGCGGCGCTGCTCGCCGCCTCGCCCGGCCAGTTCGGCGGCATGCGCATGCTGCCGCACCTGCGGCAGGTGCTGAACCCGCTGGGGGTACTGGTGTTGCCCGGACAGTTCTCGCTGCCTCAAGCGGACAAGGGCTTCGAAGACGTCGACGGGGTGCCGATGCTGAAGTCGCCGGCGCGGCTGCACGGGCTGGTGCTGGAACTGGTCAACACCAGCGCAGCACTGAAGCAGACATGAAAAAAGCGCCGGTCGCCCGGCGCTTGATTCACTACTGACAGTTGCTGCAGTTCTCAGGCGGACTTGCGGCGACGCGCCATGCCCAGTCCCAGCAGACCCGCACCCATCAGGAACAGCACGCCGGGCTCAGGAATATCCTCGGGCGGGACCACGATACCAGGCTTCTTCCAAGTCACATCTTTTGAACCAGGATTGTTTTCGATTGTAGTCACAATATTTGTTTGACCCTGCGAACTAGTTTCCAACGCCAACACATCGAAGTGTATCCAAGCCAGATCAGTTAGGGCTGCGCCGGCCAATGTCAAAGTTTTGATTTGGCCATCAGCCGCTCCCGTCTCAGAAGAAAAATCGGGAACCGCATTGGAGATCTTGGCAAAATCCCCGATGTCAAAAAACAAGAAATCAGATACGCCATCTTTCAGAGGGTCGTGATTGTTCGGGAACAGTCCACTTAAAGTGGCTGAACTATAAATCGGAGCCAAGCCATTCACCGTAAGAGCAGGCGGCAGGGCCATCGCAAGATAGCCGTCCGGAACAGCGGCTAGCAAGATAGCCCCGTAAGTGTTGAATGCTGCATACGCTGAATTTACTCCGCCCCAATCCAGACCAGTGGATTGTCCACCCAGAGTCCTCACATTGTTGTTCTGATAAACCCCCGCCACATAAAGGGAGCTGCCTGAAGTAATGGCAGTATCTTCTTCTGTTGGATTGCTGGTGCTGCCTTGATAATCAGCATAGGTTCCTTCGCCCGCACCTCCGGGTGCGCCTACTTGCAGAACAGGAACAGCCCAAGCCTGGCATGCGAAAAACAATCCTGCGAACAACAGCGATATTTTTTTGGATTTCATTCTCGGACCCCGAAAAATTGACTACGCACCGCCTGAGAAAAAGCAAAACACATGCCAGCCCGAAAGACGACCCAGCAATACATTGATTTCATGGTTTTGTTAGCAGCCGCCCGCAGTTCTCGTGCCCCCAACCGCCAAGGACATGTAAAATTTTCCGACAAAAAAAGCGCCCCGAAGGGCGCCTGGAGCCTGCAGAGGCTTGCTGCTCAACGACTTATCGGTAGACGGCTACGGACTTGCTGCTGGAGTTGCCCGCGGCATCCCACGCCCGCACCGTGATGGTGTGCGAACCCCTGGCGACCTTGCGGGTGTTCCAGTTGTAGCTGATCGAACTGCCGGTGGTGGTAGCGACTTCCCTGCCGTCGACGGTGAGGCTGAGTTTGGCAATCTTGTTGTCGTCGGTCGCCGAAGCCGAGATGGTCTGCTTGGGAACCGACACGGTACCGGTGCTGGAGGGACTGAGGCTGGTGATGACCGGGGGGGTGGTGTCGTTTCCGAGGGTCACCGAGACAGTCGACGAAGCGCCTGTGTTGCCGGCGGCGTCGTAGGCCTTGGCCATCAGGCTGTAGGAGCCGTCGGCGTAGCCGGCGGTATCCCACGAGAAGGCGAACGGACTGGTGTCGTCGCTGGCGATCAGCTTGCCATTGAGATAGAGCTCGGCACGGGCGACGCCGACGTTGTCGGAATAGTTGACATCGACGGCGACGACCCCGGTGACCTTGCCGGCGGTCGGCGAGGCGATACTGATGGTCGGCGCCTGGGTATCGGTGACAGGAGTCGTGATCGAAGCGGACTTGGCGGCAGCCACTGCCTTGGCCGCATCGATCCGGCCAAAGCCAAAGTACTGGTCGAAACCGGCGCTACCGAGGTCGAGCGCACTGGACTTGATTAGCTTGTCGACGTCGCCCGGGGTGAGCTTGCTGTTCGCCGACATCATCAGCGCCACGGTCGCTGCAGTGATGGGACTGGAGAACGAGGTCCCCGAGACGTTTGCGTAGCCGCCGCCGTTGGTCGTCGAGTAGACGCTGACGCCGGGGGCGGCAAGGTCCACCGCGTCGCCGAAGTTCGAGAAACTCGCCTTCGCGTCGTTGCTGTCGGTCGCGGCCACGTTCAGCATGGAATCGTCGGCAGCGTAGGTTTGCAGGGTGTTGTTGTTGCCCGCGGACACCACCACGACGCCGCCTTTGCTGCGCATGTAGTTGGCGGCCGATTGCACGGTTGAATAGTTTGCGACCGCGTAGCTGACGTTGGCCACTTTGGCGCCGTTGTCCGCCGCCCAGTTGATGCCCTGGGCAATGGTGCTGATGCTGGCCATGCCGTCCGTGCCCGAGATCCGCACCGGCATGATCTTCGCGCCCCAGGCCACGCCTGCACTGCCTGCGCCATTGTTGCCGACCATCGCCGCCGTGCCAGCGACCTTGGTGCCATGGCCAAAGACGTCGCTGGTGTTGCTGTTGTTGTCGTACATGTTCCAGCCCGGAACCATGTTGGCGGCCAGGTCCGGGTGGTTGCCGTCCACACCGGTGTCGAGGATGGCGATGGTCACGCCGCTGCCATTGGCGCTGTCCCAGGCAGCGGGTGCCTGGATCTTCGGCAGCGCCCAGCTGCTCGAATAGCTGGGATCGCTGACAATGGCGGCGGGCTTCAGCACATAATCCAGCTCGACGTATTTCAGCCGCTTGTCCTTCTTCATCGCCTGCAGCACCTGCATCTCATCTGCGTCAGCGGGCAACTCGAGGACATAGGTGTTGGTGCGCTGGAAGCGGCCCTTCGATTTGGCGTTCCGCGACTTCAGGATCTTGGCGAACTCCTTTTCCGACAGGCCCGCTCGCGGCGCCACAAGCAGGCGGCCCTTTGCATAGCCGACGACTCCGTCACCGGCGGCGGGAATTTCACTGACCGGGGAAGGCTTTTTTGTCGGTGCGGCATCGCTGAGGCCTGCATAACCCGACAGGATCGCCACCAGGGTGAGACTCAGGGTGAAGCCGGGTACACTGCCGGTGCGGTAGCTGCGGCGGGTATCGGTTGCGCGGACGGGGAAAGGGCATTGGTGCGACATCTTGGCTCCTGAGGAATGAAAACTGCCTGAATCAGGGCAAGCTGGCGCATCAGCCATGGGATGGCTTCCATTGGCAGCCCCGCTGTCTTTTTCCAAGACCGGAAGCTTTGCGTCCTCGCCTCGCGACGAGTTTGCCCTTAACAGGATATCAACAGTAACGACGAGATTTCGGCAGACTTTAGAGCCAGACTGAAAACCCTAAAAATTTTTTATTCTTATATTTCAATGATCTACAAAAACGCCCCTGAAAATCAGGCTGAATCTTACACCACGACCGCGATGGTTTTCCATTGGCTGATGGCGCTGGGACTGGTCGGCAACTTCGCCTTCGGCACTTACATGCACGAGTTGCCGCTGTCGCCGCAGAAGCTGCAGTACTACTCCTGGCACAAGTGGGCCGGGATCAGCCTGCTGGGTCTGGTGACCCTGCGCCTGGCGTGGCGTCTGGTCGTCCGACCGCCTGCCCTGCTGCCGGCGCCGGCCTGGCAGCAGAAGGTGGCACACCTGCTCCACGCACTCCTTTATATATTGATGTTCGCCATTCCCCTCTCGGGCTGGATGATGAGTTCGGCCAGCGGCTTTCCGG
>JAZBOA010000138.1:0-42215 GCA_036350935.1 Anderseniella sp. | reverse complement strand
TCCAGCCGCCATGATGCTCGCGGTACATCAGCAATTCCGCTTTCACCCGCCTGAAGGAAGGCGCCTCGACCTGCCCTCCACCCTCAACCCAGGCCTTGTAGATCCGCTTCATGGGCGGCGGGCCATTGAGGATCAGTTCGCTGACCGGATGTTGCTGCGCCAGGTAATAGCCGCCATTCGGGCCGCGTCCATTGCACAGGTCCAGCACCGGACTGATGGCAGCAAGGCCGGCAGCCCACCTTGACGTCTGGTTGATGATCTTGCTGACCACCCGATACTCGGCCCGTCCGGTTTCCGACAACTGGTATCCCCCGGTGTCGGCCGCGAACAGTACGGTGCCGCGGATCATCTCCAGCAGGTTGATATGGCGGCGGACGGTCTGCCGCGTAATGCCCAGGATACTTACCGTCTCGGACAGGCTGCGGGTGTTTGCGAGCACAAAGAACGACTTCATCGCATCGCATGTTGCCGAAGGCAGGCTCAAGGCGCCCTGAAACGGTCCGGAGAGGTCCGGCAGCACCGAATTCATCTGGCCTTCCTGATCCATGACTCAAACTCCGGCTTGGGAACAATAATATTACAGCAGCATATTAAATTGTTACGCAACGATTACCTCGCGCTCCTCAACCGGACATTCGTCACCCCAGCTCCGCTGATCGCCCCGGCGCCCCTCCCTCTGAAGGGTCAGGAAGGCACCAGGGCAGGCCCACTCACTTAAATTTGATAATTGACCAATCGTCAGACTTGATTCCGTCAAGTCCGTGCCACAGGATGGGGGCCGCCGGTATGCCGCAATGGACCCCGGCGCGAACGGCGGGCGCGATTCTACCGGGAGCCTAGTTTACTTACTCCCCCCAGTAACAACCTGGTTATAACGGAAAGTCGCGCCCGCCCGGGCGTCGGCCCCTGACCCTAGCTGAGCGCGGACTTCACCATGGAGCCGGCGCGGCCAAAGTCCATTTGGCCCGCATAGCGCTCCTTGAGCACGCCCATCACCCGGCCCATGTCCTTCAGACCGCTGGCGCCCATTTCAGCCACCACAGCCGACACGGCTGCCTCGGTTTCCTGCACGCTCAACTGGCGCGGCAGGAATTCCTCGATGATGGCGATTTCCGCCTTCTCGGCCTGCGCCAGCTCGGGCCGGCCGCCCTTTTCGTAGGTCTCGGCAGATTCGCGGCGCTGCTTGATCATCTTGGCGAGAATTTCCTGCATCCCCGCGTCGCTCAGGCTTTCATCCTTGCCGGTACCGCGATTCTGGATTTCGCGGTCCTTGAACGCCGCAGAGATCAGCCGCAACGTCGCCACGCGGACCTTGTCGCCATCGCGCATTGCCTGCTTCATCTCGCCACTGACCCTGTCGCGCAAGGTGTCGGTCATTGCCTCAATGCCTCTTCTGGGTACTGTATTGCCCGATTTCCCGAGCCCGGATGTACATAAGGCTGCATATGGCGGTTCGCAAGCAGCCCTGCCGCCCTCCGGAGCCCTGCGGCCAAATGGCTGGAAAACCGGCCCCGCACTGCTTGACCTTGGCGGACCGCGCCACTACGTTCCGCCGAAATTCCGGAACAGACAGGTAAGTGCGCCATGCCGCCCACGAAAACCACCGCCCGCCCGCCCGCAGCCGGCCCGGGGCGTTCCTCTCCGCCTGCCACAGGCTGGTCCACCGCGCCAACCACCGCCCGGCTGGTGCTGGCCGACGGCACCGTCATTGAAGGCATGGGGCTTGGCGCCACCGGCAAGGCAGTGGGCGAGGTGTGTTTCAACACCGCCATCACCGGCTACCAGGAGGTTCTCACTGATCCGTCTTATGCCGGCCAGATCATCACCTTCACCTTTCCCCACATTGGCAATGTCGGCACCAACGACGAGGACATTGAAACCACCAACCTCGCCTCCAGTTCCGGCGTGCGCGGCTGCGTGCTCAAGGCCGGCATCACCGACCCGTCCAATTATCGCGCCGCAAAACATCTCGACGGCTGGCTGAAGGCGCGCGGCATCATCGGCATTTGCGGCATCGACACCCGGGCGCTGACAGCGCTGATCCGCGAGAAGGGCATGCCCAACGCCGTCATCGCCCACAATCCGAAGGCAACCTTCAACCTCGACGCCCTGAAGAAGGAAGCGGCCGGCTGGCCCGGCCTTGTCGGTATGGACCTGGCAAAGGAAGTTTCCTGCACCCAGCGCTATGACTGGGACGAAACCCTGTGGGCCTGGAACAGCGGCTTCGGCCGCATGGAAAACCCTGACCTGCACGTGGTTGCCATGGACTTCGGCGCAAAGCGCAACATCCTGCGCTGCCTTGCCCAGCAGGGTTGCAAGGTCACCGTGGTGCCCGGTGACAGCAAGGCCCAAGACATCCTCGCCATGAACCCGGACGGCGTGTTCCTGTCCAATGGCCCCGGCGACCCGGCAGCGACCGGCGAATACGCCGTGCCTGAAATCCGCAAGCTGGTGGACAGCGGCAAGCCTGTCTTCGGCATCTGCCTCGGCCACCAGATGCTGGCGCTGGCGCTGGGCGGCAAGACCGTCAAGATGCATCAGGGCCATCATGGCGCCAACCACCCGGTCAAGGACCACACCACCGGCAAGGTCGAGATCACCTCGATGAACCATGGCTTCGCCGTCGACCAGGCGTCGCTGCCGGCCAATGTCGAGGAAACCCACATCTCGCTGTTCGACGGGTCCAACTGCGGCATCCAGTTGAAGGGCAAGCCGGTCTTCTCTGTCCAGCACCACCCGGAAGCCTCGCCTGGCCCCCAGGACTCGCACTACCTGTTCGAACGCTTCGCCGGCCAGATGCGCGCAGCGAAGGGCTGACCGGCCATGTCGAAGACGTCGATCGCAACCATGTTCGGCGCCGGCGACGTCAAGACGTTCCATGGCATCCCGGCCTGCGATGGCCCGGCCAACGTCACCGCCAGGGCTGCCGTTCTCGGCGTACCGTGCGCCACGCCCTATGCCTCGGTAGGCCCCTATTGCGCCGGCGGGCCTGCCGCCATTCGCGCTGCCGCAGCGCCTTATGCCGCCAACCTCGCCCACGTTGACTTTGACCTTGGCGAACCGCTCCTGCCCGGCGGCCCCGGCGACGCCTGCGACCTCGGCGACCTGCCATTCACTGGCGACAGCGCCGCCAATCGCGCAGCGATCAGGTCCGCCGTCGCCACCATCCTCGATCGCGGCGCGGTGCCGGTACTGCTGGGCGGCGATGACTCCATCCCCATCCCCATGCTGCAGGCCTTCGAAGGCCGCGGGCGATATACCATCGTCCAGATCGATGCCCACATTGACTGGCGCGACGACGTTGGCGGCGAGCGCTGGGGCCTGTCGTCCACCATGCGCCGCGCCTCCGAGATGGATCACATCGAGGCCATCATCCAGGTCGGCGCCCGCAATATCGGATCGGCCCGCCAGCAGGACCTCGCTGACGCAAAAGCGTGGGGCGCACAGTTCTTCACTGCCCGCGATGCGGCGCGTAACGGTATCCAGCCGGTGCTCGATGCGGTGCCGGCCGGCGGCAACGTTATCATCTGCTTCGACTGCGACGGGCTGGACCCGTCCATCATGCCCGGCGTCATCGGCCGCGCACCCGGCGGCCTCGGCTACTGGCAGACCGTGGAACTGCTTGCCGGCATTGCCGCGAAGTCACGCATCGCCGCATTCGATCTCGTCGAGTTCATGCCCGACCAGGACGTCGACGGCCTCGGCGCACTCACCGCCGCGCGCATGGTAACCACCGCGCTCGGCCTGATCGCGCGGCAATAGCCCCACCCCGGGGCACGCACCTTCAACGATCGGGCGGTTGCCAGTCGCTTTCGGCAGATGCCTGGCGGCGCAGTCGCAACGCCAGCCCGACCGCAACGCCCACGCCGATGGCGACGGTCAGGTCAACAAGCACTGTCAGCGCCATGGTCAGCAACAGCAACACCTTGTCGCTGGTTCGCCCTCTGGCATACTCGCCCCACTTGTGCGGCTCGCTCATGTTCCAGGCGGTAATGATCAGTAGTGCCGCCAGCGCCGGCAGCGCCAGTTGCCCGGCCAGCGGCGCCGCCACCATCATCACCGCGAGAACCGTTATTGCGTGTACGATGCCCGCCACCGGCGTCTTGCCGCCGGCGCGAATGTTGGTCGCCGTTCTGGCAATCGCCCCGGTCGCTGGCAACCCGCCGAACAGCGCTGAACCGATATTGGCAACCCCTTGCGCGGTCAGCTCGGCATTGGGCCGGTGGCTGCCTGATATCATCCGGTCGGCAACCATGGCGGACAACAGCGACTCCACCCCCGCCAGGAAGGCGATGATCACGGCGGAGGGAAACAGCTCGACTATCCTGTCCCATGACACCTCGGGAAACCCTGGCGCCGGCAGCGTACTGGGCAGGGCGCCGAACCGGGAGGCCAGCGTATCGACGCTCAGGCCGAACGCCGCCACGCAGGCCGATCCGATCGCAACCGCCACGATCAACCCGGGAAACCTCGGGAACAGCCTGCGCAACACCACAATCAGCACCATCGTAAACAAGGCGATGGCCAGCGCACCCGGCTTGAGGCTGTCGCGCGCCGCCCACAGCGCCGGCAGCTTTTCCAGAAACTCGGCCGGCACATTCTCGGCCGACAGTCCGAGGAAGTCCTTGAGCTGGCTGGTGGCGATGATGACGCCGATGCCGATGGTGAAACCGTTGACCACCGCCTCGGGAACGTAGGCGATCAGGTTGCCGGCGCGAAACCACCCGGCCACCAGCAGGATGAACCCGGCCATCAACGTCGCCAGCACCAGTCCGTCATATCCGTGCGCCGCGATGACGCCGGCCACCACCACGATAAAGGCCCCGGTGGGGCCTCCGATCTGCACCCGGCTGCCGCCGAGCGCCGAGATCAGGAAACCGGCAATGATGGCGGTCACCAGCCCTGTTGCAGGCTCAGCGCCTGAAGCGATGGCAATGGCCAGGCTCAACGGCAAGGCAACCATGGCCACGGTGACGCCGGCGATCAGGTCGGCGGCAAACTGGCTCCGGTCATAGCTCTTGAGCGTTGTGACAATCTTGGGCTGGCGCATGATCCGCGACCATCGGGAGGCAATGAGAGGCAGGTACTTGAACTGTTCAGTGTGCGCCCGTCATCACGATTTGCCAATGGCGCCAAAACTGGCGTTGGTTGCTGGCGCAACTTTGGCCGTTCAGGACAACCGGCTGTTGCTCTAGTTCAGAAACTGCAGCCGCCGCCCGCCTGCATAGTAGCCATCCGCCCTTTGCTCGAAGCTGCGGCAGCCCGCACCCCGGCCCGGAAAATCGCCGGACGGATCGTAGCGGTCGCAAATCCTGCCTTTTTCAGTCCACCAGAAACCGGCGCCGCCAGCCGTTCCGGCAGTCCACGTCAGTTTTCCGTCTTCCCCCAGGGTGATGCGTGCGTCCTCACCGTCAATGCGCGATGCCACCACCTTGCCGGTGAGCACGGACTTGATCTCGTCCTTTTCCAGATCGCCGCGATAAGGCACTTCCACACCATCCTCGGCGGCAGGCGCGAGGCCCGCCTGCACCGGCTTGTCCGGCTTGTTGGCGGGTTTGGCCTTGGGCACTGGCGCTGCGGCCTCCTCTTCAGCGGCAGCCTGCCCGGCGTCCGCAGGCGGCGATCCGATCACTACCTTCTTTTGCCGCTCCGCCTTGTCTCGCTCGGCTGCCTTGCTGCCAGGCTTCGGGCGCGGCACCGGCACGCCCGAACCTGTCTGCTGGTTCTCGCTGCTGCCAGTTGCTGTCCCGGAAGGGGCAGCGCTTCTGACCTGCGCCGGCGTCTGCGAGCGTGACCAGTTGCCGGCTGCAGCCGGCTGATCTTCAGGAAGATCGCCTCCCCGGCCCTGCGCCATGGCCTGCTCCGCAACCAACGCCAGCCCTGCAATCAGGCCCGCCGCCAGCGTTAACCCTGCCCTTGAGCGCATCATCAATTGCCTTCTCCCGCACGTCATCCGCAAGTCATCCTGCCTCCCCGTTTAGCAGCCTCGCGCCGCAATCTCAATGTCGCCTGAGCCGCTTGCCATCGCACATGGCATCCTGTCATATCCATCCCATGATCCGCGAGCCTTCACCCGGCGGCCCTGCCCGGCTGCACCTGCGCATTCAGTTTGGCGATGCGGCCATGCTCGGCCCCGGCAAGGCCGACCTGCTGGAACAGATTCGTGCCACCGGTTCCATCGCCGCTGCCGGGCGCGCCATGTCGATGAGCTACAAGCGGGCATGGTCGCTGGTGGACGAAATGAACCACGCCTTCCGCGAACCGCTGGTCGACAGCACGCGCGGCGGCGCCAGCGGCGGCGGCGCCCACCTGACCGAAACCGGCGAGACCGTGTTGGCAGCCTACCGCGAGCTTGAGGAGATCGCCGCCGAGGCAGGGGCTGCCCGCATCGGCAAGCTGCAATCCCTGTTAAGGGATATGTCTGACGGAAAATAACGATTGCAACGGGCTCCCGCGTGCGCAATATTTTCCGCCGGACATATCGTGGCAAGGCAGGGACAGGTTAAATGCAGGCATTGAAACGCCTCCAGCCAGTTTTGGCAGCCGCAATTGCCTGCCTGGCCGCATTCGCCGCCGCGCCCGCCGCCCGGGCGGAAAATGTCACCGTGTTTGCCGCTGCCTCGCTGAAAAACGGGCTCGATGACTTCACCGCCGCCTGGCAAGAGCAGACCGGCCATGCAGTCGCCATCTCCTATGCAGGCTCCAGCGCACTCGCCAAGCAGATCATTGCCGGCGCGCCGGCAGACATCTTCATCTCCGCCAGCGTCGAGTGGGCCGACGAGGTCGAGAATGCAGGCTTCGGCACGCAGGACGGCCGTCGCAACATCCTCGGCAACACGCTGGTGCTGATCGCCCACGGCAAGACCGCCGCACCCCTGGAGATCAATTCAGATCTCGACCTTCCTGGCCTGCTCGGCGACGGCAAGCTGGCCATGGCGCTGGTCGATGCAGTGCCCGCAGGGATCTATGGCAAGGCCGCACTGACTTCGCTCGGGCTTTGGGACAGGATCGAACCATCCGTCGCCCAGGCCGACAATGTCCGCGCCGCACTGACGCTGGTTGCCACCGGCGAAGCACCGTACGGAATCGTCTACTCGACAGACGCATCCGCGGCTGACAATGTGACGGTCATCGGCACGTTCCCGCCCGGCAGCCACCCGGACATCATCTACCCGGCCTTGCTGTTGAATGGGGCTGCCGATGAAGCCGGCAAGGCGTTCTTCGAGGCGCTGGGCAGTGGCGAAGCCGATGCGGCCTTTGCAAGACACGGTTTCAAGGTGATTGACTGACGACGTGACCGACTGGTTATCCCCACAGGAATGGCAGGCCGTGGCGCTTTCGCTGCGTGTGGCAGCCGTTGCGACGCTGGCCAGCCTTCCGCTGGGCATCTTCATTGCCTATGCGCTGGCGCGATGGCGGTTTCCCGGCAAGCAGTTGCTCAATGGCCTGGTACACCTGCCGCTGATCCTGCCGCCGGTGGTGACTGGCTACCTGCTGTTACTTGCGATGGGACGCAAGGGGTTTGTCGGCCAGTACCTCGACGAGTGGTTCGGCATTGTCTTCGCTTTCCGCTGGACCGGCGCCGTGCTGGCGGCTGCGATCATGGCGTTTCCGCTCATGGTGCGCTCGATCCGGCTTTCGATCGAGGCCGTGGACCCCAGGCTGGAGCAGGCCAGCGCCACCCTTGGCGCACGCCCAGCGTGGGTGTTTGCAACCGTCACCCTGCCGCTCATCATGCCTGGCATACTGGCCGGCGCCATTCTTGCCTTTGCCAAGGCGATGGGAGAGTTCGGCGCCACCATCACCTTCGTATCGAATATTCCCGGCCAGACCCAGACGGTGCCATCGGCCATTTATGCCTTTCTGCAGGTGCCAGGCGGCGAGTCTTCCGCCATGCGGCTGGTGGTCATTTCTGTGGCCGTCGCAATGGCTGCGCTGCTGCTGTCGGAACTGCTGGCAAGGCGCATGGCCGGCCGCATGGGAGGCAGCTGATGCTTGACGTCGACCTGCGTCACCGCCTTGGCAGCTTTGAGCTTGACGCCCGGTTCACCGCGCCTGCCGGCATCACCGTGCTGTTTGGCCGGTCAGGCTCTGGCAAGACCACCATCATCAATGCCGTTGCCGGCCTGCTGAAGCCAGATGCCGGCCGCATCATGGCCGATGGCCGCGCCCTGCTCGACACCGCCGCCAATGTGTGCCTGCCTCCGCATGCCCGCCGCGTCGGCTACATCTTCCAGGAAGGCCGGCTGTTCCCTCACTTCACCGTTTCCCGCAACCTGACCTACAGCCGCTGGTTCACTGGCGGCGCCGGCCGGCCCGCCGACGTCGCCAGGGTCGTCGAGATGCTCGGCATCGGCCACCTGCTCAACCGTTACCCCCAAAGCCTGTCTGGCGGCGAGAAGCAGCGCGTGGCCATTGGCCGCGCCCTGTTGTCGTCACCGCAACTGATTCTCGCCGATGAGCCGCTTTCCTCGCTGGATGAGTACAGGAAGGCCGAGATCCTGCCCTACTTCGAGAGGCTGCGTGACGAGGTATCGGTCCCCATCCTCTATGTCAGTCACGCTGCCGCCGAAGTCGCCCGACTCGCCACCACCGTTGTCGCCCTTCAGAACGGCAAGGTGATGCGCCAGGGCCCGGCTGCGGAAGTGCTGGGCGACCCGTCGGTCACCCCGGCTGGCGCCCGCGAGGCCGGCGCCCTCATCGAAGCGCGCATCGTCGCCCATCATGACGACGGCCTCACCGAAGTAAGCGCCGGCACCGAAGTTCTGTTGCTGCCAAGCCTGGGGCAACCCGTTGGCGCCACAGCACGTATACGCATAGCCGCCCATGACGTGATCCTGTCCCGGTCGCGCCCGGAAGGCCTCTCGGCGCTCAACGTGGTACCGGGCACTGTGCACGAAATCCGCCTTGGCCAGGGGCCGGGCGCACTTGTCGCGCTGGATACGCCTGCAGGCCGCCTGCTGGCGCGGATAACAAGGCGCTCGCTCAAAACCCTGGAGATCGCCCTCGGCACCGAAGTCTACGCCATCATCAAGGCCGTCTCCATCGCACCCGCCGACGTCGGCAATTAGCCTCCCGGACCTGGCCGCCTGCAGCCACCTTGCCCCGTCACCAACATGAACGGCAGATGAACGTTCCGTTCAGGTTGCATTTGGCAAGCCCCCTGTATGTTGGCCTCATCGAAACGACCACCGGCGCCCCACCCCTCAGATGCCGGTTCCAACCGAGAGGAGGTCCGACGATGCGAAAGAGAATTCTGATAGCCACCCTGCTGGCCGGAGCCGCAACCACACTGGCTGCATTCGCCCCGCTGCCTGCGCCGGCTTCCGCAGCCACAGCCGCGCCCGCCGGTAACGTTACTGTGATCTACAAGACCAATCCCCACTGGCCGGTACCTGGCCTGATGACAAGCGAACCGTGCGCCATCAGCACCTGCGTGGAGGTGTAACTGCTTGAATTGACGACAGACTACCGCTCAGGGCAGCCCCTGGTCGGTGTCAGGAGGCCGGGCCGCAAGAACTGGCATGACCCATCCGCCCCTCTCGCCATGCTTGATTTGAGTGTGCCCGGCCCCTGACTTGAAATTCAGCAGACTGATGCTTACCTCAGAGTCACCCCAACGGCAGTTATCCCACCTGGATACCCCTCCCAGGAACCCCTGCAAACCGGGACAGACTGCCGAACTTGAAGGGCCCCGCGCGACAATCGCCGGGGCCCTCCTTTGTTTCAGCAATTGCCGCAACAAGCCTACTGCACGATGACCTTGGCGCCGACCTTGACCATGTCATACAGCGCGATCACGTCCTCGTTGCGCAGCCGGATACAGCCGGAGGAGATGTTCTCGCCAATCGTCCACGGCTGGTGCGTGCCATGAATGCGGTACAGCGTGTTGCCGAGATACATGGCGCGTGCGCCAAGCGGATTGTCCGGGCCGCCTTCCATGCGCTCTGGCAGGTGCGGCTCACGTTCGCGCATCTCTGCCGGCGGATGCCAGACCGGCCACTCGGCCTTGCGGGTGATGTGTTCCACGCCGCGCCAGCGGAAGCCCTGGCGGCCGACGCCGATGCCGAAACGCATGGCCTTGCCGCCTTCCTTCACGAAGTAAAGATACTTGCGGCGCGTATCGATGATGATGGTGCCCGGCTTCTCGTCGGTTGAGTAATCAATTTCAGTCGGCAGGTACCGCGAGTCCATCTTCCAGGTGTTGGACCCGAAATTGAACCGCACATTGTTCCAGACCGCACCCTGCTGCGATTCTGCCAGTGCCGGCGCCGCCGTACCTGCCATCATTGCTGCCGCGGCCAGCGCCCCTGCAATCAGCCGAACTTGCATCTATCTGCCTCCAACCTGCGTGTTCCGTGTCTGCCTGGTTCCCGGTTGTCCGCAAGCACCGCTTGCCGGCAGGAAATGCGGACCGGACGTAATGTGCCAGAGACGATCACCAAAGTGAACACCTGCACATTTACCACCCCACAATCACTATACAAAGCATTGAACGTCAACCCCGGACACGTCTACACAACCGGAGGACAATGGACTTAGGGACAGTTTTCCACCTGAGCGTGGCAGAAATGTCACAGATGCACGTCACAACCGTGGCCGCCGCTCCTGTCCGGCCAGTCTGCAAGAACAGGCAAGGACCATAAACGCGATGACATGGACCAACCGCTTCCAGATCCTGCTTGCCGCGGCAGCTGTGGTGCTGCCAATGACGGCACCGGCAGTTGCCGCCTCTGCGCGCAACTACTTCTATCCTGACTATCTCGGCCAGCCGCTGGCCTTCTGTCTCGACGGCAACCGTGACTGTGGCCGTGCTGCCGCCACCGCCTGGTGCAAGGCCAACGGCTATGACGATGCCATGAGCTTTGCCCGGCGCACCAACACCGGTACGGACCAGCTGCGCTACGCCGATACCGGCAATCTTTGCGCCAGCCAGAAATGCATGGGCTTCCGCCAGATCAAGTGCGTCCGCACCGGAGACTGACCCCCAGAATTCCGCCGCTTCCGGCGCTTGCGCCACGCCAGGCTTGCGTTACGGCACAAAATTTTGGTGCTTTGTTAACCACTCCGGCGGCAATCTGACCGTCAGATTTCCAACCCGGAGCGGTAGTCGAACCATCCCATGTCCAACAGCGAACCCGACATTTCGCTGCTTTCCCGCCTGCTGCGGACCCGTCTTGCCGCGGGGCTCAACCCGTTGATGGCCGGGCGCAAGGCGCACGCTGCCTCCCATGCGGCAGGCCCCGAGGACCGTTCCTCCCAGGTCATTGGCTCGCTGCTCAAGGATGCACGGCAAGCCTATGTGGACCAGGGCTCTCCGCCCGCCCCTGCCCGCCCCTCCCAGCCGCCTCCAGGCACCATATTGTCGCCGGCTGACACGCTGGCGCAGATGAATAATCCCGATGCCGATCCGGGAGACCTGTCGGCGTTCATTCTCGAGACGCTCAACGGTCTTGACTGGGACGACTGGGTGACCGCCCGCTGCGATTTCCCCCAGTCTGGTCCCTTCGTGGCCTCCGGCACATCGGCGGCGCTTGAGGCGATCGCCGGCGTCATCGCCAGCGTGTTCGAGGACGCCTGCACCGACGGCGACGACCTTACCGTGTCCATCTATGCCGCGACTGAGGCCGGCAGCGCCCGGTTGAGCGTCACCGGCCCATTCACCATCTCGCTGGACACCCTCGGCCTGATCAAGCGGCACCGCCACATTTTCGAATCGGCCGGCGGCGCTCTCTATACGGTGCGCAATCTCGGCAGCGCCGGCTTCGAAGCCCTGCTGCCGGCCCGCTAGAACGCGCGTTCGCAGGCCTCATTCCCGCTTCTTCCACACCTAATGCTGCATCGCGACAGCTTGGCCTTTGCAGCCTGCGTCCGCATGGTGTACGAACCCGGCAATTTGCGCGCGCACCTGGTCTTTCGGCCTTCCCTTCAGCGCCCGCCAAACGCAAAGAACCGGCATGCCCAAACGCACAGACATCTCCACGATCCTCATCATCGGCGCGGGGCCGATCGTCATCGGCCAGGCCTGCGAGTTCGACTATTCCGGCACCCAGGCCTGCAAGGCGCTGAAGGCCGAAGGTTATCGCATCGTGCTGGTCAATTCGAACCCGGCAACGATCATGACCGACCCGGACCTGGCCCATGCCACCTACATCGAGCCGATCACGCCCGAGGTGGTCGAGAAGATCATCGAAAAGGAACGCACCGAGCGCCCCGATGACAAGCTGGTGCTGCTGCCGACCATGGGCGGCCAGACGGCGCTCAACACCGCGCTCACCCTCAACAAGCGCGGCATCCTGAAGAAGTGGGACGTGGAAATGATCGGTGCGCGCGCCGAGGCCATCGACAAGGCCGAGGACCGCGACCTGTTCCGCACCGCCATGAAGAAGATCGGCCTGGAAGTGCCGCGCTCGGCCTTCGTCAACACGTCGGAGCTGAAGCAGCGCTTCGAGAAGGAATATGCCGAAGGCCTCGCCGCAGCCCGGAAGCAGGGCGCGCAGGCGGCCGAGGCTTTCAAGACCCAGTGGGCCTCCACCGAGTTCGAGCGCCGCGAGGAACACCGTCTCACCGCGCAGCTGCAGGCGCTGGAGGCCTACAAGCTGACCGGCCTTCCCGCCATCATCCGCCCCTCGTTCACCATGGGCGGCCAGGGCGGCGGCATCGCCTACACCCTGGAAGAGCTGTACGACATCGTGCATTCCGGCGTCGAAGCCTCGCCCACCTCCGAAGTGCTGGTGGAAGAAAGCGTGCTCGGCTGGAAGGAGTACGAGATGGAGGTGGTGCGCGACCGCGACGACAACTGCATCATCGTCTGCTCTATCGAGAACCTCGACCCGATGGGCGTGCACACGGGTGACTCGATCACCGTCGCCCCCGCCCTGACACTCACCGACAAGGAATACCAGGTGATGCGCAACGCCTCAATCGCGGTGCTGCGCGAGATCGGCGTCGAGACCGGAGGCTCCAACGTGCAGTTCGCCGTCAACCCGAAGGACGGCCGCCTCATCGTCATCGAGATGAACCCGCGCGTCTCCCGCTCGTCAGCACTGGCCTCCAAGGCGACCGGCTTCCCGATCGCCAAGGTCGCGGCGCGCCTGGCCGTCGGCTACACGCTGGATGAGCTGGACAACGACATCACCGGCGGCGCCACGCCGGCCTCGTTCGAACCTTCCATCGACTACGTGGTCACCAAGATCCCGCGCTTCGCGTTCGAGAAGTTTCCCGGCGCCGAGCCCAACCTGACCACCGCCATGAAGTCGGTTGGCGAGGTCATGGCCATCGGACGCACTTTCCAGGAAAGCCTGCAGAAGGCACTGCGCGGGCTCGAGACCGGCTTGACCGGCCTCGACGAGATCGAGCTGGAAGGCTACGGCAAGGAAGAGGACAAGAACGTCTTCCGCCGGGCCATGTCGCGGCCCACGCCGGACCGGCTGCTGAAGGTGGCCCAGTGCATGCGCCTTGGCGCCACGCCGGCGCAGGTTCACGAAAGCGCCAAGTACGATCCGTGGTTCATCGACCAGCTGGCCGGCATCATCGAGATGGAGGCCCGGGTGCGCGAGCACGGCCTGCCGCAGGATGCCGCCAATTTCCGCATGCTCAAGGCCATGGGCTTCTCCGATGCCCGCCTTGCCACCCTTGCCGGCATCGCCGAGGACAAGGTGCGCAAGGCCCGCCGCAAGCTGAAGGTGACGCCGGTCTTCAAGCGCATCGATACCTGCGCGGCCGAGTTCGCCTCGCCCACCGCCTACATGTACTCCACCTATGAAGTCGGACTGCCCGGCGACGACGGCAACGAGGCCCGCCCCTCGGATCGCGAGAAGGTAGTCATCCTCGGCGGCGGCCCCAACCGCATCGGCCAGGGCATCGAGTTCGACTATTGCTGCTGCCACGCCGCCTTCGCGCTGGCCGACGCCGGTTACGAGTCGATCATGGTCAACTGCAACCCGGAGACCGTCTCCACCGACTACGACACCTCCGACCGGCTCTACTTTGAACCGCTGACCGCCGAAGACGTTCTCGAGATCCTCCACACCGAAAAGACCAACGGCACGCTGAAGGGCGTCATCGTGCAGTTCGGCGGCCAGACCCCGCTGAAGCTGGCCGGGGCGCTGGAGAAGGACGGCATCCCGATCCTTGGCACCTCCCCCGACGCCATCGACCTTGCCGAGGACCGCGACCGCTTCGCCAAGCTGCTCAAGAAGGTCAAGGTGGCCCAGCCGAGGAACGGCATCGCCAAGTCCGGCGCCGAAGCCGTAGCCATTGCCGGCAGGATCGGCTACCCGGTGGTGATCCGCCCGTCCTACGTGCTGGGCGGACGCGCCATGGAAATCGTGCACGATCAGGAGGGACTGGAGCGCTACATCAACCAGGCCGTCGTCGTCTCCGGCAAGTCGCCGGTGCTGATCGACAGCTACCTCTCCGACGCCATCGAGGTCGACGTGGACGCCTTGTGCGACGGCACCGATGTGTTCGTGGCCGGCATCATGGAACACATCGAGGAAGCCGGCATTCACTCGGGCGACTCGGCCTGCTCGCTGCCGCCGCACTCGCTCAAGAAAGCCGTCATCGAAGAACTTGAGGCCCAGGCCGCCAAGCTGGCGAAGGCGCTCAACGTGGTCGGGCTGATGAACGTGCAGTTCGCCATCAAGGACGGCGACATCTACGTGCTCGAGGTCAACCCGCGCGCCTCGCGCACCGTGCCGTTCGTGGCCAAGGTCATCGGCCAGCCCATCGCCAAGATTGCCGCACGCGTCATGGCCGGCGAGAAGCTGAAGTCTTTCAAGCTGAAGAAGCCGAAGCTGAATCACATCGGCGTCAAGGAAGCCGTGTTCCCGTTTGCCCGCTTCCCCGGCGTCGACACGGTGCTCGGCCCGGAAATGCGCTCCACCGGCGAAGTGATGGGCCTCGACTCGAGCTTCGCCATGGCCTTCGCCAAGTCGCAGCTCGGCGGCGGCACCAAGGTGCCCACCGAGGGCGCGGCCTTCATCTCGGTGCGCGATCACGACAAGGCGCGCATCCTGCCCGCCGCGCGCCAGCTGGCTGAACTCGGCTTCAGGATCATCGCCACCGGCGGCACCCAGCGCTACCTGGCGTCGAAAGGCGTGCCCGCCCAGCGCGTCAACAAGGTGCTGGAAGGCCGCCCGCACATCGTCGACGCGATGACCAACGGCGAGGTGCAGCTGGTCTTCAACACCACCGAGGGGCAAGCCGCACTGGCTGACTCCAAGTCGATCCGCCGCGCCGCGCTGATGGGCAAGATCCCCTATTACACCACGCTGTCAGGCGCCATCGCCGCGGCACAGGGCATCGCCGCCTACAGGCAGGGCGATCTCGAGGTCAAACCGCTGCAGGATTATTTCTCGTAGGGCCGGCCACACGGCGGCCCAGGCATCACGCCATCGCCAGTTCGCTGACCGCACAGGTCAGCTGCCTTGGCGTCACCGGCTTGCAGAAGAAGCGGGCGCAATAGGGCACCTCGCCGCCCAGTTCGCCGTCCACCATCTCCTGTGTCAGCACGCTGCTGACGCCGATGATGTGTACGTCCGGCAACAGGGTGGATATCTGGCCTGACAGCAGGATGCCGTTGACGTCAGGCAGTGACATGTCGGTAATGAAGACTTCGAACGGTTCTGCCCTGCAGGCCGACACCGCAGCGCGCCCGTCGGGCGCAAGCACCACCTCATGGCCCTTCCGCTTGAGTGCATTGCACCATTTGCGGCCGAGCTCGGCGGAACTCTCACTGATCAGGATCCGGGCCATTTTCTTTTCTCGGACTGAAATCGGTTCAAGTTTCTCACGCTTCGTTGCGTGAGTCGAATCATTCCGCATCATGGAATTGCAGCAGCTGGCACGTCCTACTGTTTGCAAATTGATGCTTTCAGCAATCAGGGCGAGCGCCCGGGCGCGGCGAAACTTCACTTGCGGGACGGTTTTGTTTTGAGCATAGTTGCAATCGACCAAAACATTTCCGCACATATCAGAGGCATCTGGGAATGGCTGGCTTTACGGCTTGAGCCACCAGGATGTTTGATACGGGCGGGTTGCCACGCATACTGGATTTGAACACATGGTTGACAAGGTTCCGATGACGGCCGCAGGCCACCAGTACCTGATCGACGAGGTCAGGCACCTCAAGACGGTTGAACGCCCGCGCATCATCAAGGCGATCGAGGAAGCCCGCGCTCACGGCGACCTGTCGGAGAACGCCGAGTATCACGCGGCCAAGGAAGCCCAGGGCTGGAACGAGGCTCGCGTCGCCGAACTGGAAGACATGATCTCCCGCGCCGAGGTGATTGACGTGTCGAAGCTGGGCGGTGACACCGTCAAGTTCGGCGCCACCGTCACCGTTGTCGATGAAGACACCGAGAAGGAAGCCGTCTACCAGATCGTCGGCGACTTCGAGGCCGATGTGAAATCAGGCAAGCTGTCCATTTCGTCGCCAATCGCCCGTGCGCTGATCGGCAAGTCGGCGGGAGATTCGGTCGAGGTCATGACCCCCGGCGGCGGCAAGAGCTACGAGATCCTCAAGATCCGCTTCAACTGACCTTGCAGGCGGGGGCGTCGCGTCCCTGCTGCAGCTTTCCGCCTGTCAGAACCATCTCCGGTGGAAAAGCGTTTCCGCATGACTTAACAGCAGACCCTCTTGCAAGCTATGCTCGCAAGTCATAGCTAAGCAACCAGTTGCCGGTCGCGTACACGTCACCGCCAGCCGCGGTTGTCATACCTGGAGAATTCTCATGAGCGCGCACCATTCCCGTGTGCTGATCCTCGGTTCCGGCCCGGCCGGCTATACCGCCGCAATCTATGCTGCCCGCGCCATGCTGGAACCGGTGCTGGTCAGCGGCATCCAGCCCGGCGGCCAGTTGACCATTACCACCGACGTCGAGAACTATCCGGGCTTCGCCGATCCGATCCAGGGTCCGTGGCTGATGGAGCAGATGCAGGCCCAGGCCGAGCATGTCGGCACCACCATCATTTCCGACCACATCGTCGAGGTCGACCTCGAGCGGCGACCATTCCGTCTCAAGGGCGACTCTGGCCGCGAATACACCTGTGACAGCCTGATCATCTGCACCGGCGCCCAGGCCAGGTGGCTTGGCCTGCCATCGGAAGAGAAGTTCAAGGGCTTCGGCGTATCGGCCTGCGCCACCTGTGACGGCTTCTTCTATCGCGGCAAGAAGGTGCTGGTCATCGGCGGCGGCAATACCGCCGTTGAAGAAGCCTTGTTCCTGACCAACTTCGCATCCGAGGTAGTGGTGGTTCATCGCCGCGACGAGTTCCGCGCCGAGCGCATCCTGCAGAACCGGTTGATGTCCAATCCCAAGGTCAAGGTGCTGTGGAATACCACGCTGGAAGAGGTGATCGGCGACGAGAATCCGCTTGGCGTCACCGCCGCCCGGCTGAAGAACGTGCAGACCGGCGAAGTGGAGGAGATGGCCTGTGACGGCATCTTCATCGCCATCGGCCACACGCCGTCCACACAGCTTTTCGCAGGCAAGCTGGAAATGAAGCGCGGCGGATATCTGGTCACCGCGCCCGACTCGACCGCCACCGCCATTGCCGGGGTCTATGCCGCAGGCGACGTCACTGACGACATCTACCGCCAGGCGGTCACCGCTGCCGGCATGGGATGCATGGCTGCCCTTGAAGCCGAGCGCTGGCTGGCAGAAGCCGGCATTCACGCGCAGGCCGCAGAATGAACGGGCGGCACTGAAGGCTCATGCCCTTTTCCAACCGTGACAGCAACTTCGACTGGGACAAGCTGCGCATTTTCCATGCGGTGGCCGAGGCCGGATCGTTCACCCATGCCGGTCATGAACTGGGCCTGTCCCAGTCTGCCGTCAGCCGGCAGATATCGGCGCTGGAGGCAGAGCTTGCCGTCACCCTGTTTCACCGCCATGCGCGCGGCCTGATCCTTACCGAACAGGGCGAGATGCTGTACCGCACCGCCCATGACGTGTTCACCAAGCTGGCTGCCGCCCGCGCCCGGCTTACCGACAGCCGCGACAAGCCGTCGGGAGACTTGCGCGTCTCCACCACCGTGGGCCTCGGCACCATCTGGCTCACCCCGCGCCTGCGCGAGTTCACCGAGCTCTACCCGCAAATCCGGGTCGAGCTGCTGCTGACCGACGAGGAGCTTGACCTTGGCATGCGCGAGGCCGACGTGGCCATCCGCCTGCGCCGGCCCACGCAACCCGACCTCGTCCAGCGCAAGCTGTTCACCGTGCACAACCACGCCTACGCCTCGGCCGAATACGTGCACACGCACGGCCTGCCGCAGTCGACCGAGGAGCTCGACAACCACAAGATCCTGGCCTTCGGCCCGGTGCCGAGTTTCCTTGATGACCTGAGCTGGCTGGAGCGGGTTGGCCGCGCACCCGGCGAGGCGCCGCGTGAGAGCGCCTTCCGCATCAATTCCATCTACGGCTTGCGGCGCGCCGTCGAGGCCGGTCTCGGCATCGGGGTTCTGCCAGACTATATCGTCGGCGATGATTCCAAGCTCATTCGCCTGCAGCTGGCCGAGGAAGGCCCCGCCATCGACACCTATTTCGTCTACCCGGAAGAAATGCGCAATTCCAAGCGCATCGCGGTGTTCCGCGATTTCGTGGTGTCGAAGGCCCGGCAATGGAAGTTCTGACGCCGCAAACCTGACTCCAACGTCAATTAACTCAGACGGCTATTCGCTGGACAAGCCGTTGCCTGTTTCTTCATCACTTGACCGATATGCAGTCACCGCATGAGACGCATACCGATTTCTGGTGTTGCGCAAGGTGTCTGGTTCGTGGAACGATCCTCCCTGTCAGCGGCTGTTACTCCCTCAGAAACTTCCAAGCCGTTGCTCCGGACCAAGCCTTTCACGCCGAGGCAACAGGGCGTGAAAACCGCAGAATTCCGGGCATCTGACGATCCTGAAGGGCCGGACGCCATTCTCCACCCGGGCGTCCGGCCCATTTCATTTGTTCCCAGAATTTACGCGGACGTCAAAGCCTGCAGGCCTAGAGCAACATCCGATCAGACTGAATTATCTGATCGGATAAAGATGCTCGATTCCAAAGTGCTGGAGCAGCTTTAGCCGTTCAAAGGGAACGGCTGTTGCTCTAGCGGAACAGCTTATCGCCGAGGCTGTCCATGCCGGCATAAAGCGATGCAACCTGCTCGCCATAGCCATTCCAAATCACTGTCGGAATCTTCTCGCCGGTTTCCAGAACGCGCTCTTCAGCCTGGCTCCATCGCGGATGCGCAACATCAGGGTTCACGTTGGCCCAGAAGCCGTATTCGCTGGGGCCCAGGGTCTCCCAGAAGCTCTTCGGCTGTTCCGCCAGGAAGGTCACCTTGTTGATCGACTTGATCGACTTGAAGCCGTACTTCCACGGCACGTGCAGCCGGATCGGCGCGCCCATCGACTTCGCCACCGGCTTGCCATAGGCGCCGGTCACCATGAAGGCGAGGTCGTTCATTGCCTCGTCCATGGTCAGCCCTTCCGAATAGGGCCATGGATAGCCAGCGCCAAACAGTGGCGGCTTCTGCTCCGGCGCCACGTCCGGGTCGAGGAAGGTCTCGAACTTGATGTACTTCGCACTGGATGTCGGCTTGGCCAGTTCGACCATCTGCTTCAGCGTGAAGCCGCTCCATGGCACCGTCATCGACCACGCCTCGACGCAACGGTGCCGGTAGACGCGCTCTTCAAGCTGCACCTTCTTCAACAGCTCGTCGAAGCCGAGCTTGAACGGCTTGTCCACCTCGCCCTCGAAGGCGATTTCCCACGGACGTATCTTCAGCGCCTGCGCGGCCTGTGAGATGCGCTTCGACGTGCCGAACTCGTAGAAATTGTTGTAGGTGGTGTTGACCTCTTCCGGCGTGATCGGCCGGCCGGCGTCCTTGTACATCTCGTTGAGCGGCACCGGGTAGAGTCCGGCCGAAGGGTCCACCTCCGCCCACGCCGGGCGGATGCCCGCCGCCAGCCCGATCCCCGCGAAGCCTGCCGCGGCGATGAACCTGCGGCGGTTCCAGAACACATGTTCCGAAGTGGCGCGGTTTTCAGGAATCTGCCAGCTGTGAATGGTCTTGATGAGCATGAAACGCTCCCTTGATCGGATGAAGGCGCCGGACCCGGCGAGTCCGCATCATTCATTCAACGTAGAAGCGTCAGGTCCGGTTTCCAAATCACGCCTTTGTCAAATCAGGGTGATCGGGGTCCTGACCCTAATGCGCCGGCTCAAGCCTCATCGACGTTACGCCCAGCGCGGCGTTGATGCCGGTCTGCACCTGCACGCTCAATGGCTGCAGAGTGATGTTTTCGCCACCGACCAGCGCATTGGCGCCCGCACCGACGCCGGCCGTCGCTTCCGCCGAGGCGCCGGCATACTGGCCCGCCAGCGCCCAGTCCTGCACCACGCCCGGAGAGAACACGCCCCAGATCATGTAGGCTTCGCCGGTGATGCCGATGTCGAGGCCGAACTTGCGGATATTGCCGGTGTAGTATTCCTCGCGGCCCGAGGTGGACAGGTAGATGCACTCCATGTCCTTGGACGAGGTGACGATCAGTCCGATGCCGCCATCCACCTTGCATTCGAGAGTACCGATGTTGACGCCCGCTGTCTGCGCCTGGACGGCGGACGGCGCGGCGGCAACGAGTGCAGATATGGCGATGAGGACGCTTGCGAGTTTCTTTGTCATGGCTGTTCAACGCTCTTTGCTGGTGCGAGGTTCCGGCGGCCGCCACTTGTGAGGCCAGCCGCCGGTAACCGCTCCGAATCGCCGTCCCGGGCAATTGGCCTGTTGACTAGCGCAACCGCACCCGCCTTACCAATGACAATTCCGCAAGGCTTTCAACCGACCGGCGCGTGTGGAGGCCGCCGGACCACGAAAAAGCCGCGCGACAGCGCCGCGCGGCTACAGAACAGACTCACTGCGAGGCAGATAAGTTCCGGGTCACAGTTACAGGTTAAAACGGTCAAAAAACGTCGATATCTTTGCAGATGGGGGGGCATGACTGCATGGGACCCTCGATCAACTCACCTCCACCCGCACCCACAGCCTGCCCGAAGCCGACGAGGTCCGGCACCCGGTTGCGCGGGTCGTCCTCGCGGTGACGCCGGATCAG
This sequence comes from Anderseniella sp., assembly GCA_036350935.1. Classification (GTDB taxonomy): domain Bacteria; phylum Pseudomonadota; class Alphaproteobacteria; order Rhizobiales; family Aestuariivirgaceae; genus Anderseniella. Next base: position 21,112 of record JAZBOA010000138.1, on the reverse strand, counting down.
GCTCTTCTGCTCGCCGCCGAAGTAGAACTTCACGCCGCCGAACACGGTGGCATAGTCGTTCTCACCGAACTGGCCTTCAACGAACAGCGATACCGGCATGGTGTCGGACACCTGCCACTCGGCGCCCGCCGCAAAGGCGTTGATGTCGAGGAAGCGGCGGAAGCCCACGTTCAGCCGCAGGTCTTCGGTGGCGTACATCGCCAGGTCGACGGTGGCGAAGAAGTCCTCGCCGTTGCTGTCGGAGCTTTCAAGACCCGCCCACGCTTCGATGGAGAAGTTGTTCAGGTAGAACTCGACTTCCGGACCGACGCGCCAGATGTCGTTGTCGCCGGGTGCCAGCGCATTGTCGATGTTGGTGTACATGCCGTGCACGCCAACCAGATAGCTGGACGGGTCGCGCATGAACACGTGCGCCGCGCCGCCCACGAAGGTCTGCCCGGCAATGTCGCCGGCGGCGGCATCCACCTGCACGCCCAGCATGCAGCCCAGCGGCAGCGACAGCGAGCCGGCGCCGTGGAAGCGCGCGCCGTCCTCGTTCACCACCGGACCGCCGATGATGGCGACATCCTGGTCGATGAACCCGGCTGCACCTTCGATCTTGCCGTTGAACCCGGAAACGGCCTGCACACATGCGGTGTCCAGGTCCGCGGCCTGAGCGGTGCCGGACACGGCAAACAACGCGGCGATACTGGCGGCAAATGCCAGAGACTTCTTCATGACGATCCCCTGCTTGAATCGATTATTGTTGAGCGGACAATAGGTGTGCTGACCTTGCACCGTCAATCAGGGCTTGAGTCGCTTCAACTGATTTCCCGCACATGTTGCAAAAATGCCACAGGGGCAGGATATGCCGCTACTTCAGGCTGCCGCAGAACCGCTGGATGCGCTCGCAAGCGTCTTCCAGCGCCGCGTTCGATGTGGCGTAGGACACCCGGAAGAACGGCTCCAGCCCGAACGCCGCGCCGTGCACCGCCGCTACGCCCTCCTGCGCCAGCAGCTCGGTCACGAAGTCCTCGTCATTGCCGATCACCTTGCCGGACGGCGCCGTCTTGCCGATCACGCCCGCGCACGACGGATAGACGTAGAACGCCCCTTCCGGCGTCGGGCAGGACAGCCCCTTCGCCTGGTTCAGCATCGACACGACGAGGTCGCGGCGTTCCTTGAACTTCTTGTTGTTCTCCGCAATGAAGTCCTGCGGGCCATTGAGCGCCTCGACCGCCGCCCACTGCGAGATCGAGGATGGGTTGGAGGTGGACTGCGACTGCAGCTTGCTCATCGCCTTGATCAGCTGCACCGGGCCTGCCGCATAGCCGATACGCCAGCCGGTCATTGCATAGGCCTTCGATACGCCGTTCATGGTCAGCGTGCGCTCGTACAGCGCCGGCTCCACCTGGGCGGGCGTGGCGAAGGTGAAATCGTCATAAACCAGGTGCTCGTACATGTCGTCGGTCAACGTCCACACGTGCGGGTGGCGCATCAGCACGTCCGTCAGCGCCTTGAGTTCGGCATGGGTGTACGCCGCGCCCGAAGGGTTGGACGGCGAGTTGAAGATCAGCCACTTGGTCTTCGGCGTGATCGCCGCTTCCAGCTTGTCGGCGCGCAGCTTGAAGCCGTCTTCCAGCTTGGTCTCGACGAATACCGGCGTGCCGCCGCACAGCAGCACGATGTCTGGATAGGACACCCAGTAAGGCGCGGGCACGATCACCTCGTCGCCGGGATTGATGGTGGCCATCAGGGCGTTGAACAGCACCTGCTTGCCGCCTGTGCCGACAGAAACCTGCGCCGGTTCGTATCTGAGGCCGTTGTCGCGGGCAAACTTGGCGCAGATCGCCTTCTTCAGCTCGGGGATGCCGTCAACCGGGGTGTACTTGGTCTTGCCGTCGCGGATTGCCTTGATCGCGGCTTCCTTGATGTTCTCCGGCGTATCGAAATCGGGCTCGCCCGCCGACAGGCCGATCACGTCGCGCCCCTCGGCCTTCAGTTCCATGGCTTTCGTCGAGATCGCGATCGTGGCCGAGGGCTGGATGCGGTTGAGTGCGTCTGCGATGAAACCCATGGGAACTGCCTCCTTGACATGCCGGTCAGGCATTGCTTTTGCGGGCCTTGCTCTAAACCCGCCACTTTTCTACTGCAAGGGCTAAGTCCGCCGATTTGCCGAACGGGAGTGGATTTTGCATATTCGCATCGCAGGAGCAGGAGTGGCAGGCCTCGCCTCAGCCATCGCGCTGGCGAGGGCCGGCCACGAGGTCACTGTCCACGAGCAGGCCGCCCGGCTGGAGGAAGTCGGCGCCGGCCTGCAACTCGGGCCCAACGCGGTGCGCGCGCTGACCTCGCTCGGCGCCTGGGACGGCCTTGAGCCGAAGACCTGCGCGCCGCAGGCCATCCACGTCCATGACGCGCTGACAGGCAAGCGCCGCTCCACGTTGCCGCTGGGCAGCCGGTTCGAGGCCCGCTTCGGCGCACCCTACCGGGTTGCCCACCGGGCCGACCTGCTCAATGCGCTGGCGGCAGCCACTCGCAGCCTGCCCAATCTCGAAATTCTAACCGGCCAGCGGCTGTCGCGGCTGGACCTGTCGAGCCCGGCCACGCCACGTCTCGCCTTCAACGGCACGGAACTCAGCTGCGGCCTCGCCATCGGCGCCGACGGCGTGCGCTCCACCCTGCGCCGCGCCATTGCGCCCGGCGTCGACCCCCGCCCCGCAGGCGACGGGCTATACCGCGCCCTGTCGCCCGCCTCTGCCCTGCCGGCAGCACTTGACCCGGACGCCGTGCACCTGTTTCTCGGCCCCCGCGCCCACGCCGTTGCCTACCTCGTTTCCGGCGGCAAGCGGCTCAACATCGTGGCCTCCGTGGCAGGCGCCGCCCCCGTGGAAGGCTGGAATGCGCTGGCCGGGCGCGATCAGGTCATCGCAGCCTTTCCCGCCGCCTGTCAGCCCCTGCGCGACTTGTTGTCAGCGCCCGCCAACTGGCTGGCCTGGGCCGGGGCGGACATCGAACCGTTCGAGGGCTGGTCGAAGGGCCATGCGGTGCTGGTGGGCGACGCCGCCCACGCCACCCTGCCGCACCTGGCCCAAGGCGCGGCCATGGCGCTGGAAGACGCGGTGGAACTAGGCCGGCAAGTTGGCGATGGCGAAGACATTGCCGCAGCCCTCGCCCGCTTCGAGGCGGCCCGCAAGCCGCGCACCAGCCGCATCGTCCTCGGCTCGCGGGCTCAAGGGAGCATCTACAAGATGACCGGCCCCGCCGCCATCGCCCGCAACCTCGCCATGCAACTGATGCCGGCCTCGCGGCAGATCGAGCGTCTGGCGTGGATCTACGAGGGTTGATTGGCCTGCAAAACATTCGTGCAGGGATATTTTAACCCACAGTTCACGACGTTTGTTTGCGGTTCAAAAACTTCGCCCAGATAACTTACGCAATGTAATCCGTACTGGGGGCAAACCATGCGCACTGATTTCCGCACCCTGGCGCGCCATTTCGCGCGCGACATCAATGGCAACATGGCCATCGCCATGGCTCTGGTTGCCGTACCGCTATTCGGCGCAGCCGGCATGGCGGTCGACTTTGCCAACAAATCGCAGGTAGAGGCCAGGATGCAGGCTGCTGTAGATGCCGGCACGCTCGCCGGCGCATCCATGCGCCGCGCTACCGATAAAGACGTTCGCAAGGCCATCAGGCAGTATGCCCGCCAGAACAATGTCAGCCAGTACCTGGTCGACGACGCCAGCATAACGATCAGAATTCGCAACGACGGCACCATTGACGTGCAGGCCATCGGCAAGGTCGAAACGACACTAAGCCGGGTACTGGGTGTCGAGACAATGGACGTGAAGGTCTTCGCCCAGGCGAAACGCGGCGATGGCGGAGCCGAAGTGGCGCTGGTGCTCGACAACACCGCGTCCATGGAAACAAACAACAAGATCGGCAGCCTGCGCACTGCTGCCAGCCAGTTCGTTGCGGAACTGCTTGAGGCCAATACAGGTTCAAACCCGGATACCGTGAGAATTTCCGTCGTGCCGTATGCCCAGTATGTCAATGTCGGCCTCGACAAGCTCGGCCAGTCTTGGCTTCACGTAGAGCCGGACCTGACGGTCACCTTTACCGACTGCCGCATTCCCGGCACTATGCGCTACGACACCAATGCCGGCGACGGCACCTCCGTGGAGGTCTGGGACTATTACACCGACCGGTCCCTTTGCACGCAAACAACTTACGTTCGCACCTGGCATGGCTGCGTAGGCTCCCGCGAATACCCGTACAACACCGAGGACAGCCGTCCCGACATACGCTTCGTCGGCCCCCGGCACGCCTACTGCCCAACCGAAATCACGCCCCTGACCAGCCATTCAGGTACGCTGCAATCGGCCATTGGCAGCATGTCCACAAACTTTTACCAGGACGTGAATACCTACATCCCTTCCGGCCTTTCCTGGGGCTGGCGCACGCTGTCCAGCGGTGCACCCTATACCGAAGCCGTGTCCGACCAGGTGGCCGACTCCAGGGGCGTCAGGAAGCACATCGTACTGATGACTGACGGCGTCAACACCGTCGCCAAGCAGACACTACCAAACCTGTCCTACCCCCTTGAGGGAACGACCACGCCCGAGAACACCGACCGGGAATGGCAATCCCGCAACGACCGTTTCGGCCCTGGCGTTCGTGAAGAGGCTGACAGGATCACCGCAGAACTTTGCACCAACATCAAATCCGAAGGCATCACCATCCACGCCGTGGCCTTCGATGTCACCGACTCAGGTACCCGTGATCTGCTGCGCAATTGCGCCTCGACGCCGGGGCACTACTACGATGCTGGCGACTCCGAGCAGCTGTCCTCCGCATTCTACAGCATTGCAGGCAGCATTCAGTCTGTGCACCTGGCGAAGTAGCCGGCGGCGCCTGCCGCGCTTCCGAAGGCCGCGGCAGGACCCTTTGCAAGCAGGTTGCTTAACCCGCAATTCACGACGTTTGTTCTGAGTTCAAAAAGCTCGCACCTGTAACTTCCGCCGTGTAATCCGTACTGGGAGTTATCTATGCGCACTGAAATCCGCACCCTTGCGCGCCATTTTGCGCGCGATGCACGCGGCAACATGGCCATCGCCATGGCACTCGTCGCCGTGCCGCTGTTCGGCGTGGCAGGCGCCGCAATGGACTATGGCGGCCGCCTTCAGGCGGAAGCGCGGCTGCAGGCCGCCATCGATGCGGGCGCCCTGGCCGGCGCCGCCAGCGAGGAAGGCAAGGAAGCTGCGATCAAGAAGACGGTACGGCAGTACGTCATGGACAATGCTGCCGGCAAGTACCTTGATGGTCCCGGCGCGGTCAAAGTCAAAATCTCAAGCGATGGCGTCATCCGCGTCAGCGCCACGGCGGAATATCCCACCACCATCCTGAACATCATGGGCATCAAGTCGCTGCCGATCGGTGCGCTGGCAGAAACGAAGCGCAGCGAATCCGGCGCCGAGATCGCCATGGTGCTGGACGTGACCGGCTCGATGGCAGGCACCAAGATCGACGCCCTGAAAGTCGCCGCAAAGGACTTCGTGGCTGAAACCACAAAGCCCAACGCCAACAAGCCGGGCGCGGTTCGCCTGTCGCTGGTACCGTACAACAAGTATGTGAACGTCGGAATGGCAAACCGCAACGCAAGCTGGATGGCTGTGCCCGCCGACTATTCCACCACCGAGAACATCTGCCAGGACTGGACGACGAACACCAATCCGCACAACTGCCGCAACGAAAGCTACTCCTACAGCAGTGACGGCGTGAATGTGAGCGGAACGCATGAAGTGTGCGACTATGACACCAACACGGTCAATGAATGCCGCCCGGTGACCTCAACATATCAATGGTATGGCTGCGCGGGATCGCGCGATTATCCCTGGAATGTGCGCGATGGCCGTCCGAGCCTGGACATTCCCGGCCTGCTCAACGTGTCCTGCCCCAACGAGATCACGCCGCTCACCAGCGACGTGGCAAGGCTCAACACCAACATCGATGCGCTTCCTTCCTGGGGAGATACCTACATCCCGGCCGGTCTCATCTGGGGTTGGCGAACACTGTCCAGCGAAGTGCCCTACACCGAGGGCCTGAGCACTGTGGACGCACAGGCCAAGGGCGTCACCAAGCACCTGGTGCTGATGACCGACGGCGAGAACGTCACCTCGAAGAGCAGCGGCGCAGCAGATCACGATGGCTGGGACCCTGATGCGGGCGACGCCACCACCGCCGAGCTGTGCGAGAACATCAAAAACGCCGGTATCGTGGTGCACGCCATCGCCTTCGAGGTCACCGACGCCAGCACCAAGTCGATGCTGCAGGCATGCGCCACGGGCGGCAACTATTACGACGCCAGCGACCCGGCCCGCCTTTCCCAGGCATTCGACGCCATCGCCGGCAAGATCAACCAGGTCGCGCTGAGCAAGTAACGCCAGCCGCCGCGGCTGCACTCACAACCCGCCATACCCGCCCGGGTCCGCATTCGCGCCCGGGCGTTTCCTGCTGCACCAGCTCCGCCGCCATAGACGCCAGGATCACCACTTGTTAAGCGCGTTCGTTGGCAATTTCGGAACATTTTACTGAAATTATCATCAGCATTCGGACAGAGCGCGGGCGCCGTCTGAAGGCAGCGGAAGTACCGTCTGCGGAAGTACCAGTATCCAGCAAGCCGGGGGCCGGCTTGATGCCCGTGAGAATGCACTGACACAGGTTTAGGCACGTCAACACCGGCAGCATGCCGGCAAGGAGACCCCTCATGCTGAAGTCAGTCATCCGCAGGTTCCTCGGTGATCGCCAGGGCAATATCGGCTTGGCAGTTGCCATTTCGGCAATCCCCCTGCTGGGCGCCGCCAGCCTGGGTCTCGACACCTTCAGGCAACTGGACGCCCAGGCCCGCCTGCAGGCAGCCCTTGATGCCGGCGCGCTGGCCGGTGCTTCCACGGCAAATGCCAACGAGCAGAAGATCCGCAAGGTGATCCACGACTTCGCCAGCGCCAACGGCATCGGCGAACTGATCAACCCGGCCACCGGTCTCGACATCAAGTTCAACACCAACGGCTCGATCCGTGTCAGTGCGCAGGGCGAGATTCCGACAACCCTGGGCAGTCTGCTTGGCATCCCCAGCCTGTCCGTCCAGGCGGCAACAGAAGTGATGGCTGGCCGGTCAGGGGCAGAGGTCTCGCTCGTGGTAGACACCACCGGATCGATGAACAGCGACGGCAAGATGCAGGCGCTGCGCACCGCGGCCGCCGAGTTTGTCTCAATCATTTCCCACGCCAACGGCAACAACGCCGAAGGCGTGATCCGGGTGTCCCTGGTCCCTTATGCGCAGTACGTGAACGTCGGCACCGGCAACAAGGGTGCAGGCTGGATGGACCCCGTCAACGAGAGCGGCGGCAATGTCTGGCGTGGCTGCGTCGGGTCGCGCGAGTATCCCGGCAACGTCACCGACGGCGGCTACGGCGATGGCGTTCCACCCGTCATGAACGAGTCTTGCGCCCAGCCCATCGAGCCACTGACCGACGACGCAGACAGACTACTCAACCGCATTGCCGGCCTGACCGGAAGCGGGCTGACCTACATTCCCGCCGGGCTCGTCTGGGGCTGGCGCACCCTGTCCGCCATTCCGCCGTTTTCCGAAGGTTCAAGCGCCACCGAGGCTGATGAGAAGGGCATACGCAAATACATCGTGCTGATGACCGACGGCGATAACACCGTGCGCAAGCTGCCGGGCGACCACAAACATACCAGGAATGGATCCGGCAACGTCTCGCAGACCGCCGACAAGCTGACGCTGGAACTGTGCGAGCGCATCAAGGGCGACGGCGTCACCATCTTCTCCATCGCCTTCAAGGTCTCGGGCGGCAACACCCGCAACATGCTGGCCAGGTGCGCCTCGAACCCGGACAACTATTACGACGCCGACGACCCTGCCCAGCTCAGCGCCGCCTTCCATGCCATCGGAACCAAGGTGGCCGCCGTCCGCTTGTCGAAATAGCGCCGGGATCGCGCGCCGGACGCATTGACTTGGCAGGCCCGGCGCGGCCACTGTCCGGGCTCCATGTTCTTGCCCGGAGGCCCCGTCAGATGTCCCGCTTGCCTGCAATCCTCACCCGCCGCATCGCCGATCATGGTCCTGTCAGGGTCGGCGTCATCGGCGCCGGCAAGTTCAGCTCGATGTTCCTCAACCAGGTGCCGTTCTCGCCGCACCTGCAGGTCGTTGCCATCGCCGACCTTGATGTAGACCGCGCCCGCAAGGCCTGCCGCAACGTGGGCTGGAGCGACGACCTGATCGCCGCTACCCGCTTTACCGACGACGGCATGTCGGTCATTGCCGACCCCGCCGTCGAGGTGGTGATGGAAATCACCGGGTCGCCCGCTGCCGGCTGCGCCCATGCGCTCGCCGCCGCGCAACATGGCAAGCACATCGTCATGGTGAACGTCGAGGCAGACGTGCTGGCAGGCCCGGTGCTCGCCGCCGCTCACCGCTCCGCCGGCACCGTTTATTCCATGGCGTCGGGCGACCAGCCCGCCCTGGTCTGCGAGATCGTCGACTGGGCCCGCACCTGCGGGCTTGAGGTGGTGTGCGCCGGCAAGGGCACCCGCTACCAGCCGGGCTTCCACGATGTCACCCCCGATGGCGTCTGGGATCACTATGGCCTCACCGCTGAACAGGCCGCCACCGCCGGCATGAACTCGCAGATGTTCAACTCGTTTCTGGACGGCACCAAGTCCGCCATCGAAATGGCGGCCATCGCCAACGCCAATGGCCTCGACGCACCCGAAGACGGGCTCAGATTCCCCGCCGTCGATGTCTACAACCTGCAGAACGTGCTGATCCCGGCGGCTGACGGCGGCATCATCGATCATTCGGGCATGGTCGAGGTGGTGGCCTCCGAACACCGCGGCGAGAAGACCGAAATGCCCAATCACCTGCGCTGGGGCGTGTATGCGGTGTTCAGGGCGCCCAACGAGTACGCCCGCGACTGCTTCCGCCAGTATGGCCTGGTAACCGACAAGTCGGGCTGGTACGCCGCCCTTTACCGGCCATATCACCTGATCGGGCTGGAACTTGGCCTGTCCGCCAGCAACGCCGTCATCCGCCGCGAACCGACCGGTTCAACGGCCGAATGGCGCGGCGACGTCGCGGCGGTGGCCAAGAAGGACCTCAAACCCGGCGACCGTCTGGACGGCGAAGGCGGTTACTGCGCCTGGGGCCGGCTGATGCCTGCCGCAAGTTCCCGCGCCCGCCGCGCCCTGCCCATCGGCCTTGCCCACGGCGTCAATCTCGTCCGGCCGGTCGCACACGGACAGGTCATCAGCTATGACGATGTTGACGCCCTGCCGGACAACGCCGCCAGCCGGTGCCGCAAGGAACTCGAGAATTCCGCCACTTCCTGAGCCAAGCCCCTGAAAGCGTTAACCTTTCATTAACCATATCGCCACCGGATCGTCACACAATAACCGCCTGCCCAGCGCGTTTCGGCAAACATTGCGCCCCTTTTCAATGGCAAAAAGTGTGTCCATGAGGGGTTCTCTGGAACCGGGACGACGACTCGATATGACGGACAACAGGCTCAACGGTCAGGGGCAACTGTATGGCTTCGGCGCCAACGCGTCCGGTGCCGTTTTCGCCATGCGCCGGCGCACCGCCGGTCTGCTGTCGCTTGTCGCAGCAGCCCTGTGCATCGCGCTTGCAGTGGTGGTCGTGACTGCCCTGCCGCCGGACACAGCCGTTGCGGCGCACGGCCTGGCGACTCTGGTCAACTGAGAAGTGCCGAAGACTACTGCCAGTAGGCTTCCGCCAGACGCACGTACTTCTGGGTATTGCGCGTCAGCCCGTCCGTGTTGAGGCCGGCATAGTTGGCGTGCACCATGGCGTTCATCGCCTCGGCCCGCTTCAACCCCTCCGGATACCCGTCAAACACGTCGAAGATGCTTTTCTTCTGGGCATCGACGCCGATCAGCGCCGCAAAGCTCCTTGGCGCCTCGAACGGGTCATACCCAGCAGCCACGAAATAGCGGAAACCGATCCGGTCCGCTTCCTCTTCCTGGGCGCGGGTGTAGCTGTTCAGGCTGGTATCGGCCAGCGCCTTCACCCCCGAGCTCAGCCACGGCACACCCAGGCCCTCGTCGAACACCCGCTTGCCGAACGCCGTCACGCGGCGGTTGAGCGACAGTCCGTCCTGGCCCTTCACCACGTGGATCGCCCGGTTGTGGGCCATCTCGTGCGCCAGCACCATGGCGATCTGCGCCTCGGTGCGCAGCCGCCGGATGATGCCGGTGGTGACGAAGATGTGCCCGCCGCCGGGCGTGAACGCGTTGGCGTGCGGGCTGTCGATCAGGTAGACGCGGTAGAACAGGCTGCTGATGCCATGCTCGGGGCTGGCCTGCAGCCGGTTGACGATCGTGTTGAGGTAATTCTCAAGGTCGGTGTCAGAAGACCGGGTCATCATGGCAAGCGCGCGCTGCGCCAGTTCGTCGCCGATGCGCTGCTGCCGGTCCATCTCGGTGCTGGCCGCCGGCCGGATGGTCATCTGCCCTGACCGGTCCATGCCGAGTATGGTTGCGCCATTGCCGTCCGCAGCATCGTCCAGCAGTCCGGAACTGCCGCAGGCCGCCAGGCCCACGCACATGGCCAGTCCTACCGCTGCTTTTGCCGCCAGTTTCATGCTCAATCTGTCCGGTCCTGGTCGCAATGCCGGCATCAACCGCTGCCAGCATGCATCGGGATCCAGTCTACCCGTCATTGCCCTGCGCCTCAACACTGTCCTGACGCCGGTCAGCCTGAACCGCAGTTGAAACACAATCATGTGAAAGCTTCGGGCATCACTGGAGCAATCACAGGCAAAAGCTGTAGTGTTCATGCCGGCAAGTGACCAGGCAGGGAACCGCCTGCCCGGTCCGCGCATTGGCAGGACAGATCCGCATCGCGACCCGCAACGCCCTTGACCCTGACGACCATGGAGACCGCACAATGAAGTTCGCCGCATTCGCCCTTTCCGCCGTCATTGCCGCCGCCGCAGCCTCCGCCGCGCACGCCGCCGGCTCCGAGAGCACATCGTCTTCCACACCCACCTGCAAGAAGGGTGAGGTCTATTCCTCGTCCAAGAAGAAGTGCGTGAAGCAGACGTCCGAAGTGGTGCCGGACCGCTCGCTCAAGGCACAGGGCTGGGCACTGGCCCGGGCCGGCCAGTATGACGCCGCCATCCAGCTGTTCCGCCTCGTCGCCGACAGCAGCGACCCTGAAGCCCTCAACGGGCTTGGCTACTCCCATCGCAAGCTGGGCCTCGTCGAGCAGGGCATCGCCTTCTACAAGAAGGCGCTCGATGTGAACCCTGATTACGTGCTTGCCCGCGAGTACCTGGGCGAAGGCTATGTCAAGATGGGCCGCATCGACCTTGCCCGCGAGCAGCTTGCCGAGATCGGCAGCCGCTGCGGAACCGCCTGCGAGGAATACCTGTTGCTGGCCCAGGCCATCGACACCGGCAAGCCGATCTACTGACCGCAGCTGTCATGAAATTCCTCTACGCCGCCGCCACGATCATGCTGGTCGTGGCGGTCATTCTTCTGGCTGGCCGCGACCGCATCTGGGCGGTTGCGTTCGGGCCGGCCGATCTCGGACCCGTGGACTTCGCCACGCTTGAGCTGAAGCCGTCGCCAAACCAGCACCTTGTCTGTCCACCAGGTCTGTGCGCCGCCACGCCCAATGCGGCTGCGCCCGGCTTCGCCGTGCCAGAGCAGGCCTTGCGCAAGGCCATCATCGTCAGTTGGGGAGCCATGGATGGCACACGCCAGGTGGCGGGCAGCCCCGACCCCTCCTCCGGCGAGATCCGCTTCGTGCAGTATTCGAAATGGCTGGGCTTTCCCGACACCATCTCAGTCAGCACCTTCCCCATCGATGACGGCACTTCGACGCTGGCCATCTATTCGCGCAGCCAGGTGGGAGAGTCAGATCTTGGCGTGAATGCCCGCCGCGTCACCGATTGGCTTGCCGCGTTGCCGGTTCCGTCAAACGATTGACGCATTGCCTCCCTCATCGGGCCGTAAACTTCTCCTAACCCTAACAAACTCTTAACCAGAGCTGCCTTACTCTGGGCAGGCTCGGCGCCGACACTGCCGGGACTGATGGATTAGGGGGATGAAGTGATGAGCAGGATGATCGGCAGGCGAAAGTTTCTCGGCCTTGGCGGCGCCGCAGCCCTGGTGGCTGCAGCAGCGGCCCCGGCGCGCGCCCAGCAATTCAGCATCGACGCAATCGACGACTGGCTGCGCCGCAATGGCGGCTACTCGCTGAAACCCATCCGCCGCCAGGATGCCACCGGCTCCGTCTCACCGGCCAATGCCGACCCCTATGGCAATCGCCCGAACCAGCAACCGCTGCCGCCCTCGCAGGCCCATGAGCCGCAATTGCCGCCACAGGCCGCCGCGCCGCGCCCGCCGCTGGAAAGCCCCATCGACTTTCCCATCGAGCGGGTGCCCGACCACAAGATCAAGCCGCAGTTCCGCCGCCAGCTGGTCCAGTACAACGGCCCGCAATGGCCCGGCACCATCGTCGTCGACACCCGCAACCGCCATCTGTACCTGGTGCGCGATGGAGGCCAGGCCCTGCGCTTCGGCGTCGGCGTCGGCCGCGACGGCTTCCGTTGGCAGGGCGAAGCTTACATAGGCCGCAAGGCGCGCTGGCCGCGCTGGACGCCGCCGGCTGAAATGGTGGCGCGCGACCCGACCGCCGCGCCGTGGGCCAACGGCATGCCCGGCGGTCCGGACAACCCGCTCGGCGCGCGCGCCCTCTACCTGTTCGACATGACCGGCAAGGACACGCTGTACCGGATTCACGGCACCAATGACCCGTCCTCCATCGGCAAGGCCATGTCATCTGGCTGCATCCGCATGCTCAACCAGGACATTGACGAACTGCACCGCCGCGTGCTCGTCGGCGCCCGCGTCGTGGTGCTCAACCACGGCACCTGATTCACCGAGCCGAAGGCGAGGCAAGCGCGACCGCGCGCCGGCCGGTCAGGCCGCCCCCGCGGAGCCGCATCGCGCAAGCGATGCTGGCGTGAGCGAAATCAATCGGAAAGTAGGCGAGCTCATGCCGGCTTCTTCTTCGGCTTCCGGTTGACCATCACGATGCCGATGCACACCAGCGCAAGCGCGCCGACGAACTCCCAGGTGATCGTCTCACCCAGGATCAACCAGCCGAACGCCACGCCGAACAGTGGCGTCAGAAAGCCGTAGGACGCCATGTCGGACGCCGGGTATACCGCCAGCACCCGGAACCACATCAGGAAGCCGAACGCCACCACCACCAGCACCTGGAAGGCGAACATCGCGCCGATGGCCGGCGTGAACTCGCGCAGCATCGGCCCCGACAGCGCCGCCACCGGAAGCAGGATCACGCTCGACACCGCCAGCTGGTAGACGAGCTGCATTTCCGGCGATGATTTCGACAGCTTGGTCAGCCGCGCGGTCAGCGCAATGCCGGCCCAGCACATCGCCCCGCCGATGCACAACAGGTCGCCGAACAGCGCGTACTCCGTCGCCGGGTGTTCGTTGTGGGCCAGCGCCCAGCCGACGCCGGTGATCGCCAGCGCCAGTCCGCCGGTGCGCAGTACCGTCAGCCGCTCGCCGGGAATGAAAAAGTGCGCCGCGAGCGCCAGCCAGAACGGCATGGTGTAGAACAGCATGGTGGCCCGAGACACCGACGTGTAGTCGAAGGCGGTGAACATCATCATGAACTCGATGGCGAACAGCGAACCACACAGAATGCCGGGCAACAGGCTGCCATCGCTCGCCGACAGCCGCTTGCGCGTCCACCACGCATAAAGCAGCACCGGCCCCAGCGCGCAGATCGAGCGCAAGCCCGCCTGCGCAATCGGGGCAAGGCCGGCGTTCACCAGTTTTACCAGCACCTGGTTGATGCCCATAAGACCTGCAAACAGCACCAGCCAGAAGCCGCCGGCCAGGTCGATCCGGTCCTTGCGTTGCGGCGTCTCGTTCACCGGCTGAAGACTCCCACCAATTCCACGTGCGCCGTATGGCGGAACTGGTCCACCGGAACCACCCGTTCCAGCCGGAAGCCGCCCTCCACCAGCACGCCTGCATCGCGCGCAAAGGTGCCCGCATCGCACGACACGCCCACCACCGTGGTGATGCCTGTCGCGTTGACGATCTCGGCCGCCTGCGCCGCAGCCCCTGCCCGCGGCGGGTCGAACACAACGCCCGTCACACCCTTCATTTCAGGCGCCGTCAGCGGATCACGCATCAGGTCCCGCACCCGCGTCACCACCGGCTTGAGCCCGCTCGCCCCGCGCACGGCCGCGTCGAGCGCGGCTATCGAAGCCCTCTCCGAATCCATAGCCAGCACCTTCGACTGCCGCGCCAGCCTGAGCGCAAAGGCGCCCCAGCCGCAGAACAGGTCCGCCACGATTGGCTGGCCCTCAAGCGCCCCTGTCACCAGCGCCGCGAGCGCCTGTTCGCCTGCCGCGGTTGCCTGCGCAAACCCGCCAGGCGGCGGCGTCACCGCCACGCCGCCTGCATCCAGCAGCGGCCGGCGCCGCTCGATCAGCAGGTCGCCCGACGCCGTGACGCGTGAGAGGTCGAACGTCTCCGCCACACCTGCCACCTTCACCCGCGCTTCAAGCGCCGGGTCATCCACGCCGATGAGCTCGCAGTCCAGCCCGCTGTCCGACGCCAGCACGTGCACCTTGAGCGGCTTTCGCGCCCCCAACGCTTTTGCCAGCGCTACGGCCACGGCAGGCGCGGCCTGCAAGGCTGGCGCCAGCACCGGGCAGCGTTCCACCGCCACGAGATCGTGGCTGCGGTGCGCCATGAACCCGGCCCTGCCCCGCTCCACCGTCAGCGTTACCCGGCGCCGCCCTGCCCCGTGCGCGTCCAGCAACTCCGCCACCGGCACGCCGCCCAAGGCCCGCCGCGCCAGCACGTCCACCACCAGCTGCCGCTTCCACGCCGCATAAGGCGCGCGCGCCCAGTGCTGGGTAAGGCAGCCGCCGCAACTGCCGAAATGCGCGCACTCCGGCTCCACCCTGTCAGTTGATGAAGTGATCACCCGGCGAACCCGCCCGCGCTGTCCATGCACTTCCGCGTCCACCGTCTCGCCCGGCAGCGTGTACGGCACATAGATCGCACCGCCGCGTCCGTCATCGGCAACGCCTTCGCCACGTGCGCCCAGCTGCGAGATCGTGAGCTGCATCACGCTCATGCCGCCGCCTCCGCCACGGCAGCCTTGCGGCGGCGCTCTGCCCGCTGTTCGCGCACCGCGATAAACCCGCCCGCCGCCGCCACGATGGCCGCGCCGGCCCACGTCGCCGCCGACGGCACGTCACCCCACATGAACCAGCCGATCAGCGCTCCCCACACCAGCGCTGCGTATTCCTGCGGCGCCACCACGGCGGCCGGTGCATTGCGATAGGCGATGCCGACTAGATAATGCGCCGCCCCGCCGATCAGCCCCAGCGCGGCGAACGCGCCCAGGTGCTGAACATCCGGCGTCTTCCAGGTCAGCAGCGCCAGCGGCCCGAACACCACGAGCGACACAACCGTGGTCCAGGTGAACATGCCCGCCACCGTCTCGGTGCGCGACAGCCGGCGCGTATAGGTAATGCCCAGCGCAAATACCAGCGCCGAGGCAACGATGATCCCCATCTCGGGGCGGAACGTGTCGGTTCCCGGTTGCACGATCACCAGCATCCCGGCAAATCCCACCAGCACCGCCGCCCAGCGCGCCGGGCCCACCCGCTCGCCAAGCACCGGCACCGACAGCGCCGTGATGAACAACGGTGCGGTGAACGCCACCGCGATGCCGTCGGCCAGCGGCACATACTTCAGGCCCCAGAAGAACAGCGCCAGCGCCGCCGACAGCAGCAGTCCGCGCAATGCGTGCGCCCACGGCCGTTTCGTGCGCACCGCCTCAAGCCCGCTCCACCACAGTACCAGCGCCAGCGGAATGAGCCCGAACAGGTAGCGGAAGAACACGATCTGCACCGCGGCAAAGCCCTCGCCGCCGCCCCACTTGCCGATTGCGTCGGCGACCGAGAACGACACCACCGCCACCCACATGGCCGCAAGGCCTTGCGCCACCGACCCGGCATCCCGGTTCGTGATGTTGGTTTCACCGCTCATGACCATCGCTTGTAGCCTGTTGGCGGCGTCGCGGTCACGCGCCAATAACTCGCCGCCTGCCATGCCGACAGTGCATGGCAGCGCCTCGCCAGCGCTCTGTCAACCGGCTGCGGTTTCGTGGTCTATTCCCGGGCGATGAGTTCCGAAACCGCTGATACAGGCAGCGCGGCGGCAACCGCCGTGCCGCGCGCACCCTTTGCCATACTGATTGCCATGGCGGCCATCGGGCCGCTGGCGCTCAACATCTTCATCCCGTCGATGCCGGGCCTGCAGCAAGGCTTCGCCAGTTCGCCCGGCGTGGTGCAACTGACGCTCACCGTCTACCTGGCCGGCCTGGCGCTGTGCCAGCTGCTTTACGGGCCCCTGTCCGACCGCTATGGACGCCGCCCCATGCTGATCGCCGGCATGGCGCTGTTCGTCGCCGCCAGCATCGCCTGCGCGCTGGCCACCTCGATCGAGATGCTGATCGCGGCGCGCGGCGTGCAGGCCATCGGCGGGGCCGCCGGCATGATCCTGTCCCGCGCCATCGTGCGCGACATGTACTCGCGCGAGAAGTCGGCTTCAGTGCTCGGCTACATCACCATGGCCTGGGTCGTGGCGCCAATGGCGGCGCCCGCCATCGGCGGCATTCTCGACCAGCATTTCACCTTCAGGGCCAGCTTCTGGCTGCTGGCGGTCATCGGCGCCATGGTGCTGGCGGGCGCCGTGGCCAGCCTTCCCGAAACCAACCTGCGGCTGCAGCCCGATGCCTCGCTGATCCGCACGAAGCTCTATGCACAGCTGCTGCGCAACCGGGCGTTTCGCGGTTACACCGCCACCATCTCGTTCGGCGCGGCGGTGTTCTTCCTCTACCTGGCGGTGGCCCCGTTCATCATCATCACCGTGCGCGGCCACTCGCCGGTCGAGTACGGCATGTGGACCATCGTCGCCGCACTGGGCTACATGGCTGGCAACTTCGCCTCCGGCCGCTACTCGGAGGCCATCGGCAACGACCGCATGATCGGCTATGGCAACTGGCTGACGCTGGCTGGCGCGGCCGCCATGCTGGGCTTTGCCGTGGCCGGCTTCACCCACCCGGCAAGCCTGTTCGTGCCCATGGCGGTATGCGCCTTCGGCAACGGGCTGACCATTCCCAACGGCCTCACCGCCGCCATTTCGGTTGACCCGAGGAACATCGGCTCCGGTGCGGGCCTTGCAGGCTTCGTGCAGATGACCATCGGCGCGCTGGCCTCACAGGCAGCAGGCTACGCGCAAGGCACCTGGCACAATACCGGGTTCTGGGCCATGGCGGTGTTCGCCCTGCTCGCCGCCGCCGCCCACCCGGCCCGGCGCACCGGCCATCAGCAATAGGTCTTGTCGCACGGTTCGAAGCGGAACTTCATGTTCTCGCCACGCCGCTCGATGTCGAAGTCGCGCCCGTCGGTACAGTGTACCCTGGCCTTGATCACCTCGTCGGCGCCCTCGCCGCTGATCTCCTCGGCCACGTAGTACTCGACCTTGCAGAACTGTTCCTTGAGCAACTGCTGCTCGACAAGCTGCTTCCACACCGGGGTCTGCGCAGACGCAACCGGGGCAATCGCAGCCAGCAGGACGCTGGCAAGGAAAATGGACTTCATGCGGCTCATGGGCTTCGCGCCTCCAGTGCTGTGTGGCTTGATCATGACAGCCTGAAGCATTGCCCGTGCGCCTGCCTTGACAGGGATCAACCCAGTCATGCCCTGCACCCCGTCATCCCGGCGAAAGCCGGGATCAATGCCTCATCGTCACCCTCGGGCTTGCCCCGAAGGTCCATTGCCCAGCCAGCCCCGCCGGACTTGCCTGTTGCTGCAACCAGGCCAACGGGCATAAGGTCTGCGTCCATGAGCATAGATTCGATCCCCGCCCCCACCGGCGCCCTCACCATCCGTGTCATCGCCATGCCGGCAGACGCCAACGCCGCGGGCGATGTGTTCGGCGGCTGGGTGATCGCCCAGATGGACCTGGCTGCCGGCATCCGCGCCAGTGAGCGCGCCCGCGGCCGCGTGGTCACCGCCGCCATCAACGCCCTGTCGTTCAAGCTGCCGGTCAAGATCGGCGATGCGCTGGAACTCTATACTCACGTCTCGAAGGTGGGCCGCACCTCGATGACAATCGAGGTCGAGGCGTGGGCGCAGCGCTACCTGACCCACAACAAGGTCAAAGTGACGGATGCCGATTTCGTCATGGTGGCGGTGGACGAAACCGGCAAACCCCGCCCCGTACCGGCGGAATGAGCGCTAATCACCGGTTTCGTTAACCTGGCGTTCATCATGCCTAACACACCCTTAACGTGTGAATGAGCGAATCGATTCGCCAGTTCCCGAGGGAGGTTTCACATGCCTCAGTCACAGGCCGGAATGTTGCCGGCCCTTGCCATGACCAAGCTGCTGGTGACGGTTGCGCGCGCCGACGTGGTGCTGCGTCCGGTCGAACTGCTGACCGCGGCCGACATTCTGATCACCCGTCTGGGGCTCGACCGGGCTGCTGCCCAGGACCTCCTGCTTGCAGCCCTTGGCCGCGCCGAGCACGGGACCACTCTGCTCAGTTGCCTGAACCACCTGGTGGAAGAGCAAGGCCCGCAAGCGCTCGAGGCGGTGATGGAAGACCTGCGGCGGCTGGCCGTGGCCGATGCCGAACTTCACGCCAACGAGGCGATCATACTCGACGGACTGGACCGCATGAAGGATCATATGCTGACACGGGCGCGTGACGAAGCGGCATAGGGCCGGACGGGATCACGCCCGGCCCTTCGGCTTCAGCCGCAACAACGCAATCACCACATTGCAGTTGCCTACTCTTCGACCACCATCTCGAAGCCGCCATAGATCATGCGCTTGCCATCGAACGGCATGTCGGCCATTTGCATGCGCTCGTCCTTCATCATCCTTTGCCAACCCTCGTCGCGCACCGTCTTCGACGGCCACAGCACCCACGAGAAGACCACCGTCTCGTCTTCTTCCTTTTTCACTGCCATGGGAAACGACGTCAACTTGCCGTCCGGCACGTCATCGCCCCAGCACTCCACCAGCTTGAGTGCCCCGAACTCCTTGAACATCGCTGACGCCTCGCGCGCATGCTTGATGTACTGCTGCTTCTTGGCATTCGGCACGGCCGCCAGAAATCCATCAACGTAGGTCATCTCTGCTCTCCTTCTCACTCACCGTTGAACGCAGCCTCTACAGCTGCAATGTCGATCTTCTTCATCTGCATCATCGCCTGCATGGCCCGGCCCGCCGCCTCGCGGTCATCGCCGGCAAACATCCGCGGCAGGGCTTCCGGCACCACCTGCCAGGACACGCCAAAGCGGTCCTTTACCCAACCGCACTGGCCTTCCTCACCGCCGCCGGACGTCAGCACCTCCCACAGCGCATCAGTCTCGTCCTGGTCTTCGGTCAACACCGAGATCGACGCCGCGCCTGAGTGCTCGAACATCGGACCAGCGTTGAGCAGCATCATCGGCGCGCCCGCCAGCGTGAACTCGATCACCAGCGGCTCGTCACTGCCGGGCGCGCTCACTTCATTGTCGATGCGGCTGTCCGGGATCACCGAAGTATAGAAATCCGCCACCTCGCGCAGGCCGCCATCAAAGCACCAGCAGGTTCTGACTTTCGATTGAAACTTCATGACCGGGTCTCCTCACAGGCTTCTGGCCAGCGCTTCAAGCTGGTCAGCCGCCTTGCCCCAGCCTTCGTGAAATCCCATAGCCTCGTGCTCGGCTTTCGCTTCGGCTGTCCAGTGACGCGCAACTGCTGTGTACTTCGTCCGTCCGCGGCCCGCGTCCTCCAGCGTCACGTGCGCCACCATGAACGGTTTGCCCGACGGCTTCCATCCGGGCACGAATGCATCGGAAAACACGAACCGCCTGCCCGGGTCGGCCTCCAGCACCACGCCAGTGTTGGCAAACTCCTCTCCGTCAGGTCCGTGCATCACGCTGGAAAATTCTCCGCCCGGCTTCAGCTCGAGCCGCACATCGGTGACGTACCAGGGCTTTGGGCAGAACCACTGCTCCAGCAACTTCGCGTCGCTCCAGCACTGCCAGACCTTGTCGCGTGGTGCGTCCAGTGTGCGCTCCAGCTTCAACTCGTTCTCACTGCTCATGACGGCACTCCTTTCTTGAACAACAGACTCACATACCGCTTCAGGTGATCCACCGACTGCACCGCAACTTCCGGCCCGCCTTTCGCCTTCGCCAGGATGAATGCGCCCTGCAAGACCGCCTGTGTGTGCAGCGCAAGGCTGGCCGCATCCCAACCGTCAGGCTCAATGCCGTAAGCCTGTATGGCGGCTTGAATATCCTGCTCAATGACGGCGGCATGCTTGCTGATCGTCACGTCGCAGGCATCGCGGATGGCCGGAGCGCTCTGGTAAGCTTCCTGCACCATCGTGCCGGCGAGACAGGTGAACTCGCTCACCTCACCGGCCAGGATCTCGCGGCGGAAATCGATGTAGCCCAGAACCCGCTCCAGCGGGTCGTCGAGCTGCCGGTAGCCTTGCGCGGCAAAGAAGGCAGAGGTCATCTCGTCCCAGTGCCGTGCAGCCTCTACAGCTAACTCTTCCTTGCTGGCGAAATGATGGAAGAAGGCTCCCTTTGTAACGCCTGCCTGCCTGCACAGGTCATCCACGGACGTCGCCGCAAATCCCCTTTGCCGCACCAGGGCCATTGTGGCCTCCATCAGCTTGTCTCTGGCCGTCCCTCTCATGACAAATAACATACCAACCGGTTGGTATGTGTCAATGGACACAATCTGACGCCTGACTAGATCTCTTCAAGTCAGACGCCAGTATTTTGAAAACAAACAGGTTTTACATACAGTTCGACTGCATGACTTACTCGAACGACACGATCTCGAACCGGTCGAAATGAACGATGGTAGAGTCCTTGCGGCCATAATTGGCCCCCCACGTACCGCCATAAAGCGCCGCGCGTCCCTTCGGCTTCAGCACCAGCAGCTCATCG
>JAZBOA010000137.1:0-2310 GCA_036350935.1 Anderseniella sp. | reverse complement strand
CGACCTGTCGACATAGTCGTTCAAGTCCAGTTGCTCCTGGCGTGGGTTCTTGTTGATGAGTCCTGGCCTCAAGTCTTCCGGGCTCGCCAGTCCGGAATCACTCTTGAGCATCCTGTATACGGTCATCCAGCCTTGCCCCATGATCTTCAGCACCATGATCGACGCCGCAATCGCGTAGGTTACAAAGACCGGGTTCTCCAACGAAAGAAGGCTCATGGCGCGCAAGCTCCTTGAATGAGCGAACACGAACATAAGCACGTTTCATCTACTCAGTCATCATAAGCCCCAGAACCGGATTGGTCCTAGGTAGCTCATCCTGTCTGAAGCGGCCTCTCCAGTGCGCAGTTGACAGAGGCAGCTTCCAAGCTACAGCAGACATTGTTCGGAGCAGTAGATACCGGCCGAAGTTGACGCCAAGCGGACGTTCAATACCGTTTTGAGGTGTCGCAAGCATCCGAGCCTTCGCTTGAATGTTTTTCTTTACTCGCCTTGAATGCAAGCCATGGCATTGCACACGCTGTTTCTGGTTATGGGTGGTATTCTCCTCATCGGGCTTCTGACCGATGAACTTGGCAGGCGTACTAGGTTGCCGAGGGTGACGCTGCTTATCCTCTTTGGTATTGTAATCGGTCCGTCCGGCCTTGATCTGATACCCAGCGAACTGCAGGAGTGGCGCGAGTTCCTCGCCGCGATGGCTCTGACTATGGTTGCATTTCTCCTCGGCGGTCAGCTTTCACTGGCAACGCTTCGCATCCATGGAAAGGTCATATTGTCTGCCTCGCTCATGGTGATCGTTGCTACTGCAATAATCGTGGGGAGCGGACTGATTGCAATGGGCCTTTCTGTCTCTGTAGCCCTCTTACTTGCAGGCATATCGACAGCGACCGCTCCGGCGGCAACGCAGGATGTCGTTCGGCAAGCTGGAGCCAAAGGCCCATTCACCACAATCCTGTTGGGTATTGTTGCAGTAGATGATGCGTGGGGAATCATAGTTTTCAGCCTACTTCTCGTCACGGCCAAGTCTCTTGCAGGTGAAGGTGGAGCCGAGGTGCTGCTACAAGGCCTTTGGGAACTTGGAGGAGCAGCATGTATCGGTATTGCGCTAGGCCTTCCCGCAGCATTCTTGACGGGACGTTTGCAGCAGGGTGAGCCAATTCAATTGGAGGCTCTTGGTCTTGTTTTCATTTGTGCCGGGCTCGCAATCTGGCTTGAGGTTTCGTACCTGCTTGCAGGCATAGTGCTCGGCGCCTGCATTGTTAATCTCGCAAAACACCATAGTCGGCCGTTTCACGAGATCGAGCATATTGAGTGGCCATTCATGGTCTTCTTTTTTCTCTTAGCTGGGGCCAGTGTTCAGTTGGACCTGATTGTCGAGATTGGCTTCATTGGTGCCGGCTACATCTTGCTACGCTTTTCTGGTCGTATGATTGGCGGATTGATCGGCGGAAGTCTCGGCGGTGCCGCAAAACTACACACCCGTTGGCTGGGATTGGCGTTGATGCCCCAAGCTGGGGTGGCTCTGGGAATGGCAATTGTTGCGGCCAATCAGTTTCCAGCCCAGGGCCAAACGATTCTGGCTGTGACAGTTGGGGCAACTGTAATTTTTGAGTTGTTCGGCCCTGTCTTGACGATGCTGGCCTTGCGCAATGTTGGAGAAGTAGCCGAGAGTTTGCCGTCGGATGAATAATCGTATCTGGCCGAGCCTGCCACAAGAAATGACAGGTTTGCCGTTGGCACATAGCTGCCAATTTCGATGTTTGACTGACCAGTCTGCTTTCAGGGGTGAAACAGACTCTCGCCATGCATCGTTAAACCGGCGGCCTTTGACCCGTCTCAGACGCTGATAGCCATTGCAGCTAGACTGTCGATCGATCGAACGGGCAAGAATTACACCAACTTGCACTCTATGGATCGGCTGCGGCTTTGGTGGCTCCTTTAGGCTTCTCCGCCGGGCCGACGCAGTGGGCCTGGGGACCTGCTGTCAATGACCGGAATTGTCAGTTTGTGGCGCCAGCCAGCGCGACAGGTATACCCGTTCGAAAGCGAATACCGCTGCGATCGCTGAAACAGCATAGGCGACGATTACCGGATCGCTTTGGAGCTTCACTAGCGTGAATGCTGCGAGCACGATGGCGTCGAAACCGAATGCTGCGAGCAGGATGACGCCGGCGGCGCCGATCTCCTTGCGGCGATAGCGCCAGACCCCCCAATGCACGATCATGTCCATCAGCAAATAGAAAAACACCCCGAGTGAGGCAATCCGGCTGAGGTCGAAGAATACCGCGAGTACCGACGCAATCACCACCGTAT
>JAZBOA010000136.1:0-2238 GCA_036350935.1 Anderseniella sp. | reverse complement strand
GCCGTCGCGTTCTTTATTGCGGATGGAAACACCATCGGCAACGGTGACCTTGCCAACGTCTCGCATTAAGGCCCCATGGTCTTTTCCTTTGGACCGCTAATTGAGAGGGTCTGAACGGCCGACAGCCTACACTTAACACGCAACGTCCAAGCAAAGGATCGTAATCGCACTGTCTGACTCGCCGATCCGGCGGAGCCGCCTCCGGTCAGGAACGGCGATAGGCAGAGTGCGATTATGATTGGGGAACCAGTAGAGAGAGCCAGGGAATGGACTCAGAACCTTCGCATGATCATGTTGAAGGCTTTGTCAGAGTCTGCGGCGATGTCCTCGGTGAAGGCATTGATGTTGGAGGTGTGAGGATCTTCATTAAGGAAAAACAGCAGACAGTTGCGCAGCATCGACATGGACGCCACGGTATTCGGGTTGCGACTTCGGGTCTTGTCTTCCAAGAGGCAGGCGTCCTTCCGCCAGTGATTGCGGATCTCGATGCCGCCCCAATGACCACGGATACGATCCAACCACTGCTCGGGCTTCATGCTTTTCGCCGATAGAGAGCTCAGGTAGTAGCCTGGCAAGCGGTCCTTGGCATCCTTGAAGGCAGTGGAGTCACGCCGAACCCGGACCACCGTCTGCACATGTGGAAAGTTGATGGTAAGCGGATCGACGCAGCACAGCGAGATGTCGTGCTGATCTATGCGTCCGTGTGCTTTCTGTACACAGGCAAAAGGGGGGAGAGCTGGTCGGTCAACTTGGCCGCTGTCTTGTGGACCGTTTTCTGGTTGTCCTTGGCTTGAACGATGAACTCGCCGCCTCGCTCCATGATGCCGTTGGCAAAGCGGCGCTGCGCGTGTAGGGCATCGGCCGTGGTCAGCGTATTGCTCAGGTCGGGCTGGTTTTCGATCATACGCTGGGCGGCCCTAATCTCGCAGTCTTGGCCTTCCCCCTCCTTCTTGGATGCCTTGATCATAGCGCGCGGCACACCGGTTTCCTGATCGACCAGACAGACAACCCCGACGGTATCTCGAATGAACTTTCCGTCCAGCGCCAAAGCCGCTGGAAGTGAGCCAGAATGCCGTGAAAGCCACGCGCTCAGACACTGGGCAAAGGCGTCGATGTCCAGGTTGCGCAGCAGGTTATAGAAGACTTTGTACGATGGAACCTTGCGATAGGAACTGCCCTTCTTGAACACAGGCAGTCCGAGCGCTTTGCGCTGATCATTGTGAAGCCGATTGGCGAAACGCACGATCTGAACCAGATTGTTGTGTCCGCTGAAAATGGCCATAGCCACGATCGAGAGAACCGCACCGATGTGAAAGGTCCGGTTGCGGGCACGCGGATCAGGCACTTTACAAAGCGCTTCATGCAGCGACTCGACTTGGTTTTTCTTCATCGGAAGCACGCCATCGGCGTCGCTGTCGGCTCCCTCGCGGCACTCCTCCGGCACATCCATTGCCCGCAGCAGTGCCAAGGCCCCGCTGCGCAACTCGCGAACCCAAAGCTTCTTGGGACGCTCGTTGAGGATATAGAAGTCAGCCCGGTGTCGCGAATACCCCTTGCTCTTGCCCAGCGGTTGCCATCCAGAGGCCTTGTAGCAGGTGCCTTCGAACGCCTCGATATCACTGAATGTTTCGGCCAACAGCGGCTGATAGCCAAAGGCATCGTACCACAAACGCGGCAGTTCGCGCACGGCCGCCCCAAGAATGTGCGAGGCCAGATTGGGATGTTGGCCGCGTTCGGCCAGCAGTGCGAAACATCGATTCTGTACCACCAGTTTCTGCCGCCGGGCCCGCTGCGTGGCTGTCCAGCCGATGAATTCATCCCGCGGCTTCAGTCGATAGCAGGCCGAACCCCACATCAACAGCCCCACCCATTCGCCATCACGCTCGGCGACCATTCGCAGCGTGTCGCCGGCCGAGTGACCCTCGCCAAGATAGTGATATTCACCCATCAGAGCTTCGAAACGCTTGCGCTCTTTCGTTCTGATGACGCGAATCTGTACCGGATTCTTGCTCAACGACTCCGTCTCTGAACACCGACTCTGTTGTCTTGAGGTAGTTTTCATCGACTGTAGACAAGCAAATCCATGGGTATTTGTCTACAGAAAAATGTCCTGCCTGAAAATAAGGGCTATTGAGTGCTCAAAGGGAAAGACCGTGCCTTGGGGGCTGCGCCGCCATTACGGCACTGGACACCGCCGATCACCGGCGCTATATAAAAGGTGGAGGTGCGATGTGATTT
>JAZBOA010000135.1:0-2705 GCA_036350935.1 Anderseniella sp. | reverse complement strand
TGGGACTAGCATAGTTAAAAATGGAAGATTCTGCTGAGACGGGTTATCGAGCGGCCTTGGCGGTCCGGATCGTGCCGGCAGGCGTTGTGTGACCGCATTTTTTGCCCGGAAATCGTTCTCTAAGTGCTTCAGGACGCTTCAGGAGCGACAAAAAATGTCAATTATCAGTCAGATAGACTGGCCCGACCCCGTCGGTCCCCGTCGGTCAATGTGGCGGCGTCGACCGCAAGCATTCCAGAGGGCTGGGGCCTTGGCTTCAGCGGGTGTAAAGCGTATATTGCATAGCAATTGCTATGCGGAGTTTACGCCATGAAGTCAGCCACCATTCCCCCGCTGCGCGTGACACCCGAGCTGCGGCAGGCGGCCGAGAGCGTGTTGCGGGAAGGTGAAACCCTGAGCAGCTTCGTCGAAAGCGCGCTGGTGAAGCAGATCGAGTTTCGCAAGTCGCAGCAGGAGTTTATCGCTCGCGGCCTTGCATCGCGGGAAACAGCCAGGAAATCCGGCCAATACCTCAGCAAAGAGGAGTCGCTTGCCGCGCTGGATGCGATCCTTGATAAACACAACGACGCTCAATGAGTTATCGGCTCCGCATCACGAGGGCTGCGCAGGCAGACCTGGAGCGGTTGTTCGATTTTCTTGCAGCCAGCGATCGTGCCGCAGCCGTCCGTGCGCGAGCCGCGATAGAAAAGGCCTACGGATTCGCTGAAGCGATGCCCTTCGCGTGCAGAAAGGCGGAGGATTCCGATCCGTTCCTGCGTGAACTCGTCATTCCATTTGGCGCGGCAGGCTTTGTTGCGCTCATCGAGATAGAGGACGACGAAACGGTCACCGTTCTGGCGGTTCGTCATCAGCGTGAAGAAGACTTCCACTAGCAAAAATCCGCAGGTCATCCGCGATCTGTTCGTCGGAAATTACGTCGTCCGGTATCTCCGGCAAGCGCGTGCGATCGTCATTCTGCGCGGAGTTCACGCAGGTTTTGACATTGACTTCTGACCTGTTAAAGGACTAAATTCGGTCTGGTCATGGAGGTGGTTATGAAGCTATCCAGCCAAATCAAGCCGATCAGTTACCTGAAAGCCCATGCCGCGGAAATCGTGCGTAACCTGACGGGGCAGGCTGAACCCCTGGTCATCACGCAAAACGGCGAAGCCAAGGTCGTGATGCAGGGCATCGAAAGTTATGAGCAAACCCAGGAGACCCTGGCGTTGCTGAAAATTCTTGCGCTCGGCACGGGCCAGGTCGAGGACGGCAAAGTCCAACCCGCAGAGGCTGTCATTCAGCGACTTCGAGACCGCAGCAAGCGTCGCTGATGACCTTCCGGGTATGGCTGACCGACGATGCGTCCCGGGACCTGGAAGCGCTGT
Organism: Anderseniella sp.; assembly: GCA_036350935.1. Taxonomy (GTDB): domain Bacteria; phylum Pseudomonadota; class Alphaproteobacteria; order Rhizobiales; family Aestuariivirgaceae; genus Anderseniella. Next base: position 1,341 of record JAZBOA010000135.1, on the reverse strand, counting down.
ACGATTACATCGAGTCACACGACGCGCCGGGCAAAGCGGATCACGTTCTCGATCAGATAGAGCGGGCCTTTGCGAGCCTCGCTGAAAACCCGGAGCGGGGAGCCAGGCCGAACGAACTGTTGGTCGTCGGGCTGCGCGAGTACCGTGAGATTTTTTTCAAACCCTACCGCATCATCTACCGGGTCATGTCCGAAAATGTTTATGTCATGGTGATTGCCGACGGCCGCCGCGACATGCAGACGTTGCTGCAACGGCGGTTGCTGCAGGCCTGACTCATCATCCTGCTATTAAAGCACCTCGAGGTGGTGATCGGCAGCACCCCGCACCGCGGCCAGGGCTACGGCGCGGTCCAGGGTGACCAGGCGGCCGCCGTGTTTTACGGCCAGCGCCAGCAGGTAGGCATGCGTGAGCTGACGTGAGCCCAGTACCTGGCTCCAGTCCAACACACCGGTCTCGAGGCTGTTGAGGTCATCGGGCCAGAATTCATGCCACTGCGTCGCTGCCGCCTCGGCCAGTCTTGCCGCCACCGCGGCGGGCGCCTGCGCGCCGGGGTAGCCGGGCTGGGACATGATGCGGATGCAGCCGTTTTGCGTCAGCGGACAGGAAGCCCAGCCCGCTTCGATGTTCGATTCCAGCCAGGCCCTGGCGATCTGGTGGTGGACGTGGGCGGCGTCCAGCAGGGCGATCAGGACGTTGACGTCCAGCAGGGCGCGCATCAGATGCCTTCCCGTTCCCGCAGGCCCTCGACGGTTTCCTCGCTGATCACGCGATCGCCGGCCGGCAGCGGGCGGAAACCGTAGAACGCCCGGGACTCGGCGACGGCGGACGTCGGCGCCAGCGCGCCGGTCAGCGCCTGGCGCGCCAATTCCGAGAGCACTTGCCCGGCGGTGCGCCGGGTGCGGCGCGCGATGTCCTTGGCGGCGCGCAGTACTTCGTCGTCGATGTCGAGGGTGGTGCGCATGAAATTCGCTCCCGCAAGAGGGATGCTGTGATGCTATCGCATCAACACATCTGATGTAAATGCATAAACCACTGTGGATGCATCGTCAGCTGCCGGGCCAGTGCCACACACGCAGCGCAGCGCCAAGGTCCTGTTCGCCACTCCCCGCGCCCGACGCCTGCCGCCGCCCGCAAAAGCGCGCCTTGTACTCGGTGGGCGTCAGGCCGGTGTGGCGTTTGAACAGCTTGCGGAAATGCGCCTGGTCTTCGTAGCCGACTTCGTAACAGACCTGCTGCACGGTCTTGAAATCGGCCTCCAGCAGGTGCTTGGCGGCGTCGATGCGCAGCTTGTGCAGGTAGGCCAGCGGCGGCTCGCCGGTGGCCTGCTTGAAGCGGCGGGTG
>JAZBOA010000134.1:0-13188 GCA_036350935.1 Anderseniella sp. | reverse complement strand
CGCGCCGCCCTGCAAAAGGTGACTGGCAAATGCATGGCGCAGCACGTGCGGTGAAACCAGCGCCGCGTCCAGCCCCGCTTCACGGGCCAGATCCTTAAGCATCAGCGCCAGATGCTGACGGGTGAGGTGCTTCTCCCGTCCACGCGAGGCAAACAGGAATTGCCCGGCAGGCAGTCCCGAAGGCGGCGCCAGCCGCTTCAACTCGCCGGTCCACGCATCAATCGCTGCCCTTGCCGCCGGCGACAGCGGCACCAGCCGCTCACGCCCGCCCTTGCCGCGCACGCTGATGAACCTGTCATCACCAGACACCTGGCCAACGGTCAGCGACACAAGCTCGGAAACCCGCAACCCCGTGGCATAGAGAAGCTCGATCAGGCAGGCCAGGCGCAAGGCCTTGACCCGCGCCTTGCCGCGCGCTCCCGTGGCGCGTGCGCGGACGCTCGCAAGCAGCCTGTCCACCTGCCCCACGCTGAGCACCTTGGGCAAGCCTGCCTCGCGCTGTGGCGCGGCGATCACCGTCGCCGGATCATCGTCTGCAGCACCTTCGGCATAGGCAAACCGGTGCAACTGGCGCACCGCCGACAGCCGTCTCGACATGGTGGACTTTGCCAAACCTTCAGCCTGCATGGCTTCGAGCCAGGCGCGGATATCATCGCTGCCTGCGGCGTCCAGGCGGCGTCCGCGCGACTCCAGAAATTCAGCGTAAAGCTCCAGGTCCCGCGAATACGCCGCCAGCGTATTGACGGCGGCGCCACGCTCGGCGCTCATCATTTCGAGGAAGCCGGAGATCAGCCGGCGGCTGCCCGCGCCATGTGCCGGCGCGCCGTCAGCCGGAAGTTCAGTTCTCGAAGACTGCATGCGGCAACCGCTTGATGATTTCCTGCTGGTCCGGCGGCGCAGCCGAAAGCCACCACACCGCACCATATCCGGCTCCAGCCAAGCACAGCATGATTAACAGAAAGCGAAGGCTGTCAGGCATGGCTCTGCATGGGTTCCTGTAAGTGGGCAGAAAATTTCCGGACACTGACACTTTGCAGCAATGACCGCCCACTTGCAAAAAACTTTGCCGTGTAGTGGGGCAACCTGTAATAAGACTGCCCGAGCCAAGCCTTTCGTCATAACCATCAGACAGCCGCTTTTTCGTGTCCCGATCAAACAATAACGATGAACTTGCCACCGCTGTGCTGACACGCATGGGCAACCGCAGCATCGTGCTGGTGGGCCTGATGGGGGCCGGCAAGACCACAATCGGCCGCCGTCTCGCCACCCGTTTGAAATTGCCTTTTGCCGATGCTGACCACGAGATCGAGCAAGCTGCCGGCAAGAGCATTCCCGAAATTTTCGAGGAGCACGGCGAGCAGTATTTCCGCGATGGAGAACGGCGCGTCATCGACCGGCTGCTGCAGGAGGAGCCTCGGGTTCTTGCCACCGGCGGCGGCGCCTACATGAACGAGGCAACCCGCGATGCCATTGCACGGCACGGCATATCGCTCTGGCTTCGCGCCGATGTGGACCTGCTGATGAAGCGGGTCCGGCGCCGTTCCAACCGGCCGCTGCTCAAGACCGGCAACCCGGAAGCCGTGATGCGCAAGCTCGTCGACGAGCGGTACCCGGTCTATGCCGGCGCCGATATCGTGGTGGACAGCCGCGATGTACCCCATGAGCAGATCGTGGAAGACTGCCTTGCCGCACTGGACAGCTGGCTCGGCGGCCACGCCACGGCGCCTGCAGGGCTGGAGCAGGCATGACCACCTCCCCCCACGATACAGCTGGTGACACGGCCCGCGCCGAGCTGGCCGTCGACCTCGGCGAACGCAGCTACCCCATCACCATCGGCGAGGGTCTGCTGGCACATGCCGGCGGCATGATCCGGCCGCTGCTCAAACGCCCGCTTACCGCCATCGTCACCGACGGGAATGTTGCCCGTCATCACCTCGCCACGCTCACCGCCAGCCTGGACGGCGCAGGCATTGCCCACACCGAACTCGTCCTGCCGCCCGGTGAAGGCACCAAGAGCCAGCAGTACCTGATGCAGGTCTGCGACTTCATCCTCGGCGCCGGCATCGAACGCTCCGACGCCGTGATCGCGTTCGGCGGCGGCGTCATCGGCGACCTTGTGGGCTTTGCCGCCGCCATCGTCAGGCGCGGGGTCAACTTCATCCAGATCCCCACCTCGCTGCTCGCCCAGGTGGACAGTTCGGTCGGCGGCAAGACCGCGATCAACTCGATGCACGGCAAGAACCTGATCGGCGCCTTTCACCAGCCCGTCGCCGTGCTGGCCGACATTGCCGTGCTCGACACCTTGCCGCCGCGCGAACTCGCCGCCGGTTATGCCGAAGTGGCCAAGTACGGCCTGCTCGGCGATGCAGGCTTCTTCGGCTGGCTGGAGGAGAATGCACCACGCCTGTTTGCCGGCGACCCGCAGGCAAGGATCCACGCCATCCGCACGTCCTGCGAGGCCAAGGCCGCCATCGTCGCCGAGGACGAGCACGAGCATGGCCGCCGCGCCCTGCTCAACCTCGGCCACACCTTCGGCCATGCGCTGGAGCGCGCCACCGGCTACTCGGACAAGCTGCTGCATGGCGAGGCGGTCGCCATCGGCATGGCGCAAGCCTTCCGGTTTTCCGAACGCCTTGGCCTGTGCCCGCCCGGCAGTGCTGCGCGCGTTGAGGCGCACCTGAAGGCAGTTGGCCTGCCAACCACCGTGGCTTCCATCCGTCAGCACCTTCCCGGCACCGGCGGCCTGATCGACATGATGCGGCAGGACAAGAAGGCCTCCGGCGGCAAGATCACATTCATTCTGGTAAAGGGCATCGGCAATGCCTACATCGACAAGACCGTCGATGAAGGCGTGCTGAAAGATTTCCTGGAAAACGAACTGAACCTCAAATGACGCTCGCACTTGGCATAATGTTGGGCGCAGCCCTCGGCCTGATCATCCTGTCAGCCTTTTTCTCCGGCTCGGAAACGGCACTGACCACTGCCTCGCGCGCCCGGCTGCACGAGATGGAGAGGCGCGGCAACCGCAACGCCAGCAAGGTGCTGCGCCTCAAGGAGCAGCCCGAACGGCTGATCGGCGGCATCCTGCTGGGCAACAACCTCGTCAACATCCTGGCCTCGTCGCTGGCCACCACCGCCTTGCTGCAGCTGTTTGGCGACAGCGGCGTGGTCTACGCCACGCTGGTGATGACCGCGCTCGTGCTGGTGTTCGGCGAGGTCATGCCGAAGACCTACGCCATCGTATACCCCGAACGTTTTTCCCTGGTGGTCGCACCGGCCATCCAGTTCGTGGTGCGCGTGTTCGCGCCCATCGTTATGGGCGTCGAGCTGATCGTGCGAAAGGTGCTGTCGCTGTTTGGCGTGGACCTGACCAACACCATGAACATCCTGTCGCCACAGGAGGAAATCCGCGGCGCCATCGACCTGCACCACAAGGAAGGTTCCGTGGTGAAGACCGACCGCGACATGCTGGGCGGGGTGCTGGACCTGTCTGACCTCGAGATCGCCGACCTCATGGTGCACCGGACCAAGATGTTCACCATCGACGCCGACATGAGCGCTGACGACATCATTTCCGAGCTGCTGAAATCGGGCTTCTCGCGCGCTCCCGTCTGGCGCGGCAACCAGGACAACATCATCGGCATCCTTCACGCCAAGGACGTGCTGGCCTCGCTGCAGGCGCACAAGGGCGACCTCAACAAGGTCGACATCCCTGCCCTGTGTTCAAAGGCCTGGTTCGTGCCTGACACCACCACGGTGAAGGGCCAGTTGTCGGCCTTCCTGCGGCGCAAGGTGCACATGGCCCTCGTCGTCGACGAGTACGGCGAGGTGATGGGCCTCGTCACGCTTGAGGACATTCTGGAGGAAATCGTCGGCGACATATCCGATGAGTATGACGTCGACAGCGCCGACATTGCCCGCGAGGCGTCAGGCTCGATGGTGGTCAACGGCACCCTGCAGATCCGCGACCTCAACCGGGCGAACGACTGGAACCTGCCTGATGACGAAGCCAACACCATTGCAGGCCTGGTCATTCATGAAGCCCGCATGATCCCAGAGAAGGGCCAGGCCTTCACCTTCCACGGCTTCCGCTTCGAGGTTGTCGGCAAAAAGCGCAACCAGATCACCCGGCTGCGCATCACGCCCTTGTCCGCGGTGAAGGAAAAGGCGGGACCGGTTCTGTAAAGGTGGAAGCCGCCTTCACGCCGGCCTGGCGGAAATCGCCAGCGCGTGCACCCGTTCTTTCAGTTCCTCGGCAAGTATCTCGTTGATCATGCGATGACGCGCTAGCGGCGTCTTGCCTTCGAAGGCCCTGGACACCACCTTGACCCTGAAATGGCTTTCACCGTCAGGCCGCGCTCCGGAATGGCCGGCATGCAGGTGTGATTCGTCGATCACCTCCAGCGACACCGGATCTAGCGCGGCCTCGAGCTTGTCACAAATTTTCTGTCCGACTGGTCCCAGCGACATTCTTTGTACCCTTTAACTCGTCTTGACCGGGGAACCCCTGTATACTCTCCGGTCTTGTTGATTCACCGACAGTATCTGGACGATTCAAGTCGCCCGCAACCCGGCCATGAAGTTGAACTCGAAATATTTTGACCGCATCCGCATCAAGCCGGACAAGGACCAGCCCCGGCCCGAGGACGCCCAATGCGAATGGCCCGGGTGCAACGCCAGGGGCAGTCACCGTGCGCCGAAGGGCCGTCATGCGGAGGGGCAGTATTTCCGCTTCTGCGTCGACCATGTCCGCGCCTACAACAAGTCCTACAACTATTTCGACGGCATGGCCGACAATGATGTTTCGGAGTGGATAAAGGCCTCTTCCACCGGCCACAGGCCTACCTGGAAGCTGGGCGAAAACTCCTGGGCCGAGGCCCGCGCTGCCCGCGAGCGCAAGGGCAACGGCAACGCTGGCGGCAAGCGCGGCTTCCGCCATGACAGCGATTTCACCGACCCGCACAGGATGTTCAACGAACACGCCGAGGGCTGGCGCGGCCGCAGCCAGCCGGACATGCGCCCCGTCCGCAACGCCGAGGCCAAGGCACTGGACACCCTGGGGCTGGAACCGGGCGCCAGCCCGGACGAGATCAAGGCGCAGTACAAGGCGCTGGTGAAACGGTTTCACCCGGACGCCAACGGCGGCAGCCGCGCCACCGAGGACCGCTTCCGCGAGATCGTCCAGGCCTATGATTACCTGCGCTCCGCCGGTGTGTGCTGATTTGCTGCAATGCAATCGCTTGCGCACCTTGCGGCAGCGGACTAGAACACTGTTCCGAACGAACCAGCCGCCCGTCAGGCCCCGCTTTCCGGCGGCCACAAGACCGATTTTTCCGGAGATCCGCTTCCCATGAATGCCAAGTCCAAGTCCGATGTGCCCGGCCTGCCCGACAAGACGGTTGCGGTGCGCAAGGTCTTCGGTTTCGACAGCGACCTGAAGGTGCCTGCCTACGCCGAGCCTAACGAGTATGTTCCGGAAGTCGACGAAGACTACCTGTTCAACCCGGAAACGACCCTGGCCATCCTGGCGGGCTTCGCCCATAACCGCCGCGTCATGGTGACCGGGTTCCACGGCACCGGCAAGTCGACGCACATCGAACAGGTCGCCGCCCGGCTCAACTGGCCGCTGGTGCGCGTCAACCTGGACAGCCACATCTCCCGCATCGACCTTGTCGGCAAGGACGCCATCGTCATCAAGGACGGCAAGCAGATCACCGAATTCCGAGAAGGCATCCTGCCGTGGGCCTACCAGCACAACGTGGCGCTGGTGTTCGACGAGTATGACGCCGGCCGTCCGGACGTGATGTTCGTGATCCAGCGCGTGCTGGAAAGCTCGGGCCGGCTGACCCTGCTCGACCAGAACCGCGTATTGAAGCCGCACCCGGCCTTCCGCCTGTTCGCCACCGCCAACACGGTGGGCCTCGGCGACACGACGGGGCTTTATCACGGCACCCAGCAGATCAACCAGGCCCAGATGGACCGCTGGTCGGTGATCGTGCAGCTCAACTACCTGAGCCACGAGCAGGAGTGCGGCATCGTCCTGTCCAAGAACAAATCGTTCAACAATCCGGCAGGCAAGAAGACCGTGTCAAACATGGTGCGGCTGGCAGACCTGACCCGCAACGCCTTCATGGCAGGCGACCTGTCCACCGTGATGAGCCCGCGCACCGTCATCACCTGGGCCGAAAACGCCACCATCTTTGGCGACCTGGGCTTTGCGTTCCGGGTCACCTTCCTCAACAAGTGCGACGAGCTGGAACGCGCCCTGGTGGCGGAGTTCTACCAGCGCTGCTTTGGCGAGGAACTGAAGCAGGGCTCCGCTGCGCTGGAACTGACCTGAGCGCTGGACCATTGCGCACTTCAGGCAACTGATCGGGAACCAGGAACAGGATGGCCCAGGACCGCGACGGACCGGTGGAGAACTTCAAGCGGGCGCTGACGCTCGCCATGAAGACCATTGCTGACGAGCCCGAACTGACCTGCTCGTTCGGCGCCGAGACCCCCGGCCTGACCGACAAGCGCGCCCGCCTGCCCCAGGTTACCAAGGACGCCACAGCCGCCGAGATCGCCATCACCCGCGGCCTGTCGGATTCGATGGCCATGCGCCTCGTCAACCACAACAAGCAGGTGCACGCCCGCTACCTTCCCGCCGGCCAGCATGCCCGCTCGGTCTACGAGGCAGTGGAGCAGGCCCGCGTCGAATCGCTTGGCGCGCGCGCCATGCCGGGCATGGCGGGCAACATCGAGGCGATGCTGCAGAAACGCTTTGCCGACAAGATCACCGGTCCGCTGCAAAAGCGCGAGGATGCCCCGCTTGAAGACGCCCTTGCGCTGATGGTGCGCGAACGCCTGACCGGCGAGGCCCCGCCCGACTCCGCCAGGCAGCTGGTCGACCTGTGGCGGCCGTGGATCGAGGAAAAGGCCGGCGACAAGCTCGACGGCCTCGACACCGTCATTCACGACCAGACCGCTTTCTCGCGCCTGACCCGCGACATGCTGGCCGACCTCGACATGTCCGATGAGCTTGGCGACGACCCGGACCAGACCGACGAGCAGGAGCCCGAGGACGAGGACGCCGAGGGCGAGCAGGAACAGCAGGAAACCGGCAAGGAAGAAGCCGAAACCTCCGCCTCCGAGGACATGGAGCAGGGCGAGGCCGACGACGACCAGACCATGGAAGACGCCATGGAAATGGACGGTTCGGAAGACGACATGGACGAGATGCAGGGCGAGGAAGAGCCCGAGGGCGACCAGCCCTGGCGGCCTGAACTGCCGTTTGCATCGATGAGCAATGACAAGTTCTACAAGGTCTACACCAACCAGTTCGACGAAACGGTCGAGGCCGACGAGCTGTGCGACCCGGAAGAACTGACCCGGCTCAGGAACTATCTCGACAAGCAGCTGTCCAGCCTGCAGGGCGTGGTGGCGCGTCTCGCCAACCGGCTGCAGCGCCGCCTGATGGCGCAGCAGAACCGCTCCTGGGACTTCGACCTCGAAGAAGGCCTGCTCGACGCAGCCCGGCTCTATCGCGTAGTCATCGACCCGATGCACGCGCTGTCGTTCAAGGTCGAGCAGGACACCAAGTTCCGCGACACCGTGGTGACGCTGCTGCTCGACAATTCCGGCTCGATGCGCGGCCGCCCGATCACCGTCGCCGCCACTTGCGCCGACATCCTCGCCCGCACCCTCGAGCGTTGTGGCGTCAAGGTCGAGATCCTCGGCTTTACCACCCGCGCCTGGAAGGGCGGCCAGGCCCGCGAAAAGTGGCTCGCCGACGGCAAGCCGGCCAATCCCGGCCGCCTCAACGACCTGCGCCACATCATCTACAAGTCGGCGGACCAGCCGTGGCGCCGGGCGCGCCGCAACCTCGGCCTGATGATGCGCGAAGGCCTGCTGAAGGAAAACATCGACGGCGAAGCCCTGATCTGGGCCCACAACCGGCTGCTCGGCCGCTCCGAGCAGCGCCGCATCCTGATGGTGATATCGGACGGCGCGCCGGTGGACGACTCGACCCTGTCGGTCAACTCCGGCAATTACCTTGAAAAGCACCTGCGCCAGGTGATTGCCGACATCGAGAACCGCTCGCCCGTCGAGCTGATCGCCATTGGCATCGGCCACGACGTGACCCGCTATTACAAGCGCGCCGTTACCATCGTCGATGCCGAGGAACTGGGCGGCGCCATGACCGAGAAGCTGGCCGAACTGTTCGAGGAACGCCAGAACACACCCGGCGCCGGCGCTGCCCCCCGCGGCAGCCGCATGCGCCGCACCGGCTGACCGGCCGTGCACACCCGCCGCGCCGCGGCCGTTGCGGTCACGCTGCTTGCCGCAATCTCTGCAGTCGCCAGCCCCGTTGCCGCTGGTGACAACCGCATCACCGTCGAAACCAGCCCGCGCGATTTTGCCCGCTTCGGCAGTGCTGCCCTGCCCCCGTCGCTCACCTTTCTCGGCGGCATTGAACTTCAACACGACGGCGAGAACTTCGGCGGGTTTTCAGGTCTCGATGTCTCGCCGGACGGCAGGTCGTTTCTGAGTGTAAGTGACCGGGGCCACTGGCTGCGCGGCGATTTCGTCTACCGCGATGGCAAGCTCGCCGGTGTGAGCAACGTGGAGATGGCGCCCATCCGCAACGCCGCCGGCGAGGTCGATGCGCGCAAGTCGCGCTCCGATGCCGAGGCGGTGGCGGCCTGGTCGGCGGACGGCATCGCGGGCAAGGTCATCGTCGGCTTCGAGCGGCGCGAACGCGTCGAGCAGTTCGACCTCGGCAAGCATGGGCTCGACGCGCCGGCCGAACCGGTGCGATTGCCCAAAGCGGCCAGCGAGGGCGAATCCAACGGCGAAATCGAGGCCCTCGGCCGCTTCGGCGAAGGCCCGCTCAAGGGCTGGCTGATCGCCATTTCGGAACGCAACGAAACGGCCGATGGCGAGTTGCGCGGCTGGCTGTGGCGCAAGGGCAGAACGCACGAGTTTCACATCACCCGCCTTGAGGATTACCGCGTGACAGGCCTCGCCATCCTGCCCGGCGGCGAGGAAATCATCACCGTGGAGCGCAGTTTCACCCCGCCCATCAGGGTCGGCATGGCAATGCGGCGGTTCAAGGTTGCGGACCTGGAGAAACCGAAAGCCGGGGCCGGTAAACGGGTTTTTGAAGGCAAGATCCACGCCTGGAAGATCGACAACATGGAAGGCATCGCCGCCCATGCCGACGAGCGCGGTACGATCATCACCGTGATCTCCGACGACAACTTCAACCGCTCGATCCAGGACACGGTGATGTTCCAGTTCCGGCTTGACCTGGACTGAAGCCTCAGACCTCGATCCCGCCATCATGCCTGTCGCAGAACTGCTCCGCCGTGAGCGTCTGCATGTCCTCGACTGCATCCGCAAGCCTGTCGTGGCTCCAGTCCCACCAGGCAAGCTTCAACAGCCGCTGTACCGTATCGGGCGCGAACCGCCAGCGCACGAACCGGGCCGGCACGCCGGCGACGATCGCATAAGGTTCAACGTTGCGGGTCACCACCGCACCCGCACCGATCACCGCACCGGTACCGATGTTCACGCCCGGCAGCACGATGGCGCCATGGCCGACCCACACGTCGTGGCCCAGCATGACGCGGCCCCCGGTGAGACGTTGCTCGCGAAACGCCTTGTCCAGCTTCTTGCCGGTGAAATACTCGTTGGGCCGGTAGGTGAACTTGTGCTGGCTGACCCTCTCCACCGGGTGGTTCAGGGCATTGAGCCGGACATCAGCCGCAATGGCGCAGAACTTGCCGGTAGTCGTGTAGATCAGCTCGCTGTGCCGCTCGACATAGGTGTAGTCGCCCAGTTCGCTTGAGCGGATCAGCACCCGTTCCTTCACTTCGCAGAAACGCCCGAGCGAACTGCCGGTCACGGTAGCGCTGCCATGCACCTGGGGGGTACCGTCGCGCGGGGCCGCCGGTTTGCGCGGTTTGCCTGCTGGTTCGTCTGTCATGGTCTGCAGTATCAACGAAAACGGCCGCCCCGTCAGGAGCAGCCGTCTGCAATTTCAAAAACCGGTGAAGACTGTTCAGGCGGCGGCAGCTGCTGCCAGCTTCTTCTCGACCTGCCGCTTGATGCGCTGCGCATTGGTCGACAGTTCAGTGTCGCGGGCCTTGAGCAGGAAGGCGTCGAGGCCACCGCGATGCTCGACCGAGCGCAATGCTGCAGCCGACACCTTGAGGGCGAAGTCCTGGCCCAGGGCATCGCTGATCAGGTGCACCTGGCACAGGTTCGGCAGGAAGCGGCGGCGGCTCTTGTTGTTGGCGTGGCTGACATTGTTGCCGGTCAGTACGCCCTTGCCGGTCAGTTCACAACGGCGGGACATGACATGTAACTCCAGTTTTTCCAGGTTTTCCTGCTGTCCGGCCAAACCGCCGCTGCCAGCAGAAAAAAGTCCGGCCAGAGGGCCGGAGCAAATTCATCGCGGTTCTATATGCAACAGGGCCCGCCGCGTCAAGCCCAACTGTGCCGCAGGTGCCGCCCCTGTCCTGTCTCGGCACATTGCCCTCAATAATGCGTGATCAGGCTTTCGCAGACCACATTGCTGGCACAAACTGGCTCTAGCACCAGTAAGAGCCGGTTCTCACCGGCTGTTCATGTTCAGTTCATGCCGGTCGCGCTAGGTCACCGGCAATCCGGTTCGAACTTTGCGGAGGTATGATAGCCAGCATGACCAAGACGGCACTGCATTCCCTTCTGGCGGCTGCAACGATGACCGCCGGTCTGGCAGCCACCGGGCTTGCCACAGCCAGCACCAGCGCCCAGGCGGCGGAACAGCTGTCGGTGCAGTACGACGTCTATACTCGTGGCATGCGCGCTTTCGCACTCAATTATGACGCCAGCATCGAGCCGAAGTCCTACAGCGCCAAGGCCAGGCTGCGGCCCAAGGGACTTGCCTCGCTGCTGGTCGATATCAAGCTCGACATGGAGACCGCGGGCACCTTTACCCCGAAGGGCGCAATGCCGCGCAGCTTCACCATGGGCGTGGAGGAAAAGGGCCGGTCCAGCAATTACGCGGTCAGCTTCAAGGGCCTGACACCAGCAAGCTCCAAGCGTACGCCGGGTGTAAATGCGGAAACAGCCGCCAAGCTGGACGCAGCCTCGGCCAAGGGTGTGCGCGATACGCTGAGCTCGATCATGAACCTGGCAACGTCGAGCGAAGCCAATCCGTGCAACGGCACCCACCGCGTCTACAATGGCAAGGAAGTGTTCGAACTTAGCCTGACCAAGATCAAGGAAGACACCTTCCACGACAAGGACGGCGGCGTCTATCGCGGTCCGGCGGTTGTCTGCCGCATGGTCTACTCGACCATCGCCGGCCTGTCGCCGGGCACGGTGGAAAAGTACCGCAAGAACCCGCCCACCTTCAATGTTTGGTTCGCGCCGGTCGAGTCGAGCAGTCTTGGCCGCCCGATCAACGTGCTGGTCGGCGTCACCGGGAAGATCAGGGGCAAGGACTTCGTGGCCTATGCAAACCGCGCCACCATCAATGGCAAGCCCTTCAACGGCCAGTCGCTGGCGTCGAAATAATCTGCTGAAGAAGCCCCCATTATTGTGGTTTGCGCAGGTCCACTGCACTACATATAGCAGTGAACACAACATGAATCCGGCCGGATTCATGATTCGGACATGGCTTGTTCGTGTTTGAATCCACCGGCCGGGCTCACCCAAAGAGACCCTGACAGGCATGGCCGCACGCAGTACCGTCACAGCCATTCTGGGGCCCACCAACACCGGCAAGACGCACCACGCGGTCGAGCGGATGCTCGGCCATCCATCCGGCATGATCGGCCTGCCGCTGAGGCTGCTGGCCCGGGAAGTCTATGACCGCATCGCCGCACGCTCCGGCCCGATGTCGGTCGCCCTGGTGACGGGCGAGGAAAAGATCATCCCGCCATCGCCGCGTTACTGGGTGTGCACGGTCGAGGCCATGCCGATGGACCTGCCTGTCTCGTTCATGGCCATCGACGAGATCCAGCTTGCCGCCGATCTGGACCGGGGCCATGTCTTCACTGACCGCCTGCTGCATGCGCGCGGGCTGAACGAGACCATGCTGCTGGGCGCGTCAACGGTGCGGCCGTTGATCGAGAAGCTGCTTACCGGGGTCAACTTCGTTTCAAGGCCACGTTTCTCGCGGCTGACCTATGCCGGAGCGAAGAAGATCACCCGGTTGCCCAAGCGCACCGCCATCGTCGCCTTTTCCGCCGAGATGGTCTATGCGGTGGCCGAGCTGATCCGCCGCCAGCGCGGCGGCGCGGCGGTGGTCATGGGCGCGCTCAGCCCCCGCACCCGCAACGCCCAGGTCGAGCTGTACCAGTCCGGCGACGTGGACCACATCGTCGCCACCGACGCCATCGGCATGGGGCTCAACATGGACATCGACCATGTTGCCTTTGCCGCCACCCGCAAGTTCGACGGTTTCCAGTTCCGCAACCTTGCCCCGGCGGAGATGGGCCAGATCGCCGGGCGCGCCGGGCGCTACATGAATGATGGCACGTTTGGCCTGACCGGGGATGCGGGCGAAATCGACGCCGACACCATCGAGATGCTGGAGAACCACCGGTTCGAACCGCTCAAGGTGTTGCAGTGGCGTAACCGCAACCTGAACTTTCACTCCATCGACCGGCTGCTGGCGTCCCTGAACGCCCTGCCCAACCGTGACGGACTGACCAGGGCCCGCGCCGGTGCCGACATCGAGACACTGTCGCTGCTCTCCCGCGATCGCGAGATCGAGGCGCGCGCGGCATCTGCGGACCGGGTGGAGTTGCTGTGGCAGGCCTGCCAGCTGCCGGACTACCGCAACATTACCGGCGCAGAGCATGCCCATCTTGTCGCCAGTATCTTCCGGTTTCTTGTTGATGCGGGCCGCATCGACCACCAGTGGTTTGCCAGGCAGTTGAGTTATTGCGACAACACCAACGGCGATATAGACACCTTGTCCAACCGCATCGCCCACGTGCGCACCTGGACCTTCGTGGCCAACCGGCCCGGCTGGCTTGAAGATCCGGTCCACTGGCAGGAGCGGGCAAGGGCAATGGAAGACAGGCTGTCAGACGCCTTGCATGAACGGCTGACACAGCGTTTCATCGACCGGCGCACCAGCGTCCTGATGAAGCGGCTGCGCGAAAGGGAAGAGTTGATGTCGAGTGTCGATCAGGATGGCGCTGT
>JAZBOA010000133.1:0-23094 GCA_036350935.1 Anderseniella sp. | reverse complement strand
TGAACCTGATGGAGAATGCCGTCGATTTTGCCCGCACCAGGGTGACGGTGCGCATTTCCTGGTCCCAGGAGCAACTCAGCCTCACCATAAGCGACGATGGCCATGGCTTCCCGGCAGATATCATGGAACGTTTGGGTGACCCGTTTGTTACTACGAGGAGCCGCTATGCGGTCACCGAGAGTACCCGGCGCGATGGCACTGGCGGCATGGGGCTGGGCTTCTTCATTGCCAAGACACTGCTCGAACGCTCCGGCGCGCAGGTTACTCTGGCAAACCGGGCAGCGCCGGAAACCGGCGCTGTGGTCCGCATCGTGTGGCCCCGCGAGAGCATCGAGGTGAGTGCAGGCGGTTCAGGTGGCTTGTGATTTTGCGTTGACTGGGCAACATTAGAGGGCTTTTTGACGTTCAGGGACCGGCGCGTCCGCCTCTCGCGTCCAGATATCAACGGCACTGGAAACGATACCGATGAATGACAGCCTCTCCGAGGGACCGAAATCCTTGCTGCTGGTCGACGATGACCGGCCATTCCTGCAGCGGCTTGCCCGCGCCATGGAAACCCGCGGTTTCGAGGTCCGCATGGCGCAAAGCGTGGCCGAGGCGATGGTTGAAGTCCGCCGCGACCCGCCAGCCTATGCAGTGGTCGATCTGCGGCTCGAGGACGGCAATGGCCTTGATGTCGTCGAAGCCATTCACAATCTGCGCCCTGAAGCCCGTGCCGTGGTGCTTACCGGCTATGGCAACATCGCAACGGCGGTATCGGCAGTGAAGATCGGCGCGGCGGACTATCTGTCCAAGCCTGCAGATGCCGACGCGGTCTACGGCGCCTTGATGGCCGAGACCGACAACCGCGCTGCCTTGCCGGAAAACCCGATGTCGGCCGACCGGGTGCGCTGGGAGCACATCCAGCGGGTCTATGAACTGTGCAACCGCAATGTGTCCGAGACCGCGCGCCGCCTCAACATGCACCGGCGTACCCTGCAGCGCATCCTCGCCAAACGGGCGCCGCGCTGATCTGTCTGCGCCGGCTGTTACAGCAAACCCTCGGCATTGGGGTCTGAAGCCGTTTGCAACCGCATGGCCGCGGCTCTTGCCATCTGCAGCGTCACCGCCTTGCGCCGCGCCGCCACCAGCGGCGCTTCGGTAGCTTCGCGCACGATCTCCGCTCCCCATGCATCGGCGACGATCAGTCCCGCTTGCTCGTCGATCAGCCTGGCGTCCATCTCTGGCGGAATGGCGAAATAGAACCGGTCGCAGTAGTCCATGTAGTCGCGCCACTTGCTGTCGCTGAGGTAATCGGCCGGCGATGACTTGATCTCGACGATCCAGATCTCGCCTTTGCGTCCAAGCGCCATGACGTCGGCGCGCCGGCCGTTCGCCAGTGACAGTTCACAGATGCTGGCAAAGCCGGCCCCGCGGAGCATGCGCCCGACACCGCGCTGGATTGCCGCCGCTGTTTCGGATTGCCGTCCGTCAAGGATGATGACGGGGTCATCATGGTTGCTATGGCTGTTCATGATGCCTGCCTGATCTCTGGCCGGTTCGTCGACAGGATCTCAGCTGGCCCGCGTATCCCAGTTGAAGAAGCGTGCCGCAATAAAGGCGGCGCCGATGCCCCACAGCGCCATAACGCCGAGATGCGGAAGGATGGAGAACACGATCCCTTCGCTGTCCGGCAAGGCAAAGCCCGAGCCCTCGTAGGCGTGGTCGAAGGCATGCTGGAACGCCACCGAGAAGTGCCGCAACGGGAACATGTTGCCGATGACCGGTATCCATTCGGAGGTTTCCGAATTGGGCCGCACGAAGATGTCGGAGATGAAGGCAAGCGGCATTATGGTGGCGCTGGTGGCAGCCTGCACCGTCTCCGACGAGCGGAACAACGCGGTGATCATCATGCCCAACGCTGCAAAACACAGCGCGCCGGCAATGGCGACGATGATGGCGGCCGGCACCCTGTCCCAGATGATCTCGACGCCGAACACCAGCGCGCCAGTGCCGATCACCAGCACCAGCGACGTGAACGCAATGACGGAAACGGCGAGAATGCGCGCGCAGATATAGACCCACGGCGGCATCGGCGTGCCGCGAATGCGCTTGAGGATGCCGAGATCGCGCGCCGTTGCGGTGGACACGGCGAGGTAGGTATAGCAGGCCATCACCACGCCGAATACGGCCAGCGCTGGCGTGTAGAACTGCGCGGTATTGAGCCCCAGCCCTTCGATGCGCTCATTGCCGAAAAGCTGGGTGAGCACCAGCAGCAGCATCAACGGCATGGCGATGACGAAGAACATCGCCACTGGCCGCCGGGCGAACAGCTTCAGCTGGTGCAGCGCTTCCTGGAAAAGCATGGTCATTCCGCCGCCTCCTTCACAGGTGCGGCGGCACGCCTGCCTGCCAGCTTCAGGTAGATATCCTCAAGGCTTTGCCGGCTCACCGAAAGCGAGGCGAGATCGACCTTGTGCTGAATGGCCCAGCTGGTCAGCTCGTGCAACACCGGCACCGGGTCCGGCGTGTCGATGACAGCCACGCCATGCTCAACCCGCACTTTTCCGGCAAGGGCGGCTGGCATGCCTGGCAGCGGCCGGCCAAAGGTGTCGAAGCGGATCGTGGCGTGAGTGGCATGCAGCGTCTGCAATTCCTCGGGCCTGCCTTCGGCGGCGATGCTGCCGTCGACCATGATGGCCATCCGGTCTGCCAGCGCCTTGACCTCGTCCATGTAATGCGAGGACAGCAGGATGGTGCAGCCCTCTTCGTTGAGCCGCCGGATCAGCGTCCAGATCTTCCGCCGCGCTTCCGGATCAAGCCCCGTCGTCGGCTCGTCCAGGAACAGCAGTTCGGGGCCGCCGATAATGCCCAGGGCGATTTCCAGCCTTCGTTTCTGGCCGCCAGACAGGTTGCCAACCCGGTTTCCGGTGAGATGGGCGAGGTTGACAGCCTCCAGTATCTTGCCTGCAGGCTCCGGCTTGACGTAGAGCCGGGCAAACGCCGAAATGGTTTCGCCGACTGTCAGCTCGGGTTCAAGGGCGGTGGTCTGCAGCACCAGGCCGGTGCGTTGCTTCAGCTCCATGCGGTCGGCCTGCGGGTCGAGGCCCAGTACCCTGACGGTTCCGCTGTCCGCCAGCCGGTAGCCCTCCAGGATCTCGATGGTTGTGGTCTTGCCGGCGCCGTTCGGTCCCAGCAGGGCAAAGGTTTCGCCCTTCAGCACCTCGAACGAGATGCCATTGACTGCCTTGCGGCCCGGATAGGATTTGATGAGCTCTGATACCGAGATGACCGGCATGTGGCGCTGGGCCTCTGGCTGGTTTCGCAACTGGTGCTTGAAATGTCTTTGACCGGACTTGTAACTAGCCGTTTTGACTGCAAAAGGAAACCCGCCACGCAAATGTTGCGGAGCCGGGAACCAAAACCGTTGGGGATAATTGACAAGCGGCAAATGGTCGTAGTCTGACAGGGGTTCTAAATCTGCCGCCAGGCAGTATAAGAACCGATCGGTTTTCCAGGCACGTTGGGCGGGCCTGCTTCGACCAGCCATTACGGGCTTCCCTTTTTGAACTGCTGAAGAAACAAGAACACATGTCTTCCACTACACCGCGTATCGTTATCGTCGGCGCCGGACCGGGCGGCCTTGCCTCTGCCATGATTCTCAAGCGCCGCGGCTATGACGTGACCCTGATCGAGCGTCATTCCCGGGTTGGTGGCCGAACTGGCTCCATCAAGGCTGAAGGCTACACGTTCGACATTGGTCCCACGTTCTTCCTGTATCCCCGCATCCTGTCCGAGATTTTCACCTATTGCGGCTACGACCTTTGGCGCGAGGTGCCGATCAAGCGCGTCGAGCCCATGTACCGGGTCGTTCACGAGCAGGGCGGTCACCTTGACGTGGTCAGCGGCGAGGAGGCCATGAAGGCCGAGATCGCCAAGCTCTCGCCTGCCGACGCAGAGAACCTCGATCGCTATATGCGCGACAACCGCAAGAAGCTGGAGAAATTCCGCACCGTGCTGGAAAATCCGTTCGCCAGCATGACCGACTTCCTGCGGCCTGACGTGCTCAAGGCGCTGCCGTGGATCAACCCGCAGCGCTCGCTCGAGAAAGACCTGGAACGCTATTTCAAGGATCCGCGGGTTCGCCGCGCCTTCTCGTTCCAGGCAAAGTATCTCGGCATGTCGCCGTTCAAGTGCCCCTCGCTGTTCACCATCCTCGCGTTCCTCGAGCATGAATACGGCATCTGGCATCCGGTCGGCGGCTGCACCGCCGTCATGCAGCGCATGGGCGAGATCGCCGTCGAAATGGGCGTCAAGCTGAAACTTGAAGAAGAGGTCAAGTCGATCGGTTTCGACGGCAAGCGCGCCAAGTCGGTCACCACCGACAAGGAAACCTACGAACTTGACGGCCTGGTGATGAACGCCGACTTCGCACACGTGCTGCCCAAGCTGGTGCCAAACGAGATGCGCAAGACCTGGAACGACCGCAAGATCGCCAAGCAGGAATTCTCCTGCTCCACGTTCATGTTGTACCTGGGGCTTGAGGGCAAGCTGGAAAACGTCCCGCACCACAGCATCCTGCTGGCGGAAGATTTCAACGGCAATATTGACGAGATCCAGACAAAGATGGTGCTGCCCAGTGCGCCTTCGTTGTATGTGCAGAACGGCTGCATCACCGACGAGACTCTGGCGCCGGAGGGGCATTCCACGCTGTATGTGCTCGTGCCGGTGCCGCACCGGACGCCGAACGTCGACTGGAAGAAGGAGGCCGCCGGCTTCCGCGAGAAGACACTGGACCGGCTGTCGCTGATGGGCATTCCCGATATCCGGGACCGCATCCGCTACGAGAAGATGGTGACGCCGGACGACTGGGAATCCGATATGCACATCTACAAGGGCGCCACCTTCAACATGAGCCATACGCTGGACCAGATGCTGTGCTTCCGTCCGCACAACCGGTACGAGGATCTGGAGCGGGTGTACCTCGTTGGCGGCGGCACTCACCCGGGCTCCGGCTTGCCGGTGATTTTCGAGTCTGCGCGCATCACCAGTGAACTTCTCAACCAGGACATCGCCGTCTGACGGCTGCGGGGCAAGGCTGACCTTGAGTGGACGCGACACCAAAGCTGCAGACGAGGTCCTTGCCCGCCATTCAGCACGCGTCAGCCGCGTCTTTGACCTGTATTGCCAGCGGCTGATCGCCAAGCGGTTCACGGCGTTCCGCATTCTGGGTGAGGTGCCGTCCGGCATACCGCGCGAGCGCGGCATGATCGTGTTCTCCAACCATTCAAGCTGGTACGACCCGCTCATCTTCTTTGTGACGTCGAGGGCGAAGTTCCCGTCCCATACGGCTTTCGGGCCGATGGACGCCGATGCCCTGAAGAAATACGCCTTTATGCAGAAGATCGGCATATTCGGCGTCGAGCAGGATTCCGTGCGCGGCGCTGCCCGCTTCCTGCAGGTGTCGCGCGGCCTGCTGGCAAGGCCCGGCAACGGCGTCTGGATGACCCCGGAAGGCGAGTTCGCTGATGTGCGCGCCCGTCCGGTCCGGTTCCAGGGGGGGCTCGCCCGCCTGGCGCGGGACAGCGGCGCCATTGCAATCCCCATGGCGATCGAACTGGTGTTCTGGAATGAGGCCAGACCGGAACTTCTGGTTCATTTCGGTGATCCGGTTGATACCGCCACCGTCAGCCGCGACGTTGATGAATGGAACCGCCACCTTGAACAGGCGTTGACCACCGCCCAGAATGAACTGGCGGAAGCTGCAATATCTCGCGATCCTGCCCGCTTCACCACCTTCATCGACGGCACGACGGGTGTGAACTACATCTATGACGGATGGCGTTACGTGAAGGCGCTGCTGCGCGGGGAACGCTTCTCGGCCGCTCACGGCAGCGCCGGACGCGGCAGAAACAGGGATTGACGCAAAGATGGGCGAACTGCTGGTTCAGATCGTTTTCGTGATCGCCATGGTGACGCCCGTGATGGGCGTCATCAACCTGGCGCTGTACTGGCCGCTGAGCCGCAAACATGAGCCGGGGATGCCGGCCGTGTCGGTGCTCATCCCTGCCCGCAACGAGGAGGCCCGCATCTCGCCGGTGCTCACGTCGGTGCTGGCCAGCCGCGGCGTTGACTTCGAGGTCATCGTGGCTGACGACAGCTCCACCGACCGCACCGCCGAAATCGTTCAGGCCTTCGCGGCGAGGGACAACCGTCTCAGGCTGGTCACAACGCCCGCGCTGCCCGCGGGCTGGATGGGCAAGAACCACGCCTGCTTCTTTCTCGCCAGACAGGCCCGCCATCAACACGCGGTGTTTCTTGATGCAGACGTGACGCTGGAGCCTGATGCGCTGGCGCGCATCGCCTCGGAATTTGCCCGCCGGCCCGAGTTGAAACTGTTGTCCGGTTTCCCGCGCCAGATCACCGGCAGCTTCTGGGAGAAGCTGCTCATTCCGCTGATCCACACCGTGCTGCTGGGCTACCTGCCCTTCATCGGTGTAAAGTTCACCAACTCGGCCGCATTTGCTACAGCCTGCGGGCAGCTCATTGCAGTTCATCTGCCGGCCTATTTCGACGTGGGTGGCCATGAGCGCATCAAGCACTCGGTGCACGATGGCGTCATGCTGCCACGCTTCTTCCGCGCTGCTGGTCATCGCACCGACCTGGCCGATATTACCGGCATTTCCGCCACCCGTATGTACGAGACCGGCCCGCAGGTGTTCAACGGCCTGATGAAGAACGCTCATGAGGGCATGGCCACACCGGTCGGCCTGCCGGTGTGGACCGTACTTTTGCTGGGCGGTCACGTCATTCCGCCCTTGCTTGCCCTTTGGGCATGGAACGCCGGGATCACCGGGGCCACGTTGCATCTGGCCGTTGCCGCTGCCGTGCTGCCGTGGCTCACCCGCTTCGTGATGGCGCTGCGCTTCCGGCTGTCATGGCTTGGCGCGCTGCTGCACCCGCTTGGCGTTGCGGTTCTGGTTGGATTGCAGTGGGTGGCGTTCGTGCGCAGGCGCTCGGGCCACCGGGTGCAGTGGAAGGACCGTCCGGTCGGCTAGTCCTGCGTGCTAGCCTTGCCTTTTGCGGTTGACCACCAGCCTGACGGTGTCCGCCACCCGTCCGGCGATCTCGCTCCAGCCGAAGGTTTTCAGGGTATGGGCCCTGGCGCTGACGCTCAGCGCATCCAGCCTGGACCGCTTGGCGGCAAACCGGCTGATGGTGCTGACGAACCCGTCCGCATCGAGCGGCTCTATGCCGAAGCCGTTCTTGCCATCGCTGATCACGTCGGCAATTCCCTCGATCCGTGTTCCGATCGACGGCATGCCGCATAGGCCAGCCTCAAGCATCACCACGCCAAAGCCTTCCATGTCGCCGGCCAGCGGGATGTTGGGCATCACGAACAGGTCGCAGGCTGAATACAGCAGTGCGAGCTTTTCCTCCGGCACCATGCCCAGTGCATGAACCCGTCCGGCCAATCCGGCCAGCCGCGTGGCCTCGGCGATGCTGGCAGCTTCCGGCCCTGTGCCGCCCAGCACAAGGTGCACGTTCGCCGGCGTGCCCGGCATGACCTCGCGGATGAACCAGGCGTGCCCCTTGCGCCTCACCTGCCGTCCGACGGAACACAGCAGCAGATCAGCCTCATCCGTCACAGCCGCCAGCTGGGGAAAATGCTGCTCCAGCAGCTTGCGCCGCGCCGGCCGCTTGGCGGCCACACCGGGAAACGTGGTCCCGAACCGGTCCGGATCGATGCCGTTGGGCGTCACGAACAGCCGTTGCGGATCTAGTCCCCGGTCGATACATTGCTGGCCGGTCGAGCGGCTGACCGGCAGCATGGCGTCCAGCCGCGCCATCACCCGGCGCACCAGCCACTGGTAGGGAGCGAAATCGGCGATCACGTCATGCCCGTGGCTGATCGCCATCAGCGCCACGCCCGTGCGTCTTGCCGGTCCGGCGAGTACGCTGGCCAGCACCGCCGACGGCATGGCCGAGAACAGCACCGCGTCAACCTCGCCCGCCGCCATGCGCCTGCGGATCTCGAAATAGCTGCGCAGCAGGAACGGAACCAGGTACCACGCCTCCTTGCCGCGGGGCGTGCGCAACAACAGCTCGCTGACCTCGATGTCGCCGCGCGACCTGAGGTGCTGCAGCATGTCGATGCCGACACGCTGCATCCCGCCGATCTTGCTCATCGGTTCACCGGCAAGGGGAAAGCAATGGGATACGAAAAGCAGCCGCACTTGTGTCAGGCCTGCACCTGCCAGAACACCTGGAAGCCGGGATCGAACACCGTGACCGGACCAGCGCCTGTTTCGATGTGGTCCGGAAACCGGACCGGATCATCCTGTTTGACGAGTGTCATCCTTTCCGTGTTCGCCGGCAGTCCGTAGAATGCAGGCCCGTTGAGCGACGTGAACCCCTCCAGCCTGTCGAGCGCGCCTTCCTCCTCGAACACGTGCGCCAGCAGGCTCATGGTGTTGGGGGCGGTGAAGCAACCGGCACATCCGCACGGCAACAGTTTGGCTGCATCTGTATGGGGTGCTGAATCGGTGCCAATGAAGAAGCGCTTGTCGCCGCCGGTCGCGGCTGCGCGCAGCGCCAGCCGGTGCTTCTCGCGCTTTGCCACCGGCAGGCAATAATAGTGCGGCCGGATTCCGCCGGCGAGGATGTGGTTGCGGTTGATGATCAGGTGGTGCGTGGTGATTGTGGCGCCCAGACGGCCCGATGAATCCGCGCCTACATAGTGCACCGCGTCTTCGGTGGTGACGTGCTCCATGACCACCTTGAGCCCGGGCACGCGGCGGCGAACAGGGTCCAGCACCCGGTCGATGAAAACGGCTTCGCGATCAAAGATGTCGACGTCCGCGTCGGTCACCTCGCCGTGCACGCACAGCGGCAGGCCGATCTCCGCCATCCGTTCCAGCACACCCTGCACCTTGGTGAAGTCGCGCACGCCTGATTGTGAATTGGTCGTCGCGCCTGCCGGATAGAGCTTCACTGCCTTGATCAGTCCGGACGCATGGGCGGCGGCCACGTCATCCGGGTCGGTCGCCTCGGTCAGGTACAGCGTCATCAGCGGTTCGAACGCCATGCCATCGGGCATGACCGCCAGGATCCGCTCGCGATAGGCAGCCGCCTGTTCGCCGGTCACCACCGGTGGCACCAGGTTCGGCATCACGATGGCGCGCGCGAAATGGGCGGCAGAATGGGGCAGCACGGCCTCGAGCATGGCGCCGTCGCGCAGGTGCAGGTGCCAGTCGTCAGGGCGGACAATGGTGATGGATCGGGTCTGTGTCATGCGGACCAGATAGCAGAAAAGCCGGGCGTGAAACAGTCATCTTGCCCGCTGTTCCAAAACCGTTCCGGCTCGTCCGCACCGGTTGCCGGTTGCTCGTGCATGATGGTTGAATCCACTTTAACCTGTACGAAATTTAGTCTTTTGAGACAGGTGACTCAGGCAATCAATAGTGCTTTGATGTCATCCATCGAAGCCAGCTTTCAAGGGAGGTTTGAATGAGGAAGCTTGTTATCGCACTGGCCGCATCGACTGTATTGTCGTCGGCCGCACTGGCGGAAGACATCAAGGTTGGTGTGTTCCTGGGTCTCACCGGCCCGCTTGAATCCATCGTGGCCAACATGGCGCCTGCCGCTGAAATGGCCATCAAGGAAGTGTCTGACAGCGGCGCGCTGCTCGACGGCGTCAAGATTGAGGCCGTGCGCGGCGACACAACCTGTGTGGATGCAGCTGCCGCCACTGCCACTGCCGAACGCCTGGTTACCACCGACAAGGTGAAGGCCATCGTCGGTGGGGACTGCTCCGGCGTTACCGGCGCAACGCTGCAGAACGTCGCCCGTCCGAACGGCATCGTGATGATTTCTCCGTCCGCCACCTCCCCGGGCCTGTCCACGGCCGAGGATGACGGCCTGTTCTTCCGCACAGCGCCGTCCGACGCCCGGCAGGGAGAGATCGTCCGCGACATCCTGATGGAAAAGGGTGTGAAGACCATTGCCATGACCTATACCAACAACGACTACGGCAAGGGCCTGGCTGAATCGATCCAGAAGAACTTTGAAGCTGCTGGCGGCACGGTAACCATCTCTGCTCCTCACGAGGACGGCAAGGGTGACTACTCGGCTGAAGTCGGTGCGCTGGCGCAGGCAGGCGGCGAAGTTCTCGTCGTCGCCGGTTACCTCGACCAGGGCGGCAAGGGCATCATCCAGGGCGCTCTCGACACCGGCGCCTTCAGCACCTTCTATCTGCCCGACGGCATGGTCGGCTCTGCCCTTCCGAAGGCTATCGGTGCGGGCCTGAACGGCTCCTATGGCGCCAACCCGGGCACCGACAGCCCCGGTGCGGCTACCTTCCAGGAAATGGCAAAGGCAGCCGGCTTTGATGGCACCTCCGCCTTCGCGGCTGAATCCTACGATGCGGCCGCACTGATCCTGCTTGCCATGCAGGCAGCCGGTTCCACCGACAGCGCCAAGCTGAAGGAAAAGGTTATGGACGTCGCAAACGCACCGGGCGAGAAGATCTTCCCCGGTGAGCTGGAGAAGGCCCTGAAGATCCTCAAGGACGGTGGCGAAATCGACTATGTCGGCGCCTCCGCTGTTGAACTGGTAGGCCCTGGCGAAAGCGCCGGCAACTATCGCGAGATCGAAATCAAGGATGGTGAGATCTCGGTCGTGAAGTTCCGCTAAGCGGTTGAACAAGGCGAAGAACCCGGGCTCAAGAATTGGCCCGGGTTCTTTTTTGACTTTTGATCGAAATGGGGATGGGGCTTGGCCGATGAGCAATTCCGCCAAGATCTCCGTCGAAAACGTGCACAAGCACTTCGGCGGACTGAGGGCTGTTGACGGCGCGTCGTTGACCATTGAGACCGGCAGCATTACCGGCCTTATTGGGCCGAATGGTGCCGGCAAGACGACGCTGTTCAACGTCATCGCCGGGCTCTACAAGCCCACCTCCGGCCGGGTGATGCTGGACGGCGAGGACATCACCGGCCTTACCCCGCACGAGCTGTTCGCCAAGGGTGTGCTGCGCACCTTCCAGATCGCCCACGAGTTCTCGACGCTGACCGTCCGCGACAACCTGATGATGGTGCCCCCCAATCAGGCGGGTGAGAGCCTCATCCACGCATGGCTCCATCCGGCTCAGGTCCGCCAGCAGGAAGAGGATATCCGCGCCAGGGCGAATGAGGTGCTGGACTTCCTGCAGATTTCACATGTTGCAGATGAACTGGCAGGCAATCTTTCGGGCGGCCAGAAGAAGCTCTTGGAGCTGGGCCGGACCATGATGGTGGATGCAAAGATCGTGTTTCTCGACGAGGTCGGCGCCGGCGTCAACCGCACGCTGCTGAACACCATCGGCGACGCCATCATCCGGCTCAACAAGGAGCGCGGCTACACCTTCTGCATGATCGAGCACGATATGGATTTCATCGGCCGGCTGTGCAACCCCGTGATCTGCATGGCCGAGGGCAAGGTGCTGGCTGAAGGCACGGCGGAAGAAGTGAAGAACAACGAGGACGTGATCGAGGCCTACCTTGGCACCGGCCTGAAGAACAAGCCGATCAAGGAGATCGCCTGACCATGGCTTTCCTCACCGGTGAACACATGACGGGCGGATATGGCGGGGCGGACATCCTGAACGACTGCACCATTGGGGTGGAAAAGGGTGAAATCGCCGTGGTTGTCGGGCCCAACGGGGCAGGCAAGTCGACCGCCATGAAGGCCATTTTCGGCATGCTGAACCTGCGCCAGGGCCGCGTCGTGATGGATGGCGAGGACATTACCGGCCTTGCGCCACAGGCGCGCGTGCACAAGGGAATGGGCTTCGTGCCGCAGACCAGCAACGTCTTCACCTCCATGTCGGTGGAGGAAAACCTGGAGATGGGAGCCTTCATCCGCGACGACGACATTTCCGGCACCATGGCGCAGGTGTTCGACCTGTTTCCGGTGCTCAAGGAGAAGCGCCGCCAGCCCGCCGGTGAGCTCTCGGGCGGCCAACGCCAGCAGGTCGCCGTGGGCCGCGCCTTGATGACCAAGCCCAAGGTGCTGATGCTGGACGAGCCTACGGCCGGCGTTTCACCCATCGTCATGGACGAACTGTTCGATCGCATCATCGAGATCGCCCGCACCGGCATCGCGATCCTGATGGTCGAACAGAACGCCCGCCACGCGCTCGAGATCGCCGACAAGGGCTACGTGCTGGTGCAGGGCGCCAACCGTTATACCGACACAGGCCAGGCCTTGCTGGCGGACCCGGAAGTACGCCGGGCATTCCTGGGGGGCTGATGTGATGGATTTTCTCAATGCCATGGCCCTGCTGGGCAACTTCGTCCTCGTGCCGGGAACGGCCTATGGCTGCCAGCTGGCGTTGGGCGCGCTCGGCGTCACGCTGATCTACGGCATCCTGCGCTTCTCGAACTTCGCCCACGGCGAGACCATGGCCATCGGCACCATGGCGTGCATCCTGTTCACCTGGTTGCTGCAGAGCTGGGGCGTGTCGTTCGGCCCGCTGCCCACCGCGCTGCTGGCCTTGCCGGTCGGCATCGCCGTGGCAATCGTGCTGCTGCTCGTCAGCGACCGGCTGGTCTACAGGTTCCATCGCAAGAAGAAATCGACCCCGGTCATCTTCCTGATCGCCTCGCTGGGCGTGATGTTCTTCTACAACGGCATCGTCCGCTTCGTGATCGGCCCGGATGACCGCGTCTTCACCGATGGCGAACGCTTCCTGCTCAGCGCCGCCCAGTTCCGCGACGCCACCGGCCTGCAGCAGGTGATGGTCATCAAGATGACCCAGGCCATCACCATTGCGGTGACAGTCATCTGCGTTGCCGCACTTTTCTGGTTCCTCAACAAGACGCGCACCGGAAAGTCGATGCGCGCCTATTCCGACAATCGCGATCTGGCGCTGCTGTCCGGCATCAACCCGGACCGGGTGGTGATGGTCGCCTGGGTGCTGACGGCCGCGCTCGCTACCATCGCCGGCACGCTGTATGGCCTTGACAAGAGCTTCAAGCCGTTCACCTACCTGCAGCTGCTTCTGCCGATCTTCGCAGCCGCCATTGTCGGCGGCCTCGGCAATCCGCTCGGCGCCATCGCCGGCGGTTTCATCGTTGCCTATTCCGAAGTGTTCCTGACCTTCGCCTACAAGCAGTTCCTCGCCTACCTGCTGCCCGAGGTGCTGGCGCCGGAAGGCCTCGTCCAGTTCCTGTCGACCGAATACAAGTTCGCCATCTCGTTCGCCATTCTGGTGATCGTGCTGCTGGTCAGGCCGACCGGCATCTTCAAGGGGCAGTCGGTATGACCATCAACATCCGCAATGTTTCCCTGTTTTCCATCATGGCGGCGCTGCTGCTGTTCGTCGGCTTCTTCCAGAGCTGGACGCTGGCGCTGACCATCATCAACCTGTGCCTCATCTCGGCGATCATGGCGCTGGGCGTCAACATCCAGTGGGGATATGGCGGCCTGCTGAATGTCGGCGTCATGGGCTTTGCCGCCCTAGGCGGAGCCGCCGCGGTGCTGGTGTCGGCGCCACCCGTCACCAAGGCATGGGAAGCAGGGGGTACGGGAATCGCCCTGTCGGCGCTGTGCCTGCTGGTGACCATCGCGCTGGTGACCTTCGCCTACTACCGCACCCGCGGCACCCTGCGACTCGTGCTGGTGACGCTGATCAGCATTGCCGGGTATTTCGTTACCCGCATCTTCTACAGCCCCGCCGTGTCGGCCATCGAGAAGGTCGACTCCGCACTGACCGGTTATCTCGGCGGGCTCGGTCTGCCGATCGTCATTGCCTGGGCGGTGGGCGGCCTGTTTGCAGCCGGTGCCGCCTGGGTTGTCGGCAAGGTCACTCTCGGCCTGCGCTCCGACTATCTCGCGATCGCCACGCTGGGTATTTCGGAAATCATCGTCGCCATCCTCAAGAACGAGGACTGGCTGACCCGTGGCGTCAAGAACGTGACCGGCCTGCCACGGCCCGTCCCTTATGAGGTCGACTTGCAGCAATCGGCCGCGGTGCAGGCCTGGGCTGACAGCCTCGGCATGTCTATCGTTGACCTGTCATCGGTGATCGTGAAGCTGTCATATGCCGGCCTGTTTGCCATCGTGCTGCTGGTGATCCTGTTCCTGTCCGAGCGGGCGCTCAACTCGCCATGGGGCCGGATGATGCGCGCCATCCGCGACAACGAGATTTCCGCCGAGGCCATGGGCAAGGACGTCAAGGGCCGTCACCTGCAGGTGTTCATCCTGGGCTCCGCCGTGATCGGCATTGCCGGTGCCATGCTGGTAACGCTCGACAGCCAGTTCACGCCCGCCTCCTACCAGCCGTTGCGCTTCACCTTCCTGATCTGGGTGATGGTGATCGTCGGCGGCTCCGGCAACAACTGGGGCGCGGTGCTGGGCGGCTTCCTGATCTGGTTCCTGTGGGTCGAGGCCGAACCGCTGGGCACCTGGCTCATGGACGTGATTACCGCCGGCATGGCCCAGGACAGCCCGTTGCGGGCGCACCTGATCGATTCGGCCGCGCACATGCGCCTGATGGTCATGGGGCTTATCCTCATCCTGGTGCTGCGGTTTGCCCCGCAAGGACTGATACCGGAACGCCGCCAGCGCTGAGCGGGGGCGTCTTAACGGCCCCCTTGCGCTGGTTGGCGGTTGACGTATCCTCCGCTTCAGTTGCCCGGGAACAATGGAGTCTGCCTTTTGGACAATGCGGAAGACCTGTATCCGGAACCGGTAATCGGGTTCCTCGAACTGCTCTGGGGGCGCGGCTGGCTGTCGCCCGGTGGCCCGGATGAACTTGCCCGCCTGCTTGCGGGAGAAGACCTCAAGGGCAAGCACGTTCTCGATATCGGCTGTGGCGCCGGCGGCATCGACTGCCTGCTGGTGACAGACTACGGCGCGGCAAGGGTAACGGGCATTGATGTTGAGGCGCCGGTGCTGGAGACCGCCCGCGACCGCGCCAGGGAAGCTGGCGTTGCGGACCAGATCGATCTGGTCAAGGTTGAGCCCGGCCCGCTGCCGTTTGACGATGCCAGTTTCGACGTGGTTTTCTCGAAGGACTCCATCGTCCATATTCCCGACAAGCACGCGCTGGCCCGCGAGGTGTTCCGGGTGCTCAGGCCCGGCGGTGTTTTCGTCGCATCGGACTGGCTGATCTCGCACGATGGCGAACCCTCTCCCGACATGAAGGCCTACATCGCCTCCGAGGCGCTCGACTTCGGCATGGCCTCGCCGGCCACCTATGACGATGCCTTGCGCTCCGCCGGTTTTGCGGATATCCGCCTGACCAACCGCAATCCGTGGTACCGCGAACAGGCGCGGCGTGAACTGGCCCAGCTTCAAGGGCCACTTTATCAAAGAGCGGTGGCAGACATGGGCCAGGACCTCGTCGACCACAACATCCAGACCTGGACGCTGATGACCAAGGCGCTGGATCTGGGCGAGCATTGCCCGCACCATGTGCGCGGCCGCAAACCCTGACAGGAGGGCCAGTCAGCAATTGCCGGACACTGCCAGGCAGGGACCCCGCAAGGCTTCGCGCGATGTGCGCCGCCGCCAGCTTATCGAGGCCACCATCGACGTGCTGGCAGCCCGTGGCTATGCCAGCCTGACGATCGGTGACGTTGCCCGCCAGGCCGGGCTTTCGATGGGCATCGTCAACTTTCATTTCTCCTCGAAGGAAACCCTGCTGGCCGAAACGCTGCGCTATCTGGCCGGCCAGTACCTCGACAACTGGACGTCCGCCGTGGCCGGGGCTGGTGAAGACCCCGCCGCCCGGCTCTATGCCATGACCGCGGCTGACTTTGCGCCCTCGATCTGTACGCTGCGCACCCTGCAAGCCTGGGTGAGCTTCTGGGCCGAGGCCCAGTCGCGCCCCGCCTACGATGCGCTCTACGGCGAACAGGAGTCCGAATATCTTGCCGCACTGGAAGCCATGTGTGCGCAGATGTGCGAGCATGGCGGCTACGACCGGCCGGCGCCGTCGCGGGTGGACGCGCGCGTCATCAATGCCCTGACGGACGGGCTTTGGATCGCGCTTGGCCACACGCCTCCAGCCATTACCCGCGAGCAGGCGCTGAGGGCGCTGCATGTCTGCCTTGCCTCGTTTTATCCGAAGCATTTTGACGCGGACGGGCCGATCAATTGACGCTGTGGCCGATTGGTTTATAAGACGCGGACATTACTCACACCCAACCTGAAAGGGGCGCACAAGCCGCCCGCATCAATCTGGAGAACGAACGTCATGGCCGTACGTGTGGCAATCAATGGTTTCGGTCGCATCGGGCGCAACATCCTGCGCGCCATTGCAGAGTCTGGCCGCAAGGACATCAAGGTTGTTGCCATCAACGACCTGGGTCCGGTCGAGACCAATGCCCACCTGCTGCGCTATGACAGCGTGCACGGCAAGTTCCCTGGCGAGGTGAAGGTCAAGGGCGACATGATCAACTGCGGCACCGGCTGGATCAAGGTGACCGCCGAGCGTGACCCGTCGAAGCTGCCCTGGGGTGCTGAAGGCGTCGACATTGCCATGGAATGCACCGGCATCTTCACCGAGAAGGACAAGGCATCCGCCCACCTGACCGCTGGTGCGAAGAAGGTGCTGGTGTCCGCTCCGGCTGGCGGCGCCGACCTGACGGTTGTGTACGGTGTCAACCACGACAAGCTCACCAGGGACCACAAGGTCGTCTCCAACGCCTCGTGCACCACCAACTGCCTGGCGCCGGTGGCAAAGGTGCTGCATGACACCTTCGGCATCGAGCATGGTTTCATGACCACCATCCACGCCTATACCGGCGACCAGCCGACGCTGGACACCATGCACAAGGACCTGTACCGCGCCCGCGCCGCCGCCATGTCGATGATCCCGACCTCGACCGGCGCCGCCAAGGCCGTGGGCCTTGTTCTGCCTGAACTCAACGGCAAGCTCGATGGTGTTTCCATCCGCGTGCCAACCCCGAACGTGTCGGTCATCGACCTGAAGTGCGTGATGTCGAAGTCCGTCACCGTCGAACAGGTCAACAAGGCGATGATAAAGGCCGCCAGGGGTGACCTGAAAGGCATCCTCAACGTCACCGACCAGCCGAACGTGTCGATCGACTTCAACCACGATCCGCACTCCTCCACCTTCCACCTCGACCAGACCAAGGTGATGGATGGCACGCTGGTGCGGGTGATGAGCTGGTACGACAACGAGTGGGGCTTCTCCAACCGCATGGCCGACACCGCCATCGCCATGCACAAGGCAAAGTAAGGCAGGCCCACTTCATGGCGCGTCCCATCCTCATCGCCCCGTCGATCCTGTCGGCAGACTTTTCCCGGCTGGGCGACGAGGTGCGCGCCATCGACGAGCAGGGCTGTGACTGGGTGCATGTCGACGTGATGGACGGTCACTTCGTGCCCAACATCACCATCGGCCCGCTGATCGTGAAGGCCATCCGGCCGGTGACGAGGAAGGTGCTCGACGTGCACCTGATGATCGCCCCGGCCGATCCCTATATCGAGGCCTTTGCCGAGGCGGGCTCCGACATCATCACCGTCCATGCCGAAGCCGGCCCGCACCTTGACCGGACGCTTCAGCTGATCCGGTCGCTGGGCAAGAAGGCCGGCGTGTCGCTCAACCCCTCAACCCCGGAAACGGTGCTGGAATACGTGCTCGACAAGCTCGACCTGGTGCTGGTCATGTCGGTGAACCCGGGCTTCGGCGGCCAGGCCTTCATCCCGGAAATGGCCGCCAAGATCGCCCGCATCAAGTCGATGATCGGTGACCGCGATATTCACATCGAGGTCGATGGCGGCATAAGCCCCAAAACGGCGGGCATCGTTGCCGCGGCAGGAGCAGATGTGCTGGTGGCGGGCTCGGCCGTCTACCAGAACAACGATCCTGCCCTTTACGGCGCCAACATGGACGCCATCCGCAAGGCAGCAGAAGCTGCCCGCTGAGCTGCGCCCGTTTGTGGACGCCTGTCCTGACAATGCAAAAGGGCCGCCCCGGAGGGCGGCCCTTCGCTATCTGCAGTGATCCCGGCCATAGATCGCGGCCAAAAGTCATCGGAACCGGGGGAAGCCCGACAACAAGCCTCGCTCATCAGGTCATGACCACCGCGACAGCTCTTGAGAGCGGGATTTTGGGTAAGGTCGTGTGACCGGCAAAACCCCCCTTTGCTCGACCATTCATCAATACGCAGCCCAAGCATCTCTGTACGGGCGGCGCAATTTGAAACTGTAACTATAACGGCCACTTGCAGTTTTGGCCATAGGAATAAATCAGTAAGCGGCAAAATAGAAAAACAAGTTCAAATATTTCCTAACGGCAAAGTTGTGCAGGCCGGTTGCCTTCACAATATTGAGTCCTGGCCCTAGATCGCCAGTTCCAGCCGCTGCCGCAGATTGGCCACAACGGGCTTCGTCATTGCTTCGCGCCGCGCCGCCAGGATCGCTTCGGAACGCAGTATCAGCCCGTCCTCGAGCACTTTCAGCCGGTTCGCCTTCAGGGTGGAGCCGGAGGTGGTGATGTCGACGATGATCTCGGCTGAACCCGCTGCAGGCGCACCTTCTGTGGCGCCAAGGCTTTCAACGATCCGGTACCCGGTCAGCCCGTGTCCGGCAAAGAACCGGCGGGTCAGCTCGAGATACTTTGTCGCCACCCGCAGCCGGTGCCCATGGGTGGCATAGATTTCACCGGCCACCTGGTCGAGGTCTGCCACCGCTGCCACGTCGAGCCAGCATTCCGGCACCGCCACCACCACGTCCGCCGGCCCGAAGCCCAGCCGCAGCACAACATCGGCGACAGGGTTCTCCGGCGCGATGGTCTCGCGCAGCAGGTCTTCGCCGGTCACCCCGAGGTCGACGGTGCCGTCCTTGAGCGCCTTGGCAATTTCGGATGCCGACAGGAACGCCACGTCGATGCCGTTCAATCCCCTGATCTCGCCCTGGTAGCCGCGCGCCGACCCGGTCTTGACGATCTCGAAACCGGCGCGGGCGAACATCGCCTCCGCCGCTTCCCGCAGCCGTCCCTTGGACGGCAGCGCCAGTGTCATGTTCGACGAGCCGTTCATGCCCCACCTCCGGCCACGTCCAGCAGCCGGCTGGCCTGGATGGCCAGGCCCACCGCAGGAATCTGCGCGCCTGAGCCGATGTCCGCCAGCATGGTGTCATAGCGCCCGCCGCCGGCAATGTTCAGCGATGCCCCGTCCGGTCCGTCCTGCTCGATCTGGAACACAAAGCCCGTATAGTATTCGAGGCTGCGGCCGAACACGGCGGCAAACTCCATGCCGTCCACATCCAGACCGGCGGCCATCATTTCATCGATCCGGGCCTCGAACAGGTTCACGGCTCCGGCAAAGACTGCCCCGGTCCGGGCCTCGATGGCGTGCAGCCGTTCAACCGCCTCGGGCGGCGAACAGCGGATCGCCAGGTAATCGTCGATCAGCCCGGCCTGCTCCGCCGTCAGTGGCGGCTGCGACCTGTCCATCAGCTTTTCCGTCAGCCGGCCAGCGACCTGTTCGACCGTGCGGCCGGCGATCATCTGCAGGTCCATTGCTTCGAGGTGGCGCTCGACGAAGGCTACCGGATCAAGCCGGCTTTCCTCCATCTCGTCCAGCAGGCCGGAAATGGCGGTGCGCGTCTTGCGCTTGCCGGCAGACAGCTGCCGCAGCAGGTCGCGGAAGGCGCGCGGCCGCCAGAACTGCCGTTTCAGCCGGTTGCGCCAGCGCTCCGGCATGTCGATGGAGTGCAGCAGCGCATCGAACAGGCCGAGGTCTCCGATCTCGATACGATAGCCGCTGACGCCTGCCGCCTGCAGCGCCGCCAGCGTCAGCGCGAGCACCTCCGCATCGTCGCGCGCCGTGTCGCCGGCGCCGAATACTTCCAGCCCCACCTGGTCGAACTCGCGCACCGGCGCCGTGCCGGTTTCGCCCGGCGTATGGCGGAACGCCTTGCCGGCATAGCAATAGCGCGCCGGTTGCGCCGGATCGGCGGCGGTCTCGAGGTGATAGCGGCAGGCCGGCACGGTCAGGTCTGGCCTCAGGCACAGCTCTTCGCCATCGGGGCTGGTGAACAGGTAGGTGCGCGAGCGGATGTGCTCGCCCGAGCGCTCCAGGAACACGTCGGCCGGCTGGATGATGTCCGGGTCGATGAACTCCGCGCCTGCTGCCTCCAGCACCGGCAGCATGGCGGCGTTGAGCGCATCGAGCGCGAGGCGCTGCTGGTTGGACTTGCCGGGCATCGGTCGGTTCAGCCTTCGTACTGGGCGAGGATCTTGCGTACCTCGGCCACGAGATCAGCCTCCGGCACCGACACCTGCGCCGGGCGCTGCTCCACCCAGTCGGCGCGGTCGGTAATGTCCTTCGCCGCCTCGCGGCCGGCGATCAGGTCCTTCAGCGTCACTTCACCGGCGGCGCGCTCGTCGCCACCCTGGATCACGGCGACCGCCGAGCCGCGCCGGTCGGCATATTGCAGTTGCTTGCCGAACTGTTTCGGGTTGCCCTGGTAAAGTTCGGCGCGGATGCCGGCCGAGCGCAGTTCCTGCACCATTCGCTGGTAGCGCCCGAGGCTTTCGGCATCCCGGTCCATCACGCACACCACCACGGGGGCCTGCAGGACTTGCGTATCCAGCTTGCCGAGGTTCTTCAGCGCCGTCATCAGCCGCGACACGCCGATGGAGAAGCCCGTCGCCGGCACCGTCTGCCCGGTGAACCGTTCAACCAGGCCGTCATAGCGCCCACCCCCGGCGACCGAGCCGAACTGCACCGTCTCGCCCTTCTCGTTGGTCACGTCGAACAGCAGCTCGCACTCGTAGACCGGACCGGTGTAGTATTCGAGGCCGCGAACCACGGATGGATCGATTAGCACTCTTGTATGAGTTACAGCACTTGGATTTTCCAAGGGGGAGCAGTATCCGAGAGAAGCGCAGAGCTCGTTGATAAGGGCCAACTCCTCCAGTCCTTGCTCGGCAGTCTCGCTCTTGGCGGCAATTCACGAAAGATTGCCTAATGCGCCAATCACAGAGTCACGTTGGCCATGAGCAAATGCTTCAAGTAGTTGCTTTGCCTGCTCATTGTTCAGCCCGGCACCCTTGGTGAAGTCCCCGCTCTCATCCTTGCGGCCTTCGCCCAGCAGAAGCGCCACGCCTTCCGGCCCGAACTTGTCCAGCTTGTCGATGGCGCGCAGCACCGCGAGCTTCTGGCCCGCATCCTCGACGCCGATGGCTTCCATCACCCCGTCGAGCACCTTGCGGTTGTTCACCCGCACAACATAGTCGCCGCGCGCAATGCCCAGCGCTTCCATCGTGTCGGCCATCATCATGCACATCTCGGCGTCCGCCGTGACGTTGGGCGCGCCCACCGTGTCGGCGTCGAACTGCATGAACTGGCGGAACCTTCCCGGCCCCGGCTTCTCGTTGCGGAACACGTAGCCCGCCCGGTAGGTGCGGTAGGGCATCTGGATGTCGTTGATGTTCTGCGCCACGTGGCGCGCCAGCGGCGCCGTTAGGTCATAGCGCAGGCTCAGCCATTGCTCGTCGTCGTCGGTCAGCGAGAACACGCCCTCGTTGGGCCGGTCCGAGTCGGGCAGGAACTTGCCCAGCGCATCGGTGTACTCGAACAGCGGCGTTTCCACCGGGTCGAAGCCATAGAGTTCGTACACCTGCTTGATCTTCGCGCACATGGCTTCCACGGCGCGGATGTCGCCGGCCTCGCGGTCAACGAAGCCGCGCGGCAGCCGGGCCTTGGGCCGGTTGGGTTTCTGCTTGTTTGCCATGGGCGTCCAGACGCTTGTTCGTCGCGTTCAGTCAGATGGATCAAAAGGATGTGCGCCTTCTAGATGAATGCCGCAACCGCTTCAAGGCTCATGGGGTGCGCGCGCACCTTCCCTTGCGAGACTTGGCAACCGGCCTGGCATCGGGCAAACTTGGCATCGTGATGAACGACCTGCTAGAAGATGCCGTGATCCTGGAGGCCAACGACGCCTTCTACTCCGCTTTCCGGCGGAGGGACTACCTTGCCATGGAAGACCTGTGGTCGAAGCAGGCCAACGTCTGCTGCTACCATCCCGGCTGGCCCGGCATCATGGGCCGCGAGGAGGTGCTGGACAGCTGGTACTCGCTGCTGGTGCTGGGCGACACGCCCGACATCAACGTGACCCAGCCCACCATCATCCGCAACGGCTCCACCGCCGTGGTCTTCTGCACCGAGCACCTGGGCGAGGTTTCGCTGATCGCCACCAACACCTTCGTCATCGAGGACGGTAGCTGGCGCATGGTTCACCACCAGGCCGCGCAGCTGCCGTCCTGACGGCTTGCCTTCTGCACTATTCCGCGCTTGGCAGGCACAATAGTGCGCATTAAACCGGGTTCAGGCCGAATTATAGCTGTCCGGCAGAGACGGCAGGCCCTGTTGCCCGGGAGGAAATCATGAGCGACCCGAAGCCCTACAATGCCGCGCTCGACCTGGCCGACCGTCACTTGGCCGAGGGGCGCGGAAGCAAGCTCGCCTATATCGACGATGAGCGCGAGATGACCTATGCCGGCCTTGTGTCCGGCACGAAGCAGGTGGCCAACCTTCTCGAAGGCCTTGGCATTGCCCGCGAGGCCCGCGTCGCGGTGCTGATGCTCGATACGGTGGACTGGCCGTGCGTCTTCCTAGGCGCCATCCGGGCCGGCATCGTGCCGGTGGCGCTCAACACGCTGCTGACCACGGACCAGTACCGGTACATGCTGTCAGACAGCCGGTCCCAGGCGCTGTTCGTCTCCGCCGCCCTGCTGCCGGTGGTGGAGCCGGTGCTGGGTGAACTGCCATTCCTGAAACATGTCATCGTGGCGGGTGGCGAACACGGCGCGCACCACTCGCTTGCCGACCTGATGGAAGCGTCCGCCGCAGAGCACGAGGCGGCAGATACCTCCTGCGACGAGGTGGCGTTCTGGCTGTACTCGTCCGGGTCCACCGGGCAGCCCAAGGGCGTCATGCACGTGCATTCCAGCCTGATGGACACTGCCAGCACCTACGGCAGGCATACGCTCTGCATCAGCGAGGATGACGTGGTGTTCTCAGCCGCCAAGCTGTTCTTCGCCTACGGGCTCGGCAATGCGCTCACCTTCCCGCTGTCGGTGGGGGCAACCAC
>JAZBOA010000132.1:0-2157 GCA_036350935.1 Anderseniella sp. | reverse complement strand
GATTACCGACGGCCAGATCTTCCTCGACACCGACATGTTCAACGCGGGCATCCGTCCGGCCGTGCATGCCGGCTTGTCGGTGTCGCGCGTCGGTGGCGCCGCCCAGACCAAGGTCATCAAGAAGCTCGGCGGCGGCGTGCGCCTGGCCCTGTCGCAGTATCGCGAGCTGGCGGCCTTCGCCCAGTTCGCTTCGGACCTCGACGACGCCACCCGCGCGCAGCTTGACCGCGGCCAGCGCGTCACCGAGCTGATGAAGCAGAAACAGTACAGCCCCCTGTCGGTAGGCCAGATGGCCGTGTCGCTGTTCGCAGCCGACCGCGGCTTCCTCGATGACGTCGATCTGAAGAAGATCGGCGCGTTCGAGGCGGCGCTGCTGGACTACATGTCGAGCTCGCAGGCTGAGCTCCTGTCCACACTCGACGGTGGCGACTGGAACGACGACCTCGAGGCGCAGCTGACCGTTGCGCTCAAGGAATTCAAGTCCACCGGCACGTGGTGACCCCACCTTACCGGAGCAACTAAATGGCAAGCGGAAAGGAAATTACCGGCAAGATTCGCAGCATCGAGAACACCAAGAAGGTGACCTCGGCGCTGGAGATGGTCTCGGCCAGCAAGATCCGCAAGTCGCAGGACCTGATGAACGCGACGCGGCCCTACACGGCCATGATTCGGCGCGTGATGGGCCACCTCAGCAAGGCGAATCCCGAGTTCCGGCACCCCTTCACCGTGCGCCGAGAGGAAACGAAGAAGGTCGGTTACATCATCGTATCGACCGACCGCGGCCTGTGCGGTGGCCTCAACATCAACCTGTTCAAGCTGGTGTTGGCCAGCATCCAGGAATGGCGCGGCAAGGGCGCGGAAGTGAGCCTGGTGACGCTCGGCAAAAAGGCCTCGGCGTTTTTCAAGAACATCAACGTCGAGATCGCCGCGCATGCCAGCAACCTGGGCGAGAAGCCCCAGATCGAAGACCTGATCGGATCCATCAAGGTCATGCTGGACGCCTACCGGGAAGAGCGCATCGACCTCGTGTACATCGTCTTCAACGACTTCATCAACACGATGTCACAGCGGCCTCGGCTGGAGCAGTTGCTGCCGCTGCCGGAGACGGAAGACGAAGAGGTGCGGGACATCTGGGACTACATTTACGAGCCGGACGCCGAGTCGCTGCTCGACACCGTGCTGGTGCGGTACATCGAGGCTGATGTCTACCACGCGGTGCTGGAGAACCTCGCCTCGGAACATGCCGCGCGCATGATCGCGATGAAGAATGCGACCGACAACGCGGGCGACCTGATCGACGAGCTGACGCTGGCCTACAACAAGGCGCGCCAGGCCGCGATCACGCAGGAAATTTCGGAAATCGTCGGCGGCGCCGCTGCCGTCTGACCGGATGACTGGGGATATTTGGGGTCAGAGTAAAAACTAAAGGTAAGTGATTTGGAGTTTGGGCCGGAGCCGCAATTTTTACTCTGACCCCAAATATCCTGCAACGGAGCAGAAGATTATGAGTGGTGGATTGATTGTTCAGGTGATCGGCGCGGTCGTCGACGTGGAATTCACGCGTGACGCCATGCCCCGGGTATTCGACGCGCTGACGGTGGACGGCACCGACATCATGCTGGAAGTGCAGCAGCAGCTGGGTGACGGCATCGTGCGCACGATCGCACTGGGCTCGACCGACGGCCTGAAGCGGGGTATCGCCGTGACCAGCACCGGCGCCGCGATCTCCGTGCCGGTGGGTGAAAAGACCCTCGGCCGCGTCATGGACGTGATGGGCCGCCCGATCGACGAAGCCGGCCCGATCGGCGAAGAAAAGCGCATGCCGATCCACCGCAAGGCTCCTGCCTACGAGGACCAGGCCGGCGGCAACGAACTGCTGGAAACCGGCATCAAGGTCATCGACCTGATCATGCCGATCGCCAAGGGCGGCAAGGTCGGCCTGTTCGGCGGCGCCGGTGTGGGCAAGACCGTGACGCTGATGGAGCTGATCCGCAACATCGCCATCGAGCACTCGGGCTTCTCCGTATTCGCCGGCGTCGGCGAGCGCACCCGCGAAGGCAATGACTTCTATCACGAAATGAAGGACGCCGACGTTCTGAACAAGGTAGCGCTGGTCTATGGCCAGATGAACGAGCCGCCGGGCAACCGCCTGCGCGT
>JAZBOA010000131.1:0-3661 GCA_036350935.1 Anderseniella sp. | reverse complement strand
GGTGCGTCCGTCGGCTCTCAGGCGGCGCGCAAGGCAAACCCGCAGGTGCGCGGCTTCATCGGCTCCTCGCAGGACGTTACGGCGCCGTTCTTCGGAGCCATGGCAGGCATAGGCACCATGCCGCATGCGCTGGTTGGATACGCCGACGGCGACGTGCTGAAGGCCACGCAGATGTTTGCCGAGCGGCTGCCGGAGATCGACCAGCTGGTGGCGCTGGTGGACTACCAGGGGCTCGAAGTGACCGATGCGTTGCGCACGGCTGACTGGTTCTACAACACGGCGAAACTGCACGAGAAGGGCAAGACCCTGGGGGTGCGGCTGGATACCCACGGCGGCCGGTTCGCCGAGGGGCTCGACTACGAGAAATCCGTGGAGACGGTGGGCAACTGGCTGGGCGTGGACGGCGAGTACAACATCGTGGAGTTCGTGCTCGGTCCACGCGCCTTCCAGCTCGACCCCGGCAACATCCTTGTCGACAAGGTGCGCCGGGTGCTGTTCGGCTCCGGCGTGTCGGTCGCCAGCATCATCCACACCCGCGAGGCGCTGGACGCAGAAGGGTTCACCAGTGCCAGGATCGTCGCGTCGTCCGGTTTCAGCCCGCAGAAGTGCCAGATCATGGGGGCAGCGCGCGCGCCCATCGATACCGTCGGAACAGGCAGCTTCCTGCCGGCAACCCTGACCGAAACCTACGCCACCGCGGACATCATTGCCTACGACGGTCAGCCGCGCGTCAAGCTGGGACGGGAATTCCTGTTTGAGCGCTAGCACTCCGGACGTTCAAATATGGCGGAAAAGCCCCGTTTTTGGCTGAATGCTGTTCACAAGATGGTGAAGTGGTATACATCTTGCCTAACTCATGGTTTCCTTGGGTCAAAAAAAGACGAGGAGAGCAGAGGAATGAACTGGAAAGCCAAGATCGCCGGCGCTGTTGCCGGCATATTTACCGCCGGCATGATCATGGCCGGCACCGCCACGGCATCGCTGGCCGGCGTTGTGGCCAATGTCGACCTGTCGTCGCAGACCATGCGCGTCACCGTGAATGGCAAGCACTATGCAAGCTGGAAGATCTCTTCCGGCCGCAAGGGCTTCAGCACGCCTACTGGCGCCTGGCGCGCCAAGTGGACGGCCAAGATGCATTACTCGCGCAAGTACTACAATTCGCCGATGCCGTACTCGGTATTCTATCACGGCGGGTACGCGGTACACGGCACCAACTATGTCAGCAAGCTGGGCCGTCCGGCCTCGCATGGCTGCATCCGGCTGCACACGGCCAATGCGCGGGCATTCTACAATCTTGTGAACAAGTACGGACGCAAGAACACCCTGATCAGGGTCAGTCACTGAGCTGATGCCTGACGGCGAGCAAAAGAGCCCGCGCCGGTCTTCCGGGGCGGGCTTCACCTTTTGCGGGCGCGGTCTGCCTTGTCGCGATTGCGCTGCTCGAAGCGTTCGGCATTGACGACGACGCGGGTGTGGGAGCCTTCGCCGATCAGGCCTTCCTCGTCCTCGGCGCTGACATCGAAATGCAGTGTCCGGCCGTCGATCTCGCGCAAGGTGGCGGTTGCCACCACGCGCATCCCGGTGGGCGTGGCGGCGACATGGCTGACGTCAAGGTGGGTGCCAAGCGATTGCTGACCGGGACCGAGATGCTTTTCGGCGCAATCGAGTGCCGCCGCCTCCATCAGGCTGATCATCACCGGCGTGGCCATCACCTTGATGGCGCCGGAACCGACGCGGGGCGCGGTATCGCTGGTGCCGACGATGATTTCTGCAGAGCCGGTAAGGCCGGGTTTAAGACTGGACAAGATCGGGGTGCTCCGGAAGCAAGGGCGGGACTCAGGTTGTTTGCCGAGTGTAGGGCCCGCCGCAGGCCGGAACAGTGGCTGTTCCGTCCCGTGGCGTGAAGTCATATTGTGATCCCATGGACAAACCCGTCGACGATAGCGGCCTCGGCCCCTGGAACCCCGGCATCACCTCCGAGATACCGGAGGCATTCCTGCCGCTGGCCACCATATACCGGCCGGAGCACGTTTTCACGCCGCTGAAGCAGGCCCGCGAACTGGCTGACTTTACCGGCCTCAAGCCGCAGGAACTGGTGCGCTTCCGCCCCGAGCGGCTGATCGTGCACGAGGTGCTGATCCGCGTCATGGGCTGCCTGTCGGTGCCCGACGGCAAGGTCTACGAGGATCTCGGCATCAATTTCCGCCGCATGACCGGCACCATCATGTCAAAGTACGTCGCGCTGCAGCGCGCTGCGATCATCGACGCCTGGCAGGCGGAAATGACCGCGGCGGAAGCCCTGATTGCAGAGGAACTGGACGGCGTCCTGAGCCCGGCTGCCACGGTTGACAGGGCAAGTGACGAGCGTGGCCTGCTGGCGCGGCTGCTGGGGCTGGGCGGCAAGCCGGAAAAGCCGTCGCCCGCCAGCGCCGCACTGCGCGAGGAAGAGGCCGTCGCCCGCTGGCAAAAGCTGGCTGCGCAAGGCGATGATGCCCACCGGCACGGGGTGTACGCCGCGCTTGCCCGCATGGCCGGGGCGGTGACGGGTAAGCGCGGGCGGCTGGTTGGCGGGCGGGACCTGCTGGCGGAGCTGGCGCTCACGATCTTCTGCAACGACCGGGGCTCCAAGTGCATCGGTGAAATGGTCGAGCCGTGCGTCTACGCGGCGGCTGAAGGTGAGGGCTGGAAGACGCTGCCCGAGCAGGCCAAGCCCGTCATCATGAACGTCAAGGGCGCCTCGGCTGCCGGCAAGAGCACGTTGCGCCCGCAACAGCGCAAGCTGGCGCAAGCATTGAATCTCGACTGGACCGACTTCGCCCTGATCAGCCCGGACATCTGGCGCAAGTACCTGCTCGACTATGACTCGCTGGGCGAGGCGACACGCTATGCCGGCTCGCTGACCGGTCACGAGATCGAGATCATCGACGCCAAGCTGGACGAGTACATGGCGGCGCGCGCCGCACGCGGCGCCATTCCGCACCTGCTGGTGGACCGGTTCCGGTTCGACAGCTTCTCGGTGGCGCCGAACGAGGCCGATGGCGGGCGGCTGCTCACCCGGTTCGGCGACCGGGTCTACCTGTTCTTCGTCATCACACCGCCTCACGCCACGGTGGAGCGGGCATGGGGCAGGGGCAACAAGTTCGGCCGCTACAAGGCGGTGGACGATCTGCTCTATCACAATGTCGAGGCGTTCACCGGCATGCCGCAGCTGTTCTTCACCTGGGCGCGCAACCAGAGCAAGGAAGTCCATTACGAATTTCTCGACAACTCGGTGCCGAAAGGTGCGCGACCGCGTACGGTCGCCTTCGGCGTCAACGGCGAGATGAACATTCTCGACGTGAAGTTCCTGCTGGATGTCGACCGGTTCGCCCGTATCAACGTGGAGGCGAAGTCGCCCGGCGAGGTGTATCCCGATGCGGAAGGGCTGGCGGCGGCGCGCAATACCGAGTTCCTGGCCCAGTGCCTGCGCAATATTCCCCACGTCCGGCTGGCCGATCACGCTACGGGCCGCATCTGCGCCTGGATCGACAACGGCCAGGTGGCGGCGGTGGATCCTGGCGGGTTGAAGAAGGCGCTGAAAAACAGCGAGTTGCGCGAGGCGGTTGAGAAAGTGATTCCGGACCTGGCCGGCGATCTGAAGACCATCGAGACGCGCAAGGGG
>JAZBOA010000130.1:0-2920 GCA_036350935.1 Anderseniella sp. | reverse complement strand
CACGCCGATGCGGTTGACTCTTTCCGCCAGAAACATCGCATAACCGATTCAGATGACTCGGTAATCGGCTTTCACGGCCAGACCGTGCTGCACCGGCCCGAGATGGGGCTGACCATC
This sequence comes from Anderseniella sp., assembly GCA_036350935.1. Lineage (GTDB taxonomy): Bacteria > Pseudomonadota > Alphaproteobacteria > Rhizobiales > Aestuariivirgaceae > Anderseniella. The sequence continues at coordinate 2,803 of JAZBOA010000130.1, read as the reverse complement.
CAGCTTGGCGACGGTCATCTGCTGGCAAACCTCACCGGCCTGCGCGTGGTGGCGGACATGCGGGCAAACGACATGGCCCATGGCGGGCAGGGCGCACCGCTGGCCCCGGCCTATCACGCAGCATTGGCGCACAAGGTGCCGGAACAGCCGGTGGCGTTCGTCAATATCGGCGGCGTGGCCAACGTCACCTTTGTCGAGGGAGACGGCAGGTTGCTGGCGTTTGACACCGGCCCGGGCAACGCCCTGATGGACGACTGGTGCTTCGGCCACAGCGGCAAGCCGGTGGACATCGACGGGGCGCTGGCCCGGTCGGGCAAGGTAGATGATCACGCGCTGGCCCGGATGCGGGCGCATCCGTTCTTTCTTGAACAGCCGCCCAAATCGCTTGACCGGGGCAGCTTCACGCTTGATGACGTGCAGGGTCTTGCCGCAGCCGATGGCGCGGCCACGCTGGCCTGGTTCACCGCGCACACCATTGCCGATGCCGCCACCTGGGCGCAGCAGCAGCCGAAATACTGGGTGATCTGCGGCGGCGGCCGCAAGAATCGCTTCCTGATGGAATGCCTGGCCTCGCTGGTTGGCGCACCCGTGGTGCCGGCAGAGGCCATCGGCGTGGACGGCGACGCCATCGAGGCGGAAGCCTGGGCCTATCTTGCCGTGCGCAGCCTTCGCGGCCTGCCGCTCACGTGGCCCACGACCACCGGCGTGCGTGAACCGGTGTCAGGCGGTGTGGTGTTTGAGGCGGGGTAGGAGGGTGATCTGGCCTGATGTCACCCATCCAGATTATCCAGCACCGCCTTCCAGTTCTGCCCGCCGCCCAGAACGCGGACGATCACAGCGACAGCTTCCCGGACAATGTAGATGACAAGGTGATGGCCGTGCGGATGGATACGCACTGCCGGTGTGAATTCATCTCTTTCCGGCGCCATTTCAGGCATCGAAACCAGCAAGTCGAACACCTTTGAAAGGCCGTCAATGTAGGTGTCAGCCTGATCAATTGACCAGGTCTCGGCGGTGTAGCGCCAGATGTCGTCGAGATCGTTGAGGGCTTGCGGCGTGAGCTCGTAGTGCGAGGCGCTAGCGGACAAGATGACGCTCGCGCATCCGCAGCTTGAACTGTTCCGCATCGAACGGAACAGGCTTGCCACTCTCAAGACCTTCAGTGATCTTGCCTTGCAGCATTGCAACGGCGTTTTGCCGCGCCTGGTCCTTGCGGATAAGGTCACGCACATAGTCGCTGGCGTTGGCATAGCGGCCGCTGTTGGCCTGGTCCTCGACCCAGTCCTTCATCGGGTCAGGCAGCGAAACGTTCATGGTTGCCATGAAGCATTCTCCTTTCTGGAGACATTAGCCTGATTGGCAAACTTTGCCAATATCATTGGCAGCCTTGCACATACGCCTGTGCGGCCTGCTGCTCCCGTAGCCCACGACTACGGGGTAAGGGTGGTGTTTCAGGCGGCGTAGATCATCCCCGGTCTATGCGGCCCAGCAGTTCTGTGCGGTTGGCCGCGATGTCAGCCACGGTCACATCGTCCAGAACCTGCATGAAGGCCTGTGTGGCGCGCTTTATGGCGCTCGACAGCTTGCAGATGCCCATAAGCGGGCAGGTGTTGGTCTCGGGGTTGAAGCACTCGACCACGTCCAGGTTGCCTTCGGTCATGCGCACCACGTCACCGACAATGATGGTGTCTGCCGGGCGGGCCAGCCGGAACCCGCCATTGCGGCCGCGCACGGTCTCCAGGAAACCGGCCTTTCCCAGTTCATGCACAATCTTAACGATGTGCGGCCGCGCCAGGCCATGAATGGCCACAACATCGTCGACCCGCACCAGCTGGGGCGACCGCAAGGCCGCAAGCTGCAGGGATCGCAAGGCATAGTTGGTGTAGCTGGTCAGTTTCATCGGCTTCCTCCGGGGTGCGACAAAAAGTTATATATAAAATATTGCTTTGCGCAACGGCTGCGCCTAAAGATACATATAAGATATATGTTATATTCAAGCGGGCCGGCGGTGGTGCCGGGATTGACGGATCGATCTTCAACAGAGGGATATGAAACATGAAGCGTACTGTTTTATCTGGAATCTTTGCAGCGCTGCTGGCCACGGCAGCCCATGCCGGCGACAAGCCCAACCTGGTCACCGTCCTCACCGCGTCTGACGCGCAGACCCAGCTGATGAGCATGGTCCTTACCATGCAGGCCATGCAGCAGGGGTCGAAGACCCATGTTCTGCTTTGCGGCCCTGCCGGCGACCTGGCCCTGAAGGAGGCGCCGGCCTCGGCGACAGCACCCCAGAAGCCCAGGGGCATGAGCCCGCAAGGCCTGATGCAGAAAATCATGGAGAGCGGCGGCACCGTTGAGGTGTGTGCGATCTACCTGCCCAACAAGGGTGTTGGCCAGGAAGCGCTGCTGGACGGCATTTCACCAGCCAAGCCTGATGAAATGGCTGGCCGGCTGCTCGCAGACAACACTCGTCTGCTGTCATTCTGAGGAGCAAACCCATGTGGAAACTTGCACTTTCCCTCGGCGTCAGCCTGCTGCTGGCCACACCTGCAACGGCGGCCCCAGAACCCCAGAACCCTGAGCGGCAAACCTCGTGGGGACTCTACCTCACCGCCAAGGAAGCCTTCACCATGAAGCAGGCGGAAGGCGCCAGGGTACTGTTCATCGACGTGCGCGAACCGGTCGAGATCATGTTCACCGGCTTCACCGAAGTGGTGGACGTGAACGTGCCCTACATGCTTGCAAACCCGTCAAGGCGGCACCCTGAGAAACCGGTCCTGGCCATGGAGGTCAATAAGGATTT
>JAZBOA010000129.1:0-3904 GCA_036350935.1 Anderseniella sp. | reverse complement strand
GTTTCCCGCGTTATTGGCCATGTTTGTCGCTTCATTGATAGAAGCAGGCAAGTTGTTTGTTCCCGGGCAACATCCTGATCCAACCAATATGCTGATTGCTGCCGGGGCCGCGGGTGGCTGCTATGCGCTTTTGAGTTGGTTGTTTCCAGTTCGCCAGTCGACTGATTTTTTCAGTGTTGATACTCGCGCTACCGAATCACGGGATATCCCTAAGCCCGATAAACTGCAAAGCCGATCATCTTTCTCTACCCAGCTAATTGCTCTCGGCTTTCTCAGTGCAGCCTTTGTCAGCATGGTGGGGTACCCTCTGGGCTGGGTGCCTTTGCTGTTGCTACTCGTTCTGGCAGCGATTTGCTGGCGTTGGCCTGGCAGTTGGCTGATGGTCGTTCCTGCTGCGCTTCCACTGCTCGATTTTTCTTATCTGAGCGGCCGCCTGTTCTGGAGCGAGTTCGATACTTTGCTTCTATTGATACTGGCAGCCGCCTACGCTCGTCTAGGAACTGTTCCAGCCATGACCTGGCCGGGCCGTATTCCGCTGGCTTTCTACGTCGTATCCACATTCTTCGGCCTGATGGTCGGTTTGTTGCCGCTGGCGCCATTGGGTTTGAATGCCTTTACCCAATACACCAGTTCTTATCATGCATTGCATTCGGTCAAAGGCTTGGCGTTCGCGCTGGCTTTTCTGCCGTTGATCAAAACCGAATGGCACAAAGATCCAGGGCAATTAACGTCACGACTGGCCTTGGGGATGATGCTCGGTCTGGCTCTTGAGTTGCTGTATGTGCTTTGGGAAAGGGCGACGTACTCCGGTCTGTGGAATTTCGAAACGGACTACCGCATAACCGGATCATTTCCCGGGATGCATATCGGCGGTGCATCGATCGAGGCTTACCTGGTGTTGGCCGCACCTTTCGTCTGGTTGTGGGCGTGGCAGCGCAAGCATGCGTTGGCGATGCTGGTCGCGGGCGGCTTATATGCACTGGCGGCCTATGGCGTTATGGTGACGTTTTCACGCGGCGGCCAGGCAGCATTTGTGGTGGCAAGCTTGCTTACAGTGGCAGGCTTTTCTCGCTTGATCTGGAAAACCCGCAAACAGAAGTTTTCCGGAGTCCTGACTCTGCTGGTGGGCGTTTTGGTTGCTGGCCTGGTTGCATGGCCGATTTTGAGCGGCAAGTTCAGTCAGTCGCGCCTGGCGAATATTAAGGCCGACATCGGAACGCGTACCGCACACTGGCAAGATGCGCTCGATATCCTGTCGCAATCCGGAAATCCCGTTCTTGGTGCCGGTGCCGGTACATTTCCGGCCGCGTTCTATTGGTATTCATCGGCACCAGCGCGACCCGCGACCTATGCTCTCATGAGCGAAGGAGATAATGTATTTTTGCGCTTGGGTGGGGGCGAGTCGCTGTATTTCGAGCAGTTGGTGCCCATCGAACCTTATCGTTCTTATCGCATCCAGCTGGATGTGAGAGCGTCGGCTGAATCGGCCGCATTGACACTACCCGTGTGCGAGAAAGCGATGTTGTATTCGTTTACCTGTGCATGGAATACCCTGAAGTTTTCGTCGGGTGATGGGCAATGGCAACGACACGAAATCTCTATCCAGACAGACCGTTTCGGCCCTCCTGGCAGCCTGCTGCAACGTCCGGTCAAGCTTTCGATGTTCAATCAGGATAAGACCGTATTGATAGATGTGGATAATGTTTCCCTGTTGGACGAAACCGGGAATGATCTTGTCCGCAACGGTGATTTTTCAAAGGGCATGCAACGATGGTTTTTTTCTACCGACAGCCATCTCGCCTGGCACATCAAAAATATCTTCATTCATGTCCTGTTTGAACAGGGCTGGATTGGCTTGGGTGCGTTTGTTCTGCTGCTTGCGGCTACTGGCTGGACGTTGCTGAAGCGAGCTGAGCATGATGCCATGGCGCTGACACTCTTTATTTCGCTGGCATCTTTCCTGATCGTGGGGCTGGTGGATTCGCTCATAGATGAACCGCGTCTGGAGTTTCTGTTCTTCTGGATACTCGCTATGGCACTGGTTTCAGGAGGCAAGGTCTTGCCAAGTCGGCGAGCATCAAGCTCAGCCCGATCGAGCCGGAAAGAGTCAGAGGACTTGGTCAAAGATTAAACATGGGAGTCAATCGATTGCATTTCGATGTTTTCAACGGCGATGCCGACGGCATCTGCGCCCTGCACCAATTCCGCCTGGTTGAGCCCGCCGATTCCGAGTTGGTCACCGGACCCAAGCGCGACATCAGTCTTCTGAAACGCGTCAACGCCCAGGCGGGAGACCGTGTCACCGTGCTCGATATCGCGCTATCGAAGAACCGCGAGGCGCTCGATCGGTTGCTCGAGGCGGGTGTGCAGGTGCGCTACTTCGATCATCACCAGCCTGGTGACATCCCGGTGCATCCAAATTTCGAGCCGCATATCGATACCGATGCCAATGTCTGCACGAGCCTGCTGGTCGATCAACATCTGAATGGCAAACATCGGCTGTGGGCGGTGACGGCGGCTTTCGGCGACAACCTTGCCGACTCGGCGCGGCAGACGGCCGCCTCGCTGGGGCTCAGTGCAGACCAGTTGGCGCAATTGCAGTCGTTGGGTGAATGCCTCAACTACAACGGCTACGGTGAATCGCTGGACGACCTGTTTTTCCACCCCGCCGAGCTGTACCGCTCATTGCAGTCCTATGCCGATCCGTTCGACTTTATCCGCGAGTCAGCGGCCTATCCGGTTTTGCAGAGCGGCTATGCGGAAGATATGGCACGCGCGGTAAGCGTGGCGCCGGCCGAGATTCGGGAAGCCGGGCGCATCTTCATGCTGCCTGCCGAGAAATGGGCGCGTCGGATTTCCGGCGTTTATGGCAATCAACTGGCAGTCGAGTCGCCCGCGCAGGCGCACGCGGTGCTGACCGCCAAGCCGGATGGCGGCTATGTGGTCAGCGTGCGCGCACCGCTGGCGGCCAAGTCCGGCGCGGATGAAGTCTGCAGCCAGTTCGAGAGCGGTGGGGGGCGCAAGGCTGCGGCCGGGATCAACCATTTGCCGGAATCCGAGCTTGGCCGGTTTATTGCTACTTTTTATGCGGTTTTTACCCGGAACTGACCACCGGACTTTTAGCCGGAGCTGAGCTTGAACAATCTGATCGAACCCTATGGCGGCCGACTCGTCGACCTGCTTGCCACGCCCGAACGTGCCGAGACACTGAAACAGGAGGCATTCGGCCTGCCTTCGCTGGACCTCGACTGGCGCCAGTTGTGCGACCTGGAAATGCTGATGAGCGGCGCCCATTCGCCTTTGACCGGCTACATGACGCGGGCGCAATGCGACAAGGTCGAGGCATCGATGCAACTCGACGACGGCCGTTTCTGGCCGGTGCCGATCTCCCTGGGAAGCACACAGAAGGCGGCGGCCGCATTGAAAGTCGGAGATCGCGTCGCGCTGAGGGACGCGGAAGGCTTCATGTTGGCCGTACTCAGCGTCAAAGATATCTGGCAGGACGGGGACGTCACCCGCCTGGGCGGCGAGATCGAGGGTGTGGCCTTGCCGCCGCACCCGGATTTTTCCGCCTTGCGCGCAACGCCTTCCGAGCTGCGAGCCCAACTGACACGGCGCGGCTGGCGCAAGGTGGTGGCGTGGCAGGCGCGTCAGCCGATGCATCGCGCGCAATTCGAATTCTGCCTGCGCACCGCGATCGCCAGCGAGGCCAATCTGCTGCTGCATCCCCAGGCCGGCGGCGACATCACCGATGCGCCGGGGTATTTCGGGCTGGTGCGCAGTTTTCTGGTTGCTCGCGAACGCTTTCCCACGGCGACGACCCAGCTGGCTTTGCTGCCGATTCCGCCGCATCCGGTAGATGCCCGTGATTTGATGCTGCGCGCCATTGTCGCGCGCAACTACG
>JAZBOA010000128.1:0-3075 GCA_036350935.1 Anderseniella sp. | reverse complement strand
TATCAACGGCTTTGGCCGCATGGGTAGACTCGCGCTGCGCGCCGCCTGGGATCGTAGCGGCGATGAACCGGCGTTACGGTTCAGCCAGATCAACGAGATCGCCTGCGATGCGGCAGGATCGGCGCATCTGTTGCAATTTGATTCGGTGCATGGGCGCTGGGCGCGTGATTGCGTCGGCGACGGTGAGCAGATCACAATCGATGATCAGGCCATCGGCTACAGCAGCCACAAGGCCATCGCCGAGACCGACTGGTCCGGCTGCGATATCGTCATCGAGGCTACCGGTAAGCACCACAAGCAGCCCGAAACGCTGGAAGAGTATTTCGATCAGGGCGTGAAGAAGGTCATCGTCGCGGCGCCGACTCAAGGGGCGCTGGACATCGTCTACGGCGTTAATCATCACCGCTATGACCCTGCCGAGCATCATCTGGTCACGGCCGCCTCCTGCACCACCAACTGCCTGGCCCCGGTGGTCAAGGTGATGCATGAGCAGATCGGCATCGTGCATGGGTGCATGACCACGATCCACGACATCACCAACACCCAACGCATCGTCGACCTTGGTCACAAGGACCTGCGCCGAGCGCGCGCATGCGGTCAATCGCTGATCCCGACCAGCACCGGCTCGGCTCGGGCCATCACCAAGATCTTCCCCGAACTGACCGGCAAGCTGAACGGCCATGCCGTGCGCGTGCCATTGCTGAACGCCTCGCTAACGGACTTCGTCTTCGAGGCGGCGCGACCGGTCACCGCCGAGGATGTCAACGCGCTGTTCAAGCAGGCCGCGGACGGTGAACTCCAGGGCATTCTCGGCTACGAGGAGCGCCCGCTGGTGTCGGTGGACTATCTCAACGACCCGCGCTCCTCCATTGTCGATGCCCTGTCGACCATGGTCATCGACGACACCCAGGTGAAGGTCTATGCCTGGTACGACAACGAGTGGGGCTATGTCAACCGCATGATCGACATAGCCCGCCTTGTTTCGGAAAGTTTGAAGGGTGAAGTTTGAAGGGTGAAGGGCCTTGATCATCGTTCCAACCGATCGCTCGTGCATGGTCTGTAGTCAGGGCTTCCAGCCCTGAGATCGTCAGGCCAGGATGGCCTGACTACAGCGTTAGTTGCTCAGCCGGCCGGAACCACGATCAAGGCCATTTGAAAAGGGTGAAAGGGGGTGCTGCGGTGAAATCGGATCTTCCCGCGCGAACCTTCTAGTTTGCGCGGCGTGTGGTGTTGCTGAACGAATGAACTGAGTTGATCGCAATCCTGACATCCATCATCAAGAAAATGCGGAGCCAAAGTCGATGAGCACGCGCCCCACCTCAAACTTCAAACTTCAAACTCCATACTCCCGTTACCTAACGGTAACGGCAGGTTATTGGGCCTTTACGATAACGGATGGCGCCATCCGCATGCTGGTGGTGCTGTATTTCCACCAGCTCGGCTATTCGCCGTTCGAGGTGGCGATGCTGTTCCTCTTCTACGAGGTGTTCGGCATCATCACCAACCTTGTCGGTGGCTGGCTCGGTGCGCGCATTGGGCTGAACCTGACCATGCACATCGGTATGGCGTTGCAGGTAGTCGCGCTGCTGATGCTGACGGTGCCGGACCCCTGGCTGTCGGTTGTCTATGTGATGGCCGCGCAGGCCCTGTCCGGCATCGCCAAGGACCTGAACAAGATGTCCGCGAAGGCGTCGGTGAAGACGCTCACAGGCGACGGCGCGGTGGGCGAATCGAAGCTCTTCAAGTACGTCGCCGTGCTGACCGGCTCGAAGAACGCTCTGAAGGGTGCGGGCTTCTTCGTCGGCGCCGCACTGTTGCAATGGATCGGCTTCCGTAACGCGTTGTTGGTGCTGGCGGGCATGTTGTTCGTCGTGCTCGTGGTGACGGCGCTGCTGTTGCCGTCCGGCGTCGGCAAGCTCAAGGAGAAGGCCAAGTTCACGCAGGTCTTCTCCAACACACCCGCGGTCAATTGGCTATCGGCGGGACGTTTCTTTCTGTTCGGCGCGCGCGATGTCTGGTTCGTCGTCGCGCTGCCGGTGTTCCTGTATGACGTGCTTGGCTGGTCCTCCGCCGAGGTGGGCGGCTTCCTCGCCTTCTGGGTCATCGGCTACGGCTTCGTGCAGGCGTCGGCCCCGGCGCTGCTGCGGCGCGGCCGTCACGGGGCGGGCCCTGGCGGCGGCACGGCGCGCGCATGGGCGCTGGTGCTGGCACTGATTCCGGCCGGAATCGCACTGGGTATGCTGCATGGGCCGGCGCTGGCGCCGGAACTGGCGGCGTCGGTGACCGACCTGACCGGGCTGGACCTGGGCTGGCTCGCGGCCGCCTCGGCGGCGCAGGGGCAAGGCGCCGTGTTGATCGCCGGGCTGGTGCTCTTCGGTATCGTCTTCGCGATCAATTCCGCCGTGCACTCGTACCTGATCCTCGCCTACTCGGACTTCCGCAAGGTGTCGATGAACGTGGGCTTCTACTACATGGCCAATGCCGGTGGGCGCCTCGCTGGCACGGTGCTGTCGGGGCTGATCTATCAGACCCAGGGACTGTCCGGCTGCCTGTGGTGGTCCGCTGGATTCGTGGCGGCGGCCTGGGTGCTGTCGTGGCCGCTGCCCGAGGTCGCGACCGGATCGGAGGCCAAGCACCCGGAGGCCGCCGATGTTTGAGCGTTTGGGCAATCTGGTCGCCTATGGTCTGCTGGGACTGGATCTGGAAGATCCGCATGGGCCCGACCGCGGACATCGCGCACCACCCTAGCCTGAAAGCGCGCCATCGTTACGCGCTGGCGGAGGTCAAGGAGATCGTCGGTCGCATCTGGTATTGGGTGCTGATCGGCATCGGTGTCGGTGCCCTGTTCCACGGCTTCGTGCCGGAGAACTGGGTAACCGAACGTCTCGGCGGTGATGTTTGGTACACGGTGCCCGCGGCCGTGTTGCTCGGCATCCCGCTCTACTCCAACGCCACCGGCATCATCCCGGTGGCCGAGGCCATGCTCGGCAAGGGCGTGGCGGTGGGCACCACGCTGGCGCTGATGATGAGCGTGGCGGCGCTGTCGCTGCCGGAGATGCTGATCCTGCGCAAGGT
>JAZBOA010000127.1:0-2167 GCA_036350935.1 Anderseniella sp. | reverse complement strand
GTTCCAACAGAAACGCGACCCGAAAACAACCTGCCCGCATGGCATCCGCAGCGAATTGGCGGGATGTCGGGTCATTTGCGACCACGCGTCCAGCAGCCAGACCTGCCAGCGTGTCGCGCACCTTGCGGGCGACCTCCGTGAACAAATTCTCGGGCTTGGTTCGTCTGTGACGTCTGTAATCCTTGACTTCGACCATCCAAAGCTCTGCCCGTTGAGGCGCTAGGGCGAGCAGGTCCACGGCCCTGGACGAGGCCAGGTCGTTGAAATGGCTTCGGTAATAAGTGCATTCGTCATACCTGAGCCAAGTCCATTTTGTCGGAAGATCAAAGAGGAACTGATCTACGGTGACGCTCGGCATGGCATCAATCCATCACTTCCATGAATCGGCCTGACTGAGCCAGGTCGGCCTCCAGTGAAAGGATCGGGTCCACGTCTTCGAAAGACGCTCCTCGGGACACCTTGACGCCCTTTTTCGCCGGTGCCAGGGCAAAAAAGGCCCGAGGCACCTTTTGGTAATCCGCCTGGCGAAGGAGAATCTCGACCTCCCGGAGCACGAACAGGCTGTGGGTGGCCAGGACCACCTGGACTCCCATGCCCGCGAGCGCGACAAGCACCTCGATCAACGGACGCGTCAGCTCCGGATTGAGGTTCGCCTCCGGCTCGTCCCAAAAAAGGGTACTGCCCTTTTCGATGACGCGGTTTCTCACCAAGTACAGGAGCATTCCGAGTTTACGGAAGCCCTCGGCCAGCAACTGTGGTTCCAGCTGCTCGCCGCCGGGTTGACGCAACAACAGCTTGCCCTTTTCCAGTACCAACTCCCCTCCGATGTACCCTGACAACCCGTCCAACAACTGCGGCAATAGTTTCGAAGGTTGTTGACTTTCAGGAACAGTCATAGCGACCGCGAGGTCTCGGTACGTTTCATCCAAGTTGATCTTGTAGGTCTCGAACAACGAGATCAGCCCGTCGAAGAAAGAAACGATCTCTTTACTCGGCACGAATAGCGGAGCGGGCAATATCGTGTTGGCAGCAGCCCGATTGACGAGTCGCGCAGTACGAATCTTGGCTTCGTCCTGATCGATACCGATCTCCCATTGGAGGTGTTCAGGGATTCCAGCAGGAGGCTCTTCATCGGGCATGTAAATCTTGACTGTCGGTATCTCGCCCGTTACGTCAGCTTCGAGAGTGGTGGGTGTCTTTCCTCCCTTACGTGCAAGATGCACGAGACGATCGGGTCGAAACAGCCCCATGAGCCTTTCTTCGAAGTAAGCCTCAGCGCGCTTTCCCTCTGGCGACACGCCCTGTTTCGACAGGTCCGACCATGCGCGCGTAAAGAGATAGCCCAGCTTCAAGACGTGGGTCTTACCGGTGCCGTTGGCCCCGACAATTACATTGAGGCCGCCGGCGAAATCGAAGGTCGCCTTTCCGAAAGCCGTGAAGTTGGTGATCTTGAGTTGCTTTAGCATGTTCGTCTCAAAGCCCTAGCTCGCCTTGCGAGCCCAACTGCCCCGCCTCGTGAGAGGCCTCGACAATGCCGTGCCAGGCGCCGATCAGTTCGTTGTAGGCGCGGGCGTCGTCGGCCCACTTCTTCCGCTCACAGAGGGTGTAGAGGTGGTAGGCGAGCTGGCGGATCGGCTCGCCGCGCTCGGGCATGCCGGCGAGCAGACGCCCGGCCTCGGTCTCGCCCTGCTGGTTCAGGGCGCGGATGAGCTGGTGGCACGCCTCCCAGACCGGGGTGCGGTTGTCCTCGGTGGGGTCCCAATCGGTGGGGTACTCGTCCCAGCGCAACAGCCGCACCTTGCCGGCGCCGGATTCCACCACGCCGCTCTGGGCGACGCCGTCCACCGCGGTGCCCTTGGCGCGGGCCAGCACGTCGGCCTCGCCGAACTTGGCCGCGCCCCAGCCGAACTGGTCGAACCAGGCCGAGCAAAACTGGGTGTCGGCATCGAAGCCGCTGCCAGAGGGGTTCAGGAAGTCGTCCACCTCCTTGTTGATCATGACCAGCGCGCTGTGGACGGGCATCGGCGAGCCGTCCGCCTCCAGCACGGCGGCATAGCGGGAGAAGATCGCCATGCCGGGGCCGATGGCGGACTGGGCCAGGTCCACCGGCGCGATGGGCGTGACGCCCAGCTTGCTGCCGATCATGGTCTCCAGGGCCTCGGACATC
>JAZBOA010000126.1:0-5715 GCA_036350935.1 Anderseniella sp. | reverse complement strand
GTCGATGCCATTTGGCAGGTGCACGGAGACGAACAGGCCAGTCGTGTCGCCATCGAACACACCGTGGAACGTCACGCCCCCTGCGTGGCCCTTCTGCCCGGTGGTCGCTGACCTGTGGAACGTCCGTATCCTGTGGCGTATCCCCTTCGCACCCCATGTCCGACCGATGTAGACGGTGTTCCCCGGTTCCCCACGCGCGATCAGATACACGCCTGCACGGTCAGGCAGGCTTGCACGGTCGGTCCACGCGACGGGATGGGACAGCGCCAGTTCCACCAAACCCCGATCTGCGAGCGCCCTCGCAATTGACTGGTGATCGGGGTGTTGGAAATCCGCTCTGACACGGACCCTGTGCCTTTAGCCGGGCGGCCTGTTGTATAACACAGGCACCCCGACCATAGGTCAAAGGCGTTCAGCCGGTTGCCCGGCCTAGTCAGAGAGGGGTTTCCACGCCCCAACACGGCTGCGTCTGCCGCGTCGAGATCAGTCATAGCAGCAGATCGAGAAAAGCTAAAGATGTTCTGGGGTTATCCCTGACACACTGCCAGCCTTCGTCTTATCGATCTGCATCAGCAACTTAGGAGATCGACATGACCGACATCGTGACGCTCAAGGCCATCTGCGACGAACTCAAGATCGACCCGCGCGAGGCCCGCGAACGCCTGCGCGCCGCCGCCAGCGACGCCAAGGCGAACCCCGAACTGGCGAAGGCGAGGAAGCCGCGCACGCCGTGGCAATGGGTCAAGGGGTCAGCAGCCGAGAATGAGGCACGGCGCGCCTTGCAACCGAAGAAGCCTGCGTAGGGCTACAGAAACTATCAGGAACATCGAGGGGGCGCATGTTGCGCCCCTTTTCGGCCGGCAATGTGAGATGTCTGGCGCATGTTCGTAAGCGCCGCATCCTAAAAAAAATTCGCTGTCAAGCCCCACCACTTGTTGTGCTCCGAACCCTCAGGGCCTAGAACTAGTGCCAACAAAGCTTGACAAGACCAAGACGATCAGCAGCGTAGTAAGGGGGTTCAGTCGTGACGCTGAGGCAACATACTGTAACGAAGCCTTTACCGCCTCAGACTAAGTTCTTGTTATGTTCCACTCCGAGGTGTAGCAAAAATCACACATCGGCACCAACAAGGGAAACAAGAACATAATGGACTCGCCCCATTCTACCATTAGCTCCGAAAGCGCAGAGCCTTCTTCTGGGTCAGACACACCCTCAAAATCAAGACATGCATACTCATCAAAGTCCGGCCACTTCGCGGGCATAATGCATGGCGACTCAGCGACTATGCTGAAGTCGTTGCCAAGTGACGTATTCAATGTGGCTGTGACGTCACCGCCATACTTTTGGGTTCGCGACTATGGCTATGACGATCAACTCGGCCATGAAGAATCTGTTGAAGCCTACATCGAGGCGCTCATGGGCGTTTTCGATGAGGTGAAACGGACGCTCCATCCCGAAGGTGTTTTTTTCCTCAACATTGGGGATACTTACTATTCAGGGAATGGTCAGCCGCACGGCAGCGACCCAAAATGCTCTTCCCGAAATTTCCTGCGGACGAAAGTTCGTCCCGTTGACGTAAGCGGGTGGGACATCCCAAAGAAGAGCATGATTGGCGTTCCTTGGAAGGTTGCATTCGAGATGCAGCAGCGAGGATGGACGCTTCGAAGCTCGATCATCTGGAACCGCTGCAATGCCTTTGTCGAGCCGACAGCACGGGACCGGCCATATCGGCAGTACGAGTTTGTTTTCATGTTTTCTAAGTCGCGCTTCTACAGCTTCGACCGCTCCAAGCTGGTTGAAGAAGACGTCTGGAATATTCCTATCGAACGCAATCGCCGTGCCAAGCATAATGCAGCCTTCCCTTCTGAGCTTGTGCGGCGTTGCGTGGAAGTTGCCAGCCCGCCGAACGGCCATGTGCTCGATCCTTTCGTTGGCAGCGGTACGTCTGTGCTAACATCGATGGCCAACCATCGGAATGTCGTCGGCATCGATATGAGTGATGACTATATCGACTACGTCCAAGGTGCTATCGAGGGTGAAGGATACGAATCTTCGTCTTGGGACAATCTTGTAAGTCGGCTTCAAAGGCAGTCTCCGTTATGGGACGACTGGGCAGGGAACCGGAGGAATTTCCGCAAGCCGGGGACAGCAAAAAAAGAGTAGATCTTGCAATACTTCGATATTCCGACAATCAAAACGTCGATTGAAGCCCTTCAGGGGATCAGTGCGAATTGGCTGATCCCCGCTTTTGTTTTTGCTGCTAACGATGTCAGCACACTTGAGCTTACGGACATGTCCAAGAAGCTCGGCACAGACACTTTCTTGGATCGTTATTTCAACGCGAGCCTCGTTGGAATTGAACCCTTCCCGACAGGAAACAACCTTCTGCGACCTCGCCTAAAAGGGATCAGGTGGGATCGGGGCGACTTCGCCAATGACTACATGATCCGGCAAGACACGAAGATGTGGGGCAATCTCTTTTCGAGTCGTGGCTACCGTGAAATGCGGATGCGTGGCTACATTGAGGGAGAGAAGACCACAGTTCGCCTAACGGACGATTTCCAGCCCGCTTTCGAAGCAGAAATCCCAGCAACTTTCCAGTTCGAAGATTTCTTGGTGTGGCTATTTGCCTTCAAAGGCTTTCCGGCCGAGATTTCAAGTTGGCAAGAGCTTTACGATCACCTTTTGCAGGCTGAGCTGGAACTTCAGGAATTTAATCAGTCCTACAAGGGCAGGTTCAAGCTGACTGCTGATCGCCCGTGGCCTGCCATCCTGAATGCGCGCCCCTCAAATGAAGACTTCATCAATGAACTTGCGCCTCGCCTCGCGGCTTATCTCGCTGCGCCGACCGCACCGGAGGAACCCGAGGATGACCCCGCCAAGAAGGAACTGATGAGCGCCGACGATGCGGTTTTGGCCGTCATTCTCAATGCCATCAGCAAGAAGACAAGTCATTCGTTCCTTCTTGCAGGGCCGCCCGGAACCGGGAAAACGAAGTACGCGCACGATGTAGCAGGCTATCTGACCGGTGGCGACGAAAGCCGCGTTCTCTTCCTCCAGTTTCATCCTGCCTTCGGCTACGACGACTTTGTTGAAGGTTTCCGTCCCGTCGAAGCCAAGGACGAAGACGGCGACGCAAAGGGCGTAACCTACAAGCTCGATCCGCGCCACTTCCTAAACTTTGCTGCGCAGGCGAGGGCGGATGGCGAAAACAAGTATGTGCTTGTCATCGACGAGCTAAACCGTGGCGATGTCGCTCGCATTTTCGGCGAACTTCTCACATATCTTGAACTGGATTACCGCGAAAAAGAATTTACGCTTGCCATATCCGGAACCAAGACGAAGCTTCCCCGAAATCTGATTGTGCTGGCAACAGCGAACCCGTTCGACCGCTCCGTCACCGACCTCGACGACGCGCTCTTGCGCCGCTTCATCGTTATTTCAATGGAGCCTGACAAACCGTTTCTTCAAAAGTACCTCAAGGATAAGGGCGTTGAGGAGCGAGTGCTGACGCGCGTCTTGCGCCTTTTCGATATCCTAAACGAGTCTTTCCCCGCAGGCTTTGGCCATACAAATTTCCTCCATGTTCGCACGATTGAGGATCTGGCAGATGTATGGGAAGGGCGCGTCAAGCTCGGCTTGCAACGCACACTGTTCCATGATCGCCAGAGGTTTAGCGCCATCAAGGAAACCGTCGATGAGCTGCTAGAGATCGATGAAGCCGCGGAGGCGACCGGCGATGAAAGCGGTGCGGCTGAAGGCAATGCGCCTGCTGAAGGCTAAGGCTGGCAGAACTCATGCCAAATCCCGAAACACGCATCGTCGAAGTCGAAGAACGCGGCAGACGCTACTTCCCCCGCAGTGAGCTTGTTGACCATCGCGGGCATTCGCTCGTCCTGCCCGAGACCCGCGAACTCAAGGCGCTAGAATTCAAAGACGTTGCAGATGGCGTCAACCTCATGGCACTCGGGCTGATCGGCTACCTGCCTCTGACCAGTTCAATCACACTCAACATCGTCCCGAAGTTCCCTATAGAGAACCTATGGACAATGCTTGAAATTGGCGGCGAGACGTATGATCGTATTCTTCCGACGATCAGGCGTTATCAGACCACTGACAAACCTGCACCGATCCAGCTTCTTGCGCGAAGCTTCTGTCACTATCTGCGCGATGCGCTCTCAGCAGGCTTCGAGCGCAGTTACTATCCGCGCACCATGGACGGGTTCTACAAACCGCGTGTCGAGTTCGGCCAAACGATCAGCCGCTATCTCTCACGGGGAAATCCCATCGACACCGTTTCCAGCGTCTTCGATTTCGGGTTCGACAGCCCTGTGAACCAGATCGTCAAAGCGGCCTGCTTACGCTTTGCACGGATCATTCCGCCCTCCCAAGCCTGGGATGAGGAGCGTCGCCTCATTCAGATCGCGCTGGATACGCTGCGCCGTGTCAATGAGCGTGAGCCGACAGGGCAGGATTTCTTCCTTGATGAAACCGTGTCGCTCAGACTTCGTGGCAATTACGAAGGTCTTCTCCGCGTTTATCAATTATTGCTTACAGGCGGAGGCATCGCCTTCACCTTCGAACCAAGCGGCAAAGAGCTTCCCTCCTTCCTATTTGACCTTGAAGACATATTCGAGCGGTTCATACGCCAAACCTTCATAGAAGCGCTTCGCGCAGAGCAAATCGCCGTCCTTGATGGAAATAAGCACCAAGGGAGGCTCTTCGAAGACAATAAGACCTATCCGACTAAGCCCGATCTTGTCTTTCGGCGCGGTAAGAAAAACGTGATCGGTCTCGGCGAGGTCAAATACAAACCCAAAATCAAAGAAGTAGATCGGTACCAAATCATCAGCCACGTCACCGCTGCTAAAGCGCAGTTCGGCATCCTATTTTCGCCCGCGAATGAAGGTGAGAGCCAAAGGTTGGAGCGAATTGGGCGTCTAGCGACAGGAGCGCAGTTCTACCACTATCGCGTTGACATCAGGGGCGACATTGAAGCCGCGCGTGTAAAAATGGTCAGTGAGGTATCAGCGCTTTTCCCGGCGGTTGCCGAAGCTGTGCCCCAACCAACGTGATACTTTTTTCGCTCGCGTGCTGATACCCGAATGATACCCACACGGTAGAACGGGCAACTCACCAACTCGACAGAGCTGCACAAGCTACTGTTTTCATTTGGTTTTGTGGTGCCCGGGGGCGGAATCGAACCACCGACACGAGGATTTTCAATCCACTGCTCTACCCCTGAGCTACCCGGGCACGGGTTGCGGGTGAACGATGCCCCCCGTGGGTGATCGGCGTTCTAGAACCAACGCTCGGGTCTGTCCATAGGGGAACACGCGTTTTCTTCAGCCGTGCGCCGGCGTGGTGTCAGCCGGGCCTTGGCGGTTCGCGCAACAGCGCTTGGGCTGCCGCCTCCAGGTCTTCGGGATCGTCCGATGCGATCGCATAGCTGCCTGTCAACCACCGCGCCAGATCGACGTCGGCGCATCGACGCGAGCAAAAGGGGCGGTAGGACCGGTTAGTGTCCCTGCTGCAGATCGGGCAGGTCATGGAGCAACTCCAGCTCTGTTGGCTGAGTGATAATATGGACCGCTGTCCGAGATATGCGCAAAAGTTGGTGACGCGTGATCAGGCGGCAGCTTGAAGTTGGCGGACGCCGTCGCGGAACTCAACCCCGCTGATGACCTCCGGCAGGCGGTTGCGGCCGTCGAGTTT
>JAZBOA010000125.1:0-3563 GCA_036350935.1 Anderseniella sp. | reverse complement strand
GCCGTCCTGGACATCGGTCTTGCCGACCCATGCCCCCATGGTGGCCTGGTGATCCTGCGCCCGGTAGATGAACGGGCCCGACGGCGAGGACGGCACCTCAAGGCCCTTCATGGCATCGACAAGGCTTTCGGCGTCATAGCTTTCCGCCTTGTTGAGCAGCGCCTCGATGGACTTGACCATGTTGTAGCCGACGATGGAGCCCAGCTTCGGCGCCTCGCCCCACTTGGTGTTGTAGGCCTCGTAGAACGCCTTGTGCTCGGGTGTGTCGATGGCGCCCTGCGGATAGCCGGTGACGATCCAGCCCTTCGGCGCCTCGTCCTTCAGCGGCTCCAGGTATTCCGGCTCGCCCGACAGCAGAGACACCACGGTGCGGCCTTCGAACAGCCCGCGCAGGTTGCCCTCGCGCACGAACTGGGCGAGGTCGCCGCCAAAGGTGACGTTGTAGATGGCTTCGGGCTTGGCAGCCTCAACGGCGCGCACCACAGGACCCGCGTCGATCTTGAACACCGGCGGCCATTGTTCCTCGACGAACTCGGCGTCCGGCACCAGCTTGGTCAGTTCCTTCTTGAAGGCGGCCACGGCTTCCTTGCCGTAGGCATAGTTGGGGGCGACAGTTGCCCACTTCTTGGCGCCGGTCTTCGCGGCTTCCCGGGCCAGCATGGCGGCCTGCATGGTGGTCGACGGGCGCAGGCGGAAGGTGTAGCGGTTGCCCGATTCCCAGACGATGGCGTCGGCCAGCGGCTCAGCAGCCAGGAACATCACCTTGTTCTGCTTGGCGAAGTCAGCGACCGCCAACCCGATGTTCGACAGGAAGGTGCCCGCCAGCATGGTGACATTTTCCTTCGACACCATTTCCTCGGCGATCTTTACCGCGTCACCGGGCTTGCCGGCGTCATCGCGGTCAATGATCTGGAGCGGGCGGCCCTTGATGCCGCCTGCCGCGTTGATTTCTTCGACGGCGAGCTGCCAGCCCTTCTTGTAGGGATCGGTAAAGGCCGGCAGGCGGGTATATGAATTGATCTCGCCGATCTTGATCGGCTCGGCCGCCTGGGCAGCAAAGGCCGCCAGGCCGACGGCGGCGGCAACCAGTACCCCCGCGACATATCTGAACAGTTTCATCCGTCTCCCTTTCTCTTCAACCGGGTTGAACCCTTGGTTACGTGCAACCGCCCCGTCTGGTCAGCGAAGTCCGTCTTCGCCCTTCGCCTCGCCGCTGGTCAGGCCCCCGACACGTGGCAGCGGGCGCCCTGAGTCCGTTACCGCCACCGCCACCATGATCTCGTTGGCCCGCGGCGCATCATTGATGCTCACCTCCATGCCGTCAAAGTGCGAGCGTACGTAAGCCGCATCCTTGTAGCCAAGCGGAATGTCGAGCACCTGGCCCATGCCGCCACGTTTCTTGGATGATGGCACCAGGGCAGCACCTTTTTCCACCGCCTTGCGCAAGGGGGCACCCATCTTCGGGTGCAGGATGGCGGCGGCGTGCTCAAGTTCGCCGTTCTCGCCCACCAGCGCCGCCTTGCCGTAGCTTTCAGCCTGCGACGGCTCGATGCCGAGCGCGGCGACACAACGCTCGCCCAGCAGGCCGCCCAGTTCCTCGCCGATGGTCATCAGTTCCGACAGGTCCTCGACGTACTGGCCGGCGAACGGGTTTTCGATCACCGCCACGGCAGCAGCGCGGCGGGTTGGCGGGTCGATTGTCCGGCCCATCTCGGTGTGGATCTCGTCGACAAACACGGCCAGCTTGCGGATCTTCGCGCTTGTCATCTCAAGCCATCCTCCCCCTTGATGTCCTTTGCGGCAAGGCCACCGGCGCGGTTGTGCACGCGCGGGCCGGTGGTCATCACAAGGATCACCGCCAGTTCGTCCTTGCGCGGCGCGTCGTTGATGCCGACCTCGATGGCGTCGAAGTGCGAGCGCACATAGGACGCGCGCACATGGGTCACCGGCACGTCCAGCCTTGTCCCCGGCCCGCCCACCTTCTTGGTGGACGGCACGATGGCGGTGGAATCGGGAATGTGCTCGCGCATCGAGTAGCCGCCCGGCGCATGCCACAACGCGGCGTGTTCGATCTCGCCGGCCTCGCCGACGATGGCGCCCTTGCCATAGCCTTCGATGCCTTCCGGCGGTACGCCCATGGCTGCGATCAGCTCCTTCGCCATGGCCATGCCCAGCGGCTTCAGGTCGTCCATGAACGGCTGGATGTCCTCGACATACCGTCCGGCAAACGGGTTTTCGATCACCTTGACGATGAAGCCGCGCCGGTACGGCTTTTCAGCCACCGGGCCACCCTCGTGGAAGATGTCCTCGACGCCGGTGAGCGACTTTCTGATCTTCACTTCAGGCATGGGCAGGCGTCCTGTCGATCACGGGAGCAGGCACCAGCTGCTCCACCTTGTCATTGAGACCCAGAGTGCAGGCGATGATCAAGCCCCGGCGCTGGAATTCCCGGGCTTTCTGCACACCGCGCGCCAGCGCCGCTGCCGCCTCCGCCGCCGTGAGGGCAGCCACGTCCACCGTTGCCAGCCGGTTGCGGAGGTCGCTGTCAGGGTTTAGTTCGCAGGCCGGCAGACGCGTGATCTTCGGCGAACCGGGCAGGTCCACCGCATTGGCGATCAGGGTGGCGGCCACGTCGGCCCGGGCTGCTGATCGCGCCAGCACGGTGACGCTGTCGGCAATGCCGAGGGAATGCGAGCGCCCCCGCCAGCCGGAGGTGGCGATGCCGCCCACACCATCTGCGGCAGTCACCGCGACGTGCCCGTTGGCGGAAGCAATGGAGAAGCTTTGGCCATGGGCCAGGTGCAGCGCGATGTCGCCGCCATTGTTGACATAGGCGCGGCGCAAGCTCGCTGCCTTGAGCATGGCGTGCAGAATTTGGTCCGCCACCGCGCCCGCCACCGCCGCCATGGGTGTCGCCTGCTCGCGCCAGTATGGCTGCACAGCCTGGCCCATGCGGCGCGCCACCGGACCGGCCAGCGGCAGGCCGTGTAGCGGCATTTCGGTGCGCAGCACAGCCAGTTCGCAGATCAGTTGCTCCAGCAGGCCGTCGAACCGGGAACGCGCCGCAATGTAGGCGCGGTCCACCTGCGCAGGCTCGCCATCAGCCCAGATGATCAGGTCGATAGGCCCATGCTGCAGGTGCAACCGTTTGCCATCAGGCAACATGGCGGCCTGTATGCTCATGCGCCGGGCTCCTTCTTCGCTGTCTTCGACCAGCTGAAGTGGCGCTCATCGGTCGGCCACGGCACCCCCTGCTTCGAGGCCGCGCCCTTCTGCCCGGCCAGCACGTGATCGTTCTGGATCGCCTTCTTGCCGGCGCGCGCCTCGGCCAGCGGCATGACGTGCTTCATGTGACCGCCCAGCGCCTCGTAGTCCTCACGGCGCATGGTGAACTCGATTGGCGCCACCAGCGCCGGCGTCGGCACGTAGCCGAAGGCGTTTTCCGGCAGCAGCGTCACGTCGGACATGATGGTGATGCCGCCGCCGGGCCAGACATAGGCCGGCGCGCCGCCGCAGGTGATGCGGGTGAGGGTGTCCTTGACCGAGCGGGTCAGCCTGACCGG
>JAZBOA010000124.1:0-4641 GCA_036350935.1 Anderseniella sp. | reverse complement strand
CCCCCTTATATTCCCAACGAGAGCAAACATTACGAAACCGCAATGCTCCATGACCCATGTCAATCTATCTGCCTGTTAGTAGCGGTTACCGATTGGGATCGGCATTCCGAAGATCAAGGGTCCTCTGGCAGTTCCGCGGCACAAAGAAGCTGGTTTGGCCGATCGGATAAATGGTCCGTTCTCGGAGCAACAGCAGTCATTCTCAGCGCCAATCAAAACCGTCCGAAGTTGACCCACTACTGACATCTTGATGACGTCGATTTGCTCTCTGCCGATATAAGTGCAGCAACCTTATGGGTTGCTTGGTAATGCAACATTACCAAGCAACGCCTCAGCCTTCACAATTGCATCACGGACATCAGTAGCAAGAGCGTCCGCCCCAATCTCGGGACAGATCTCCGGATGGTGGGCAAAGGCAGTTCCGCCGACAACAACCGAGATCGACTTGTTCAGAGACGACTCTCGCAGATCTGCAATGGCCTGCTTGAGGTTCAAGGCTCGATGTTCCGTACTGGCAGAAAGGCCGACGACACCAAACCATTCACTCCGAACGACGCTATTCAGTTCGTCTCCCGCTTGAAGGCTTGCTCCTCCTGCAACGTGCCACCCCTCCATCTCAAACATCCGCGATATGATCAGTATGCCCAACACGTGCTGTTCGCCAGGAGCGCTGGCGAAGACGATCCGGTGACCAGCGTCAAGGGGACTGCATGTTTGATCGCCACAACCTATTTCATGTACCAGCGATTGGAGCTTCCCCACGGCCTTCGTGACCTCGATGAAGCTCAGCTCATCCGCTTTCCACTGGTTGCCCAGGTCGTTGGCCACAGGCGTAAACAGGTCGAGATAGATTTCCGGCAGAGCAACACCTTTGCAGCGCAATTGCTCGACGAAGCCAATGCAGTCAAATGTGTCTCCGTCTAACAACAGGGATCTGAACTCGGCTCTTTGTTCAGGGGATGGTTTGCAGACCTTGTTTGACTCGACGGCCTCTGGTTGCCGGGGATGATTTTTCTTTGCGACGATCAACTGCGGAACAATCTCAGCCTTCACGACCTGCGACAGCAACTGGCGAGTCTCGCCTAAATGCACGGATGCATATGGAGACGATTGTCCATCCCAAGATGAGTCGCCTTCCAAGCCCGTTGGCCCGGTTTTTTCGTGAATGACTTTCCTGACCTCTGCCTCGTCGGTGGCCATCTAGCGTGCCTCCCAGCCGGCCTAAATGTCGCACTATTGTGACGGTCCAGTCCTGCGGCTTGGAATCAGGAGAAGTACGTATGTCCTCTTGCGACAGCGGAGCGACATGGTTCGCGTCATTGTAGTGCTTACAAGGTGCGATCCGTGCGTGATGAACCAATCGGCTTTCGGAGCAACAACAGCCATCCTCCGCTCCACATCAAACTGGCCGAAGTTGACCCACCACGGACATCCAATACGTGATCGGAATGTGATTACGCTTCACGAAGCATAGTCAGGACAGTCGCGGTCCAGCTGCCAGCGTAACTGGTGGAAATGGAACCTGGACATGTCCAGACACCCGTCCCAGCCGCGCGAGACCTGGTGCGCCACATTGTGCGAGAGCACGTTGAGTGCCTGCCCTGTGCTGTAGGCCAGCACCATCGTGCGGCAGGCGCGCTCGAACAGGTAGAGCTCTTCGAATGCTTCATGCACCGTCGCCCCGCAGGCCGTGACGCCGTGGTTGCCCATCATCAGGATGGGCTTGTCACCGATCAGCGCCGCCAGCCGGTCGCCTTCATCAGTGGTGATCGCCACGTCCTCAAAGCCGGAATCATAGGCAACCCGGTCAACGAAGCGGGCCGTAACCTGGTCTACCGGCTTCAGGGCGGGATCCTTCAACCCCGCAAGCGCCGTCGCATAAGGAGGATGTATGTGCAGCACCACCCTGGCCGCTGGGTTGGCCGCATGGATGCGGCTGTGAATGCACCAGCCGGACAGGTCGGGCGGATCGGGCTTGTCCATCCGGTCCTTTTCGGTCCAGTCGAGCAACATCAGGTCGCTCGCGCGGATCTCGCCAAAGTGCATCCAGAACGGGTTCATCAGGAACTTGCTCGCCGTTCCCGGCACGTGCGCCGAAAAATGGTTGCCGACGGATTCGGTCCAGCCCATCCGATGGGCAAGCCGGAACGCGGCGGCCAGATCGACGCGCAGCGCCCACTCCTCGTCACTCATACCGTTGCGGTCGTGGCAAGGCCTCTCTCTGTCCCACAGCTTGCGCATCAGTCAGCCCCCTGGACCTTTACGTCCCTGATCTCGCCATCGCGTAAGAGCACCCGGTAGCGGGAACGCATCTCACCGCGGTCCGAATAGCAGCCTCTCAGAATGCGCGTTCCACTCGTTGGGTCGAACGCCCGGCGGCCATGCACGATGCGCTGGTTGTCGAACACCACGCACTGCCCGGACTTGAGCGTCAGGTGCGCCTCATATTCTGGCGCACGCAGCATGGTCAGAAAACGGTGGAAGGCGGGGTAGTATCGATCGAGCACGCGCTGGTCCATGTCGAATATGTCGGCCATGTGTTGGCTGACAGTCACCCCTGTCACCTCGCCCCTTGCATCGGTCATGATCACCCTCTGGCGTGCCCGCATATCCAGTCCGTCGTGACTGAACCGGAACGGCACGTCGTATGTCGCAAGCAGTTCGAAAGCCTCCGGATCGCTCGCCTTCAGATCGGCCGCCACGGCCACGGCATCGGCAAAGGTGCTTTCGCCACCGCGCGCCTCGTTGCGCAGGCAATGCAGGTACTGAATGCTCGGCGGATATTCCTCACACGGGTTGTCGGTGTGCGGCTCAAGCGCATTGGCCGTGTAGGCCGCGCCCTGTGGCTTCGGATAGGCGCGCACATTGAAGTAAAGCCCGGAGAAGCCACCGCGTACGATCGCTGCCACCTCGACGATCCGGGTGATCGAGCCATTGTCTTCAGGCACGTCGTTGATCAGAGCCAGACCGTCGCGGATCAGGGTTTCGAAGTAGGCGCAGCGCGTTGCCCAGTCGCCAAGAATATCGTCGAAGGAAAACTCGGCGACGTGTCCGGTCTTTTCGGCACGCCAGGCGCGAGGCAACAGACTGGCAGGGTCTGCGTGGCCGGGATTGCGCAGCCACTTGATGAGCCAGTCCACATCATACCGGCTCTGCTTTCCATCTCCCTCCCACGTCACGATAATGTCTGTGCCATCGAAGCCGACCGCTGTTGCCTTGAGGTCCGGAGGTATGGCCGTGATGTCGAAGCTGCGGTCCCGCGTGACCTCATCCCAGGAGCTCGGGCAATTGTCGCGAAGCCAGATGTAATTGACGTAGAGAGCCTCTCCGTCATTCGTCTCCAGGTTCAATCCGTGAGGTTGAAGTTCAGCGCTGACGATCTGCATGGTTCGCTCCAGGCCAGAGTTGATTGCACGGTTCAAGGCTTCCCTGCCGAGAAAAGCTATCCGCCAGATGGCACTGCAGACAATTTGATAAATCTTGAGTTTTTCATCGATTATCTGGATGGTCGAGATTAGTGCAGTCTCGCCTGTGCTGCCTGTTCCCTGCCCCTTGCAGGCACTGGAGTGACACCTCATGCAAACCCGGCTGATCCATCGCCTGTCGATCAAGCAACTGCAGGCCCTTGTCGCGCTTGAACAGGCAAGGACGCTGTCTGCGGCGGCAGAGTTGCTTGGCATAAGTCAGCCTGCCTTCAGCAGCCGCTTGAGCGAGATCGAACGGCTGTGCCAGACGAGGTGCTTCAACCGCATCAACAACCGGCTGTCATTCACGCAGAGCGGCTTCACCTTGCTCAATGCGGCCAAGCTCATCCTCGATGAACTGCATCGCGCCGAGGCCTTCATCAATGACGCCAACAAGTCGGTCCTGGAGACCGTGCGGCTGGAGACGCGAGGCTACACACTGGACCGCTGGCTGGCGCCCGTACTTGCTGAGTTTATGACCGGCGCACCGGACATGCTCGTCGAAGTCTCATACAGCACCGGCAGCCTGCCGCTCGATGAACTGCACAGGGGTGTCGTCGATCTCTCGCTTTCCATGGGCAGCTTCATGCGCCAGGGACTGGAGCGGCATCACCTCTTCGACGATGAACTGGTAGCTGTGGTTCCCGCAGATCATCCTCTGGCAGAACGGGCGTTCCTGACGCCTGAGGATTTCCAGCCAGAGGTTCTGGTCACCTATTCCGGCATTGCTGAACGCGGCCTCGAAGTAGAGCACTTCTTCGCGCCTGCAGGCATCGCCCCGGGCTTGGTGGTATCGGTTGGCAGTTCCCAACTTGCGTGCGAAATGGTGGCGAACGGGGCAGGCCTCAGCATTCTGGGAAGATGGGCGATGGCCCAGCAGCAACCTGCGGGCAATGTCGTCTGCATTCCGCTTGGGGAAGCTGGCCTGCAAGTGGCCTGGTATGCCATCTGCCGCCAGGGAGAAACAGCAAAGCCCGGATTGAACCGCCTGCTAGATGCGCTTCTGCATGCGGGAAAGATGGCCGGGGCTGGCTGGCATGCCAACTTACCCTAGTGGACCAGCCTTGCGAGATCGACCGCTCCTGGCACATTGCGGACTCTCCGATGAGCTGCAGATAGGGTCCGCTTTCGGGGTCGGAGCGGACATTTTCTTGAGCCATGCCGAATGACAGCATTG
>JAZBOA010000123.1:0-9305 GCA_036350935.1 Anderseniella sp. | reverse complement strand
CGCCGCTTCCAGCGCCGAAGCCGCCCCTTGCGCGATTGCGGCATCGTCGCCAGCGCTCCAGATCTGCGCCGCCCAGTCGCCCGCGAAGATGCCGGTGATGACCGGCCGCCCCGCCGTCTCCGTCATGTCCAGCCACTCCGCCACCATGCCGTCACGAGGCCCCGCCATCCGCAGGTAGCCCGACGGCGACACCGGCCACCAGCGCTCATCGAACTCCAGCGACAGTTTCTCCACCCGCCCCGTCGCCAGCTGGCTGAGCGCAGCCTGATGCCCCGCCGGCAGCGGCGGATCGAAGGCGATCCGCCCGGCCCGCAGCACCGCTGCCGGCACGCACACAATAACCGCCTCCACCGTCTCCTCCAGACGCGGCCCCGACAGCCGCACCTCGCCGCCGGTATCGGCAATCACGTTCACCTCCGACCCCAGCCGGATATCGAGCCCTTGCGCCAGCATCCGCTGCAACCGCCCGTATCCGGCCGGCAGCCATGCATCGCCCGCGCCAACGCCCGGCTCCCAGCTGTGCCGTGCCGACGTATCGGCGAGCGGAATGCCTGAATCCAGCAGTATCTCGAAGTCCACCATCGCCCGCATCCGCGCCGCCTCGTGCCCCGGCGCCGTCCCCATCCAGTCCGCAACCGCCACGGCCATGGAGGTATCGGCCCCCGGCATCCGCCCCAGCCACTGGCGGAACTCCTCCGCCATGGCGCCAAGATCCGGTCCCGCCAGCCGCCCGGCAGGCCCCAGGTCGAGCGGCGCATGGAAATCCGTTTCGACCAGCTCCAGCCCGGCCCCGGATGCAATGGCGCGCAAGCTGTTGCGCGCACCCTGCTGCAGCCAGTTGGCGCCAAGCTCCACCGGCGTCTCGCCCAGCACCGTGGTGTGCGCCCGCCCGCCGATGCGCTGGCGCGCCTCCAGCACCTTGACGTCCGCGCCGCCCGCCGCCAGCTTGGCCGCGGCCCCCAGTCCGGCAAAGCCCGCTCCCACCACCGCCACCCGGCGATGGCCGGCCGCCAGCATCGCCTGCGCTGCCCGCACGCCTTCTTCATAGGCGCCGTGGGTCATGCCCGCCTGTTCAGGATTGGTGTATTCGCCCGCCAGCATCAGCCGCGCCGACACCGGCTGCCCGAGCAGGGCGCGCACCCCGGGCCCCGCCCCCACCCGCAGGCCGCTCCACGCGCCCAGCGAGTATGGGTCGTCCCACCAGTGCGATACGGCATATGCGGTGAGCAAGGCTTGCCGCCCTATTCCATGATCGACTTGCGCACCCGGCGCACGCCCAGCGCCACCAGCGCGATCACCACCGGGATCGAGGCCGCCGTCACCACCAGGTCGCTCACCGGCATCAGGCCGGCTTCCTTCAGGCCCTTGGCCAGGTAGCCGATCAGCCCGACGATGTAGTAGGTGATGGCGGCAATCGACAGGCCCTCGACCGTCTCCTGCAGGCGCAACTGCAGCCGGGCGCGCCGGTCCATGCTTTCCAGAAGCGCCTGGTTCTGCTTCTCGCGGCTGATGTCCACCCGCGTCGACAGCATCTGGGTGGCGCGCGACACCCGCTCTGACACGGTATCAAGCCGCTTGGCCGCCGCCTCGCAGGTGCGCATGGCCGGGGCCAGCCGCCGGTCGGTGAACTCGGCGAACAGCTGCAGGCCCTCGATGCGGTCCTCGCGCAGCTCCGAAATGCGCAACGCCACCAGGTCTGAATAGGCCTTGGCGGCGGCAAACCGGAACTGGCTTGCAGTGTGATGGCGCACCACGTCGGCGTGCAGCAGCGTCAACCGGTCGAGCAGCTTCGGCTCATCCGCCTCGTTGGCAGTGCGCATGGTGGTGGTGATCTCGCCCAGTTCACCTTCGAACTTGCCCAGCTGCGGCATCAGTTCGCGCGCCACCGGCAGCGTCAGCAGCGCCAGCACCCGGTAGGTGTCGATCTCCAGCAGCCGCTGCACCGTGCGGCCCCGCTGGCGCGGCGTCATGCCGTTGTCGTGCACCAGCATCCGCCCGAACCCGTCAGCATGAATGCGGAAGTCGGTGAAGGCGCGGCCCAGCCCGCCCGCCACCGACGAGCCCACCAGCGCGTTGCCGCCGAAATGCTGGCGCGACAGCTTTTCCTCGTCCAGCTTGCCGCGCGGCGCCGCCATCAGCTCGATGTGGTTGGCGACCAGCACCTCGCCCTTGAGCGTCTTCAGCCAGCCCTGCGGCACCGCCTCGATAGCGGTGCGCTCGAACAGTGAGTTGCCGCCAGTGGCCGGCACCAGGAACCAGTAGCGGGTGAACTCGGTATGCCGCTCCCATTTCAGCCGGAACGGCCCCAGGTCGGCGCTGAAATGGTTGGCCGCCTCGGCCGGCGGTTCCACGCCGTACTTGCCGCACAGCTCGCGCAAGGGGCCCATGTCCAGTTCGCCGAACAGCACCACGTAGCTGATCCGCATCCGCCCGCTCAGCGCCTCGGGTGGGCGCGCATGCACCTCGTTGTTCAACGCCATGCGCGCCGGGTGGTCACCCGGCAGGATCTGTCCACCAGTTGCTATCAAAAGGAGCCCGCCTTCCGCTTCGATTCAGGCTGTACGATACCAACAGCCGCGGCAACCTGAAATTGCCGTACTGACGCACCAGACTTCCGCCACACTTGGAAGTACTCTTGATGACACAAGTACAACAATTACGGAAAGTTGCACCCATGCGCCCAAGCCTTGCCGCCGCCCTTCTCGCCGCCAGCCTGTCCACCGCCGCCGCCGGCCTGCCCGCGCTCGCCGACGACACGCCTCGCACCCTCACCCTGACCGGCCGCGCCGAGGTGAGGAGCACGCCGGACATGGCGGTGATTTCCGCCGGTACCGTCAGCGAGGCCGACACCGCCCGCGCCGCGCTGAGCGCCAACAACGACACCATGCGCCAGGTGCTGGAGACCATCGCCGCCGCCGGCGTGGCGGAGAAGGACATGCAGACCTCGGACTTCTCGGTGCAGCCGAAATACACCTACCCGCCGCGCGCCAGCGACGGCACCCAGGACGCGCCGAAGATCGTCGGCTACACCGTCTCCAACACCGTTACCGTCATCGTGCGCGAGCTGGACAAGCTGGGCGGCGTGATGGACGCGGTGGTGTCGTCTGGCGTCAACCAGATGCACGGGCTGAGCTTCACCATCGCCGAGCCTGAACCGCTGCGCAACCAGGCGCGCCAGGCCGCCGTGGCCGACGCGCTGGCCCGCGCCAAACTCTATGCGGACGCCGCCGGGGTGAAGCTCGGCGCAATCCAGTCGATCTCGGAAGCCTCGCACGTGCGCCCGCCCCAGCCCGTCGGCCGGATGATGATGGAGGCGAAGATGGCCGACGCCGCCGTGCCGGTGGCCCAGGGCGAACAGGTCATCGAGGCCACTGTGAACATCGTCTGGGAGATTGAATAACTCCCCTCCGCCGTCATCGCCCGGCCTTGACCTATTTCTGTCATCCCCGGCCTTGCGCCGGGGATCGAGCAACTGAAACGTGCGGCTCCTGCCCGCACCCCAATCCTCCCCCGCAAGCGGGAGAGGGTGCAATCGGGCGCTATTCGCTACTCGCCACTCGCTACTCGCTCATCTGCAAAAACCCGCCCTTCCGCTGACGGGAAGGACGGGTCTCGTTCAGGCAGGGAACAGGGACGCCTCCCCCGCCGGTCCGGTTACAAATTACCCTTCGACATCTCGTTCGCGATGAAGTCGGCCTGCCGCAGCGCCAGCGCCACGATGGTCAGCGTCGGGTTCTCCGCCGCGCCGGTGGTGAACTGGCTGCCGTCGGACACGAACAGGTTGGCGATGTCGTGCGTCTGGCCCCACTTGTTGACCACGCCGTCCTTGGCCTCGGCGCTCATCCGGTTGGTGCCCAGATTGTGCGTCGAGGGGTACGGCGGGGTGCGGAAAGTCTTCACCGCGCCCACCGCGTTGTACACCGCCTCGCCGCGCCCGAAGGCGTGTTCGCGCATGGCGATGTCGTTAGCGTGATCATCGAAGTGCACGTTCGGCACCGACAGGCCATACTGGTCCTTCTCGGTGGCGTGCAGGGTGATGGCGTTGTTCTCCTGCGGCATGTCCTCGCCGACGAGCCACATGCCGGCCATGTTCTCGTAGTTGTCCATCCACCAGGCGAAGTCCTTGCCCCAGCCGCCCGGATCGAGGAACGCCGCCATGAACGGCAGGCCCAGCGACAGGGTCTCCATCTCGTATCCACCCACGAACCCGCGCGACGGGTCGTGACGGGACTCGTCCTGGATGATGCCGGCCATGGTGGTGCCCCGGTACATGTGCACCGGCTTGTCGAACACCGCGTAGACCGAACCGGTCATGTGACGCATGTAGTTCTTGCCCACCTGGCCGGACGAGTTGGCCAGTCCGTCCGGAAACTTCGACGAGGCCGAGTTGAGCAGCAGGCGCGGGCTCTCGATCGAGTTGCCGGCCACGCACACCACGCGCGCCAGCTGCACATGCTGGTTGCCGTCCTTGTCGGCATACAGCACGCCCGTCACCTTGCCCTGCTCGTTGTGCTGGATCTGCAGCACCTGGCAGTTGGGCCGGACCTCCAGCTTGCCGGTGGCCTCGCCCTTGGGGATTTCGGCGACCAGCGTCGACCACTTGGCGCCGGTCTTGCAGCCCTGGAAGCAGAAGCCGATCTGCATGCACGCCGAACGGTCGTCGCGTGGCTCGGAGTTGATGGCCATGCGGCCGGTGTGCACTTCCTTGTAGCCGAGTTTCTTGGCGCCGGCCTCGAACACCTTGTAGTTGTTGCTGCCGGGCAGGCCCGGAATGCCGTTGGTGCGGGTCACGCCCATCCGGTCTTCGGCCTTGCCGTACCAGGGGTCCATCTCGGCCGCGTCGATCGGCCAGTCCAGCAGGCTGGCGCCCGGCACGTTGCCATAGGTGGTGGCCGCCTTCCACTCGTGGTCCTGGAAGCGCAGGGATGCGCCCGCCCAGTGCACGGTGGACCCGCCCACCGCCTTGACGATCCAGGCGGGAAGGCCGGCGAAGTCCTTT
This sequence comes from Anderseniella sp., assembly GCA_036350935.1. Classification (GTDB taxonomy): domain Bacteria; phylum Pseudomonadota; class Alphaproteobacteria; order Rhizobiales; family Aestuariivirgaceae; genus Anderseniella. The sequence continues at coordinate 4,306 of JAZBOA010000123.1, read as the reverse complement.
GCCACCCGCCACGAGCCCGAAGTGGTGCGCTTGTCGAGCCAGGAGATCTGGCCGAACGAGCCCCATTCGTCGTTCTGGAAGTCATCGGTCTCATGCCGGCCGCCTGCTTCCAGGATCACCGTCTTCACGCCCTTCATGGCAAGCTCTGCGCCCAGCGTGCCACCGCCTGCGCCCGAGCCCACGATCACCACGACCGAGTCGTCATTCTTGGAAAAAGTCGTCATCTCGATGCGCTCCCCTCACAGCCAGTCGATGTCAGCAAAACCGCGGTCGATGTAACCGCCCTTGGAGGCGGACTCGCCCTCGTAGCCGAACAGCGGCCAGGCCTTCTGGTTGTTGTAAAGACCAGTCACCAGGTTGCCGCGGATCTTCTGGAAGAACGGATCGCCTTCCATCGACTTGAGAATGGCAACCCGGTCGTCCTCGCTGGACATGGTGCGGTACGAGGCCGCCTTCATGCCGAGGGCTTCCTTGTCCAGTCTCGCAGCGCCTTCGCTGAGCATCGTCTTAAGCCCGGCATCATCCTTGGCTGCCTTGTCCAGCCCCGACACGGCTTCGGCATAGAAGCTGTCGTCCAGCCGCGAATGCGGATAGGTATCGCGCGACATCTGCACCAGCGTGGCGAAGGTGTCTGCATCAAGGTTCTCGGCCGTGGCGGCCCAGGCATTGCCATGGCCGAACACCAGGCCGCCCGCGCCCGTGCCGGCAACGATCAGCCCGGCGACGGCGCCTTTCAGCGCCGTGCGGCGGGATACGTTGGGGGTTATCGTCATTTGGGGTTTCCTCCTTGGGGTTTTATTGTTCTGAAGCCGCTGCTTTTTTTCAGGTGTAGCGGCCGTGGCGCTGCAGCACCTCGATCTTGTAGCCGTCCGGATCCTGCAGGAAAAAGAACTTGGCCATCAGCGCGCCGTCGCGATGGAATTCCTTGACATCGCCGGGGTTCAAACCGGCTGCCTTCACCCTGGCATGCTCGCCATCCACGTCGCTTACCGACACGGCAAGGTGGCCATAGCCGTCGCCATGGCTATAGGGCTCGGTCCTGCCGTGGTTGATCGTGAGTTCGACCTCGAAGTCGTTCTCCTTGTTCTTGAGATAGACAAGGGTGAACCCGTCGAACTCGAACCGGTCCTCAACGTCGAGGCCGAATGCTTTCTTGTAAAACTCTGTCGAGCGCGCTTCATCGAGCACGCGCACCATCATGTGAATGGCTTTTGCCACCGGCGATACCTCCTGTGCTGAACCTCAGCATCAAAGGCTACCAACCATCGCCGTCATGGTGGTGTTATTTGACTACTACAAGCCAGATCAGACCGTCAGGCTGCGTCCGCCTTCGCCAGCCTGGCGCGGGTTTCTGCAGCTTCTTCAGCCAGCCGCTCGTGATCGAAGCCCGGGTCGAGGAAGTTCAGGCAGCAGCACCGCAACAGAGAGGCGAAATTGCTGACTTCGCCGTGGATTTCCAGCGCTTCTTCGTACAGAGCCGACAGGAACTTCGCCATGGGCATGCCTTGCGCCTCGGCCAGTTGCTCGAGGACAACCCAGAACTTCGCCTCGAGGCGCACGCTGGTCGGGTGGCCCATCAGGCGCACGGAGCGGGTTTCAAAGGTGTAGTTGGCCGGGTCCTGCCCGGCGAAAACGTGGCACATTTCGAACGTCCTCCCTGCGTGACGCAACGCCGGAAGAACCGGGGCACCCCGGAGATACGCCACTGCTGCGGTTCCTGGCGAACCGCTTATGAGAACATGATGTCCCGTGCGCAGATATTTGGCAAGCTGCCACCGGTCTCACCTGCCGGAATCGGCTTGTGGCTCAGTTTTACAACTGCAGCCGCCGCAGCCGCAGCGCGTTCGAGATCACCGACACCGACGACAGGCTCATGGCGGCCGCGGCGATCATCGGCGACAGCAGCCAGCCGGTAACCGGGTAGAGGATGCCTGCCGCGATGGGCACGCCAGCCGCGTTGTACACGAAGGCGAAGAACAGGTTCTGCTTGATGTTGCGCATTGTCGCATCCGCCAGCTTGCGGGCGCGCACGATGCCGTTAAGATCGCCCTTCAACAGCGTGATACCGGCGCTTTCCAGCGCCACGTCGGCCCCGGTTCCCATGGCAATCCCCACGTCGGCCGCCGCCAGCGCCGGCGCATCGTTGACGCCATCGCCAGCCATCGCCACCTTGCGGCCTTCACCACGCAGCCGTTCAACCATGGCCTTCTTGTCTTCCGGCAGCACGCCTGCATGCACTTCGTCGATGCCGAGCTTCTTTGCCACGGCTTTTGCCGTGATCTCGTTGTCGCCGGTCGCCATGACGATCCGGTAACCCAGTCCATGCAGCGCCTTGATGGCGGCTGCCGCCTTGTCCTTGACCGGATCGGCCACCGCCACGAAGCCGGCAAGCGTATCGTCCTCGGCCAGGTACATCACCGTATTGCCCTGGGCCTGCAGCCGCTCCACCTGCCGGGCGATCGGCGCAATGTCAGCCCCGGCTTCCGCCATCAGCGCTGCGTTGCCGAAGGCAATGCGCTTGCCGCCAAGGCTTGCGGTGACGCCCTTGCCGGTCACCGCTTCAAACCCGCTCATCTTGGCCGGGCCAACCGAAACGGCATTGGCGGCATTGTGTATGGCCTCAGCCAGCGGATGCTCGGAACCTGTTTCAATGCCGGCAGCCAGCGCCAGCAGCTCGGCTTCTGTCCTGCCATCCGCCGGCCCCAGCTCGGTCACCGCAGGCTTTCCAAGTGTCAGCGTGCCCGTCTTGTCCACTACCAGCGTGTCAGTGTGGCTCAGCCGCTCCAGCGCACCGGCTTCCTTGATCAGCACGCCCGCCTGCGCACCGCGCCCGGTAGCAGTCATGATCGACATCGGTGTCGCCAGCCCAAGCGCACACGGGCAGGCAATGATCAGCACCGACACCGCCGCCACGATGGCGAAGGCAAGCCCCGGTGGCGGGCCGAACGCCAGCCAGGCGAAAAACGCGACTATCGCAACCGCCACGACGGCAGGTACGAAGTAACCCGCCACCTTGTCCGCCAGCCCCTGAATCGGCGCGCGCGAACGCTGCGCGGACGCCACCATCTCGACGATCTGCGAGAGCATCGTGTCCTCGCCCACCCGCACGGCCTTCATCACGATGGAACCGTTCTTGTTGATCGTGCCGCCAGTCACCTTGTCGCCGGGACCCTTGGCAACCGGGATAGGCTCGCCGGTCAGCATCGCCTCGTCGATGGAGGTCTCGCCTTCCTTCACTTCGCCATCAACCGGCACCGCCTCGCCGGGGCGCACCCGGAGCAGGTCGCCTGCGAGGATGTTCTCCAGCGGCGCATCGTACTCGCTGCCATCCTCGTTGATCCGCCGGGCCGTCTTGGGCGCAAGGTTGATCAGCGCCTTGATCGCGTCGCCGGTGCGCTCGCGCGCCCTGAGTTCCAGCACCTGGCCCACGAACACCAGCGCGATGATCACCACGGCGGCCTCGAAATAGACAGGCACGGTGCCGTCGCCTGCCCTGAGCGCTGCCGGAAACAGCTGTGGCGCCAGCGTCGCCACCAGCGAATAGAGGAACGCTGCGCCAACGCCGAGCATGATCAGCGTCCACATGTTGAAATTGCGCGTTCTGAGCGAACTCCAGCCCCGCTCGAAGAACGGCTTTGCCGCCCACACCACCACCGGTGCGGCCAAGGCAAGTTCCACGAACTGCGCCGTTCTTTCGCCCAGCCACTCGCGCACCGGCAGGCCGGCCATCGGCCCCATGGTAAGCGCAATCAGCGGGACTGCGGCGGCTGCAGACACCCACATCCTGCGGGTGAAATCGATCAGCTCGTGGTTGGGTCCGTCCGCGGGCGCGCCCATCGGTTCCAGCGCCATGCCGCAGATCGGGCATGTACCTGGCCCCTCCTGCACGATTTCCGGATCCATCGGGCAGGTATAGAGCACGTTCTTTGCTGCCGGTTTGGGCTTGCGCTTGTTGTTGCCGGAAAGGAAGAAAACAGGATCAGCCTCGAAGCGGTGCTTACACTTCGGATTGCAGAAGTGGTAGGTCTCTCCCTTCCACTCGAACTCCGGCTTGCCGGCATTGAGCTTCACCGTCATCCCGCAGACGGGATCGATGGCAGTCGGGGTACTGGCCTCTTTTGAAGCCATGGTCAGAGCATTCTCCATTCACCTGAGCTGAAGTTCAGAACATGGAGTTCGCCAAGGCCAATGTCAAACCACGCCCCGTGCAGGCCGAGCTCGCCGCGCTGCTCGCGCTGGCGCACCCAGGGGAAGGTACGCAGGTTGGCCAGCGAATGTTCCACATTGGCCCGCTCCACGCTGGTCT
>JAZBOA010000122.1:0-11959 GCA_036350935.1 Anderseniella sp. | reverse complement strand
CCCCCTTCGTGCTGTCGATGACAAAGCCTGACTTGCGCAGACCGGTGATTGCCGTCCTGACCGTGTGAGGTTGCCCGTCGAGCGTCTTGCTCACCTTCTCAGCTGCTACCGGCTTCGCCCCCGACAACAGGTCGATCAGTTGCTGCTTCTTGGTGGCCGGATTGGCCTCCTGAGGGCTGCGCTTGATGCTGGCGAGCGGCTTCTTTTCGGTGCGGCTGGGTGAGATTGGCGTTCCTGGTTGCTTCTTGCTGGGCATGACTGCCGCCCGTGGCTCTCTGGACTGGCCAACCCGGCCCCTGTACTGCCACGATCCCGCACTCAACCAGCGGGCGGCTTTCAGGCACCAGCATCAAGTGCCTCGGCAAGGACACTGACGCTCGTTCCGATAGCGAAGTCCAGTGGAAATCGGCAAAGCAAGGATGACCTTGCAAAGCAGTAGGTTCATCAACATGGTGAACAATGTCAGCTTGGCTGGAGAAATTTTGACGTCCCAATGACTCTCGACGCTACATTTGAATAATGCAATTCGCTTAGAGGCAATGCCAGATGATCTCGTTCATTACCGAAATGGTGCTCCCCTCTATCGTCATCGTCCTGATGTTTGTACTGGGGACGAGCTTAAAGGCAGAGAATTTCAGGACCATTGCGCTCAACAGAGTGACGATTGTGCTGGCGGTGGTGGCCCAATTGGTCCTCCTGCCTCTGGCAGCGGTACTGATAAGTACTGGCCTGCATCTGGACTCGGACCTTGCTGCGGCGGTGCTCATTCTCGCGCTATGCCCCGGTGGCGCCATTTCGAACTATTACGTGTACCTTGCGCGTGGCGATGTAGCGCTGTCGATCGCCTTGACTGCAGTGTCCACTGTGCTTGCTGTCGTCACGGTGCCAGCACTTTTCTATCTTGTATTTGACCCCGGCACCGCGGGCATAGAAATGTCAGACTCATCGATAATGTATCTCAGCCTGCGCGTGCTCCTGCTTATCTTGCTGCCCGTTGTGGCAGGCATGACTGCCCAGTACTTCATCGGCACTACAGTGGAACGACTGAAGGTTCATTTGCGGAGAGGGTCGCTTGCGCTGATCGCGCTGGGAGTGATCTTGGCAACGGCAGCGGTTCTGCGGGAAAGCCCGGAGGCCTTCCTTGCTGTCGCGCCTGCCGCCATGACTTTCACAGTAGCATCGTGGCTAACAGGCATGCTGGTGGCCACGCTCGTTATGGCACCCTTGCGTCGGACGATTACGATAGAGCTTACGGTGCGAAATGTGGCGGTTGCGGCGGCGATCGGCGTGGAATTCGTGCCGGTCAATGTACTGGTTGCATATCTGATCTGTTACTTCATTTTTGAATTTGTGTTGCTAGTGGCATATGCGCTTTGGCAATCCGGCGCATAGTTGCCGAACCCTAGCGGCATGTCGCGTGTCTTGCAGCGCCACAAGTCGGCCTAGCTCGTCTTGGCCTTGTTGGTGATTGCCCGCTCAAGCAACCTCTACCGACTTGAAATCAAGCGCCAGCGCTTCTGCACAATCGGTTTCTGCGAGCGTCTTCATGAGCTGGACGAGCGCGGCGGGGGGCGTGAGTTCCAGCGCGAAGTGCAACCCATTCTGGGCCCGCATTGATTAGAGCTCTTTTGATTGTAACGTTTGTCACAATGCTTACCAGCTAAGCAGATTATGGTTTCGCCCATTGAAATGCCGCATGCTTCGAGATCGGGCACGTCCCCTTTGCTCAGCGCCGTGCATAGATTGCGCTTCTTGATATGCAAAGATACCGCCATGACGAGCCGACGTCAGTTGCTTACGGCCTCCGATGCCGCCGACTTGGAAGGCCCTGCCGAGCGAATACATCAACTTAGGGAAGGTCTCCAAAAAGAATCCTACCATGAACTAATATCAAACGGAGACCACTCGTTGGAAGCAGCTCATAATCGAGTTTTAGGGACCGCCAATCTTATAGGTGCGTTTTGACTGATTACTGGTTTCTTATCGCTGGCTACATCAATCCTCGGGCGCAACACTTGCTCAGAGGAGTTCTTGAAACGGTTGTCGTTTCGCTTGTCTTTTATGCATCTTTCTTCCAGGGAAGTTCTGCGCGTGCAGAAACGATCCAGCCCGATTTCGCGCTTCTCTACTACGCAGCACAACTGGCGAACCAGGCCTATGATGGCAAATCGGAATTGTTCGGGACTTTGGATGGCGGAACTGCGCTTGTGGCCGTGCCCGGTGAAACGCGTGTGAAGTATGTGCTGAACTTCAACCACAACCGCAAACTGCAGGTGGTTGCTGTTCGCGGCACCGTTAACGCCACAAACAGGGAATTGAACCGAGACACTGCGTTGGTACGGGATCAGAAGGCTGGCATAGATTTGCACAGGGGTTTTCGCACTGCGGCCACGACAATCTACCACGATCTGAAACCGAAGCTTCGACCAGGATACACAACATATTTGGTGGGACATTCCCTCGGTGGCGCCGTCGCCGCCATTCTAGGGATTTATCTGTCTAACGACGGTCTGCCGATTGGTCAAATCGTCACCTTTGGACAGCCCAAATTCACCAATCTACCAGGGGCAATAACATATCGCCGCCTGCCCTTGATACGCGTCATCTATCAGAATGACATTGTGACTCTGCTTCCCATCCGATCCCCGAACAGCGAGCAACCACTCGCTCACATGGGTATGGCGCTGAACCTTCTCTCGGGCCCCTACTACGTGTTGGCGGATGTCGAGCGCAGCACAAAGTTTTCTGTACGCTCATTTCGTAGGATGCTCGGCCAAGCCAGCATCCCAGATCACCGCATGAGGTGGTACCTTCAAGGTCTTCGGGACAAACTCGAAATCGCGGCGCCGGTCAGATTCGCCGATCGAAACAAATTCATTGTCCGCCACACCATGGGAACCGGATTGGACACGGAACCTACCAACAGAACTTTCAACTTTAATCAGCGATAGCTATCTGACATTGTCTGGCAGGACGCTGCGCAGCATCACGCATCCCAATGGCGGCGAGTTTTCCCGGCACTACGAGTTTCGGCACCACATCGGCATGCCTGCCTACTTCTTTCTGCGGGCCTCACAGCCCCTCGCAGCTTGGCTCCATCGAGAATACCAACGGCCGGTTGCGATGAGAGTCGTCGCCCACGACATCGCTCTGACTACAGTGACGCGGACCTCGACGACATCGTCTGGATGCTCAACTCATCCCCCCATCCGAAAATGCCTCTGCTATCAAACTCCAATCAACGCCCTCGCTCAACACCCCGGTACTGGAGCTGAAATTTGAAACCAGTGTTCAAATCGACAGCCCGGAGAGCTACAGCCTTGTCAGTCTGCTTTAGTGGGGCGCTTGCCATCACCACCGTGGGAGCCAGCTGTCACGCCCAGTGAATTGAACCAGTATGAAATGTTCCGCACCTGCCAAATCATGCCTATGGCGGCCAAGACAAATGCTAACAAACTTGGCAGGAACCCTCCTGTCGAGCGATCAAACAGCGCGATACCAGGAAACAGGGAGTGGGCGCCATTCATCACCATCGCGGCGCCGCCGACTGCGGACGCTGCTACAACGAACATATCAAACCATCTCGGCACAACTCTTGCGCCTACAAATCCAAAAATTGTAGCAAGCACAAGTCCCACGATACCTCCAACAGAGTTCTGAAGTCCAAGTAATGTGGCAATGGCTAGCCCAAGCATAAATCCAGATGAGACACCGAGCAGGACGCGCCGCAATGGCTCGAGGAAATAGGATGCGGCACCCAGGATCAGCGCGCCAACGATCCCCAGCACGATGACAGCCCAGCTGATTTCGCCAATCAGCCAGTTGCCTAACAGAATTCCGATCTCAAACCCGATCAGTCCGTAGAGGATAGGCAACCAAGCGTAGAATATAAAAAGGCCATATGCCATCAAGGCCGCGCCGCCCAAAATCATCGATAATGACACCAAAATTGCCATGCTTCACCTCCCGAGGACAAAAGTATTCATTGATTGTTCGTATTTTTTAATCATTAGACATATATACTTATCATTTCCAAGGATACCAGATGAGCCCCACGGATACTGATGTGGTATCGAAGTTATACGATTGATCAGTATTGGCTGGGAAAATGTGGTCACTGACATCGATATAGAACGTGTGCCTCGCTTGCAGCCGAATGGCAAAACTGTGATCGAGCTTCCAGTCGATGCCGGCGCCTGCGCTCACTACCGGATACCAGATGTCTCCGGTCAGATTCGTGTTGTTGATGTTGATCCTGCCTGCGAAGTTCGTCGCGCCGATTCCTGCGAGCCCATAGAACAAGACGTTGTCATTGAAGCCGGTAAATCCCGCTAGCAGATTGGCGCCAGCACCGATCTCGCGCTCGAGGGTCACGCTGACGATCGTATCATCACCGATAGTCACGGGTTGAAGCAGCGTGTTGGACTGGTTGGCATAATCCACGTAGATTTCAGGGCCGATATAGAATGATCCGTGTCTCCAGCCGTAACCTGCTACGCCGTTCACGCCCCAATTGTCTGAAGTGTCGTCAAAAAGCTTCGTATTGCGCCACCTGAACGATGCATCGGCATGACTGTACTGTCCCAGTACGCCGACATAGAAACCCGAAAACGAAGTGGCCTCAGGGTGCGGATCTGCGGCCTTGGCAAGGCCAGATGCCATTGCAAGCAAAGTTGATCCACACAATGCCGCCATGAACCCGCCACGACTGGCCGCAGCTACATGTTCAAGTCTGTTTTCAGGTAAGGGATTGTCAGCGTTTGACGCCATCTAAAACCACCAGCCAGTCTACCATTTCAACTTGATGCGCGCCCCTAATTCGAGCAGAGCCTCGCGCTGGGCCTGCCTACCACGCATGACCAAATGGACAACCTATTGGCTGCGAGCCACCACGTCCTTGACACCTTCAGCCCGACGCCAGCCGTCAATGCGCTGACGCTTGCGTATATCTCCTCAATTTGGCCGATGCGTTACAAAGTATGACTGCTACTAGATTTTGACCTTCAAGCTATCCTCCTAGCGCGCGCCAGCAGGGAACAAGAATGTCATCCCGAACCTAACCCCAAAATCGTCAGGTCCGGCATCGGGACTCTCCACCCAATACCGACCACCCATGAAGAACTGAACCGGCTGGTTCCCGATCACCGTCAGCTTGCTGACCACCGCATTAACCGGCACTGTCCACTGATCTGCCGTCCAGTCGTAGGATGTCTCCGTGCTCAAGGAGAAGGTCCATGCCGTTTGCGTTGTGTAGGACACGAACGGTTGCATGAAGGTCCGGTTGACGTCTTGCGTCCGGTCACTGCCTGCATAAGACCAGATGTGGTTGGCAAGGGCGCCCACAGTTAGTGGTCCAGTTTGCTTAAGGACGACACCTGTCGGACCGGCACCCCACTTGCCTGCGCTCAAGAACGGGTCAGTACCTGTGGGCAAAAGGAACACAGGACCAACACCCCAAATGATGCCACTAGGGCCAATCTGCTTGGGTGAGAAGAACAGGCTTTGCACCGTGTCTCCTAAGCCAAATTGCTCTCCGGCACCGGCAAAAATCTCGTCCTGGTAAACGATCGGCAAGATGGTTCGGGAGATCATGTTCCAGTCATCGCCGATGGAAATCGGGATGACCGGTTGCACGTTGAACTGAAGCCGGTCGCCGGTTTCACCCGGTCCGATGTTGGTGTCGTAATTGCCCTGGATCGGCACGCTGATCAGTGAGGCAATGGGATTGGCAAGCTGTTTCGCAAGGTCCTCACTTTCGTCTGCCCAAGCCGCCGTTCCCAAACCAAGCGCCCAAATACCAAGAGCTGCGCAGGCAGCAGCCAGAAGGCTATCACGGATGGTCATGGTACGGGTCTCCTTGCACTGCGCGGTGGCGCGCTACTTCAACCGACTGAACAGATGCCAATGCACTCCAGTTGCCCTGCACCAGCACCACAACTGCACGAAACTGTTGAGACTTAGCCTTGACCATTTCCAGACAAGAAAAAGCGACAGATGCAACAATCTCTGTGAAAAACTGCTCTAATGAAAAATAATCCCCTTAAGTAATTTAATTCCATTCACCGACGAATTGGTTTTGGCCAACCAGGCTGGACGCAGCAGAGCCGCATTATCAAGACCACGCCCCCCGTACAGCATTTTGGTGGCGCCATTATTGATGGAGGCAGCAAAAGACCGAACTGATCTGGTGGCCTAGGTGACAACCCCGCCGACAAGCTAGAGATACGCTCGCCAGGTACATTCAGGGCATTTCCAATCCGGTGAGCTCATATCCCTCCCCCGACTTGCCAGTCATGTCGACTTCGAGCGAAAGGGAAAAGGTGCGATAACCACACTCATTGGAGCCGGGGCAAGTCAACTGCCGCGCTCATTTGCTCACTTGATTGCAAGATGGAGCCAGGTCAGCCTCAGGTTGCAGGAATGGCAATGATTGAGCGGCCCCGATCGGTACGAAGGATGAGCTTGTCGTCATCACCGATTCCAAAGCCCGCCAGTTCCTTCAGAATCTGAAGGATGTTCATCTCCTGATCCATCAGTTCCTGCTCGCACATCATCATTGAGGCACCGAGATCGCTGGCCGTTAAGCCCTCGCCGGATAGCGTATAACCGCCAAAGAACCGGTTGCACGTGGCGTTGCCGCTGATTTTGCCGTCAGATTCGAAGTTCACTGTTGGCGATGATCCGGTGATTGTTGGCTTGCCGTCTATCTCGATAATTAGCCACTGGCCGTGGAGCAAGGTGGCAGGCTCGCCGCCACAGCCGCTGAATGTCGTGTCGCCGAAGGCAAGGGCCACTGACTGCGGGAAAGGCATACCGCTCATCGCATCAGAGCAAATCTTGTCCATTATGGTGAGCGTGAAACTGATGTCGCCCACCTTGGCTTCATAGATTTCGGCATTCCCCTCCTGTCGAGGCGTCGGTATGGGTGTCACGCTTACCGGATCGCCATCAAGTGGCTTAAACATGATCATCCCATCGTTCATCCGCATCGACCATGAAGGTTCGTTACCTTGCGCCCGGAAAGACTCGCGGCCAGTGGCGAGCGCCGGAACGGCAAGCAGGGCGAGGATCGCTATAACAAGACGGTTCATGCTGGTTCTCCTGGACGAATGCACTCCGCTGGTCCGCATCAGGACCTGAAGCACACCAAACTGATCGACCTTAGTCTTCATCAGTTCCAGGCAGCAATAAGCGACGGATGCAACAATCTCTAGGAGAAAGCCGGTTCAACAAGAAATTACTTGGATCAGCTGACGCCCATCCAGCCGGCCAGCCAATTGGATTCTGGCCAACTCGGATGAGCGACACAGAGCGGCCCGCCCAGCCGCGAGCCGGTCACCTTGCCGACATAACCATACAATGACTCATTTGTCGCAGTTTCTTGCTGCGCCCGCATTAGAGTTAAACTAGCTGATCGTTGCCAAAGGCAAGACATCAGGGCGAACTCTGCAAGCAACGCGCTGGGTCAGTTTTCGGGCGCGATCAGGTTGGCTCAAATTGTTAAGGACGATTGCCCGTGAGCACCGAGACGACAGGAGCTCTAGAGATTTCAATTCTGGCCCTAACCAACAAGGCTATCTGCTCTATCATCGGCACCACCGTAGGAAAATTCGTTTCCGCGTTCCATAGAGGGATCAGTCACTTGCGATTGGGAGCTCTCTGAAATGAATATCGGCCAAGCAAGCACGGTCCGTGCACGTCCGATCACATGGCTCCGGGCGGTTCTGACAACGGTGGTTTTGTTGGCAATGGCGCTCGCGACCGATACCGGGCTTCCAGTTGCTCCGCTGGCCGCAGCGCAGACGGAACCCGTGGCGCAGTCGATCGATAGCCGGATTCAGACAATTCGCACGGACAGTCCGCGCGACACGATGAAATCGTTCCTGCGTCTGCGCGACGATTTGGAAACCGCGACACTCTCCTACCTCGCCCAACCAAGCCGCGCGAACGCCTCAATGCTTATCCTCCTCTCCGATCAGCTCAATTCGTTGATCGATCTTGATGCGGTTCCGGCCTCGGCACGACGCGAAACCGGTGTGCGAACATACAGCCTGCTGATGGACATTTTTGGCAGGATTGGCGATCCCGATCTCACCTCGATTCCGGATCTCGAGGCCGTGGGAGATGCGAGCGAGCCAACGTTTCGCATACCCAAGACGCCGCTTCGCCTAGTTCGCGTCACCAGTGGAGAGAGGGAGGGCGAGTTCCTCTTCTCCGCCTCGACCGTGCAAATCGCGCCATGGTTCTACGAGGCGATCCGCAATCTGCCGCTGAAGACCCGTCTCAACACAGACAGCATCACGACCTTCGGAAAGCAACTTACGGGGCCCCTGATCCCTTCTTCCGTGGTCGAAGCAGTGCCGCCCTCGTTGAAGCGTCTCTGGCTGGACACTCCTATCTGGAAAGCGGCTGGCCTGGTCGCTGCGATCGCCGCGCTGATTGCAGCATTGATGGGGTTGTACCACGCGCTGTCGGTGCGACTGCCGATCCATCGCGCCCGCGCAATCATGGTAAGGGCAGTCATGCCGGTGGCGATTCTGGTCATTACAACGGGACTGGTACCCTTCCTGGCGGCCCAACTTAACATATCCGGACGCTTCGCCAATCGGGTAGGCATAGCAATTACCATCGTTGAATACCTGGCTTATGCATGGCTGCTCTGGCTGGCCGTGCGCCTTGCCTTCGAGTTGCTCATCCGCCCATCGCGGATTCCCGATGAGAGCCTCGATGCAGATATGCTTCGCCTGCTGTCGTCAACACTCGGGATCGTCGGCGTGGCGATTCTGCTTGCCCTAGGCGGACAGGCTATCGGACTGCCTGTGCTCAGCGTTTTGGCGGGCCTCGGCATTGGCGGCCTTGCGGTCGCGCTCGCTGTGCGGCCGACGCTTGAAAACCTGATCGGCGGCATCATCCTCTACATCGACCGACCGGTCAGGGTGGGGGATTTCTGCAGTTTCGGTGACCAGATGGGCACGGTGGAGAGCGTTGGTGTGCGATCAACGAAACTACGGGCGCGTGACCGTACGCTGATATCAGTGCCGAATGCGCAGTTCGCCGACATGCAGATCATCAACTGGGCCGAATGCGACGAGATGTTGATCAATGAGACGCTCGGCTTGCGATACGAAACGACCGCGGATCAGCTGCGCTATGTGCTGGCCGGCACAAGACGCATGCTGCACGCGCATCCACGGATCAATTCTGAAACCGTGAGGGTGCGGTTTTGGGGCTACGGAATGAGCGAGTTAAAGGTGAATATCCGCGTCTACGCGACCACAAGAGAATGGAACGACTTCTACGCAATTCGTGAGGACGTTTATTTCCGGATACTCGAGATCGTGAGGGATTCCGGGACAGACTTCGCGCTGCAGTCCCAGACGCTCTTCCTGGGCCGCGACCCGGGAGTAGATACGGAGAAAGGGCGCAAGGCCGAGACAACAGTCGAAAATTGGCGCAGGTCCGGTACTTTGCCATTCCCACGATTGAACCCCGAAGAACTCGAACGGATTGACGGCACACTGGATTATCCACCGCGCGGGAGTCACGAGGCCGGTGAAGAGGATCTGGAGGTGGCTGCCGGCGCCGAACCGCTGTCAGCAGTGGACCACGGCAGCGCCGGTCAGTCGGCCGATGAGTTCGAGCGCGAGAAGCATTTGGATAAGTGAAAGGCGCGCGGCCTGTCAGGAATGTCAGCGCAAGATCCAGGCGCAACCGCTGCCAAAAAGAGAAGGCTGCAGCGGGAAAACGTCGCTTGAACAACACCGACATTCCAATGAACTCCGACTTGGGATTTCGGAAGTAGTGCTGAATTTCCGGTATATTGTTCCATTTGTCGCTATCTGCCTCCTGAAACCGATCTAGGCTTTTCTTCAAGCGATCTGTCGCCCCATAGAGCTTGGTGCAGATGCCATTGAAGCATCCTGAAGAGCTACCGTTCTATTCGAGGTTGATATTTGTGATGAAAGTTTCAAACACCAGCCACTCTTCGACCACGGCGTCATCGCCCGAGGACCCAATCAGCCACAATGGATTGATGGCTAGCCCAGGATCGCTAGGCGGAGCGTGTCAACCGCATCACAAATCCAAATCCCAAACAAATGGAGATAAGCACCATGCGTTCAGCTAGGTACTTAGTCATACTGGCTGGTTTTCTGTCCTTTGCCAGCCCAAGCGTTGCTTACGCCCAGTCCGCCAAAGTGTGCGATGCCTTTGCCCGAAACCATGCAGAAAGCGCCAGTCGACAGGGCAGAGTGATCGGACGAGGAGCTGCTGGATCAGCAGTTGGAGCAGGCATCGGTGCTGCATTCGGTGGCGCGGCGGCTGGGGCAGCCATTGGTGGTGGCTTGGGTCTGGTCGCTGGCAGCGCTAGGCGGCAGCAAACGTTTGATCAAATTTACCGAGCCGCCTTTAACGATTGCATGGCTGGTAGAATTCGCTGAACAACAAAATCGAATGGGAGACAAAAGACATGACATCCAACAAAACAGCAATACTTGGAATTCTTGCAGCATCTGTCGTTGCGTTTTCTGCACCTGCCGGCGCGCAAGAGAGCAAGAAGAGCAAAGTCGAGGAATTTACTTGTAAAGAAGTAATGCGTGAACATGGCGAAGCGCGAGATATTGCAATCGCGTTTCTGCATGGTTTTCTTTTGGGAAAATCTGGGAATTCCGAATTTGATCTTGAGAAATTGGTGGATCAAACGGATGAATTCATTGACAGCTGCCTCGATAATCCAGGGGAAAAAGCGGTCGACATAATGCAGAAAGTCAGAGGATAGCAGCGTCTTTAGTTCAGGAGATCGAGGTGGGGCAGGTTGGCGGCGAGCTGACCAACCTTACACGTAGCCTTCCATTATTCGGGCATGTTGACGAGTTCGACGCAGACTTGCCCAGAATTGGCCAACGTTCAGACGGCAGGCGTGGATTGCGAAATGATGGACTGACAGGTTGCACGTCTGGAGAGCGGCTGATCAGAAACCTATCAAAACAGTGAGACCTTGTCGCAAGGAGGTTGCCAGTGAACACGAACGGTCGGGGCGATCAGCACAGCGGCCCGAGATACGCGGCGAAAGTCCCCGGTTCGATCCGGACGCCGGACGTGGTTGATTCCTCGCGCCTCGGGCGGCTGGAGTTCTTCGATGGCATGCCTTCTGATGAGACGGTGCGAAAGGTCTACGACCACCTCGACTTCTCGCGGGGTGTCGAGGCATTCTTGACCGGTTGCCCGGCGGCCTCGATCCACGCCTTCCTTCAAGGCATGAAGGAGGCTGGGATGGGCACCTTCAGCATGGGCATCCACGAGCAACTGTTTGACGCAAGGACACTCTGGTTGACCCCCAACACCACGACTGTGTACTGCGTCGCGGAGATCAACGTCGAGGATGGGCCGACGGTCATGGACGTCCCGCCCGCTGTCCTCGGGCCGGTAGATGACGCCTACTTCCGCTGGGTAACCGACGTTGGCTTCACCGGTCCCGATCGTGGCCAGGGCGGCAAGGACCTGTTCCTCCCGCCGGCACACGAGGGGGATGTACCGCCCGGCTATCACGTCGTACCGACGCGCAGCTACCGCAACTGGCTGCTGATGCGTGCCTTCGTAATTGATGGGGACCTCGCGAAGACGGCGGCCCATGTCAGAAAGTACTGGCGGCTATATCCGCTGACGGAAGTGGCGAGCCCGCGCGAGCCGCACTTCGTGGACCTGAGCGGGGTTCAGTACAATACCATCCACTCAAACGACTTCTCATTCTACGAAGAGCTCAACGCCGTGGTCCAGTCCGAGCCCGCCGATGCGTTTAATCCCGAGCTGGTCGGGCTGTGGGCCTCGATCGGCATCAAGAAGGGCAAGCCCTTTGCACCCGACGAGCGCATGAAGCGGATCCTCACCGAGGCCGCCGCCGTGGGCAATGCCACGGCGCGGGCCCTGAGCTATCGCCCGCGGAGCCGGGAACCCTACTTCT
>JAZBOA010000121.1:0-2778 GCA_036350935.1 Anderseniella sp. | reverse complement strand
AGCTCGCCGCCTGGAAGAAGAGCGCCGACGCCATCAGCCACCGCTGGCCCGCCTGGGAGCGTCTGCTGGACTTCCACCAGTTCGCCGCCGGCCTGCCGGCAGCCGACGCCTGCGCCCCATCCCTCGCCGCTATCACCGCCAACCGCGGCCTGCTGGCCAATCCCGACCCGGTGCCCGAACTGACCAAACAGCTCACCACGGCCCTGCGCACGGCGCTGGGCAAGTTGCAGGACGACCTCGCGGCCGCCTTCCAAACCGGCGACGCCAAGCTCGCCGCCTCGCCCGTCTGGCTTGGCCGCACCGCCGAACAGCGCGCCAACCTGGCCTCCCGGTGTCAGCTCAGCCCCCCGCCCAAGGCATTGATCGGCACCAATGACGACATCCTCGCCGCCCTGCGCGCCCGCACCCTCACGGACCGGCACAATCTGCTCGACGCCGTGCCCCAGCGCTTTGCCCGCGCCCTCGAAGAGGCCGCCCAACTCGCCAAACCCCAGGCCGTGCGCATCGCGCTGCCCAGCGCCATCATCAACGACCAGGGCGAGCTCGACGACTGGCTGGACGAAGTGCGCCACCAGGTGGAAGCCAGACTAGAAGAAGGTCCGGTGATCCTATGAGCGCCGTGTTCTCGCTACGCCCAACCTATCTCAGCGCTCTCGCCATGCCCCCGCGCGTGGCAGGAATTCTGCGCCGCTTGGGCGAGCACAAGGGGCGACAGGAACTCTACCGCAGGCAGGCTCCCGAAATGCTTGAGAACCTCCGCCGCGTTGCCCTCATCGAGAGCACGGAATCCTCCAACCGCCTCGAAGGCATCGTCGCCGCGAACGAGAAACGCCTCCGCGCCCTGGTTAACGAGCGTTCAACACCGGAAAACCGCACCGAGGGCGAAATCGCCGGCTATCGCGATGTCCTCGACACCATCCACCAGAATCACGCCGACATCCCGTTTTCTGATCGAGTGGTTCTCCAGTTCCACCGCGACTTGCTGAAAACATGATCCGTCGCGTGCTCGCCGATCTCAAGAAGGCCGGTTCGGTGGATTGTCTGAGCCGTGGACGCTGGGCCAGATGGCGAAATAAGGGTCATGCATTCGGCTAAAGATGTAATAACTGCCAGCTTATTACCTTATTAAAGTCATCTATTACCTCATTAAACCCCTGACCGCTGCCCACCCACCCCACGTCAATCATCGGAAAATCTCTCCCTATGAGCAGCCTGCCCACCCTCTTGCGCCGCCAGTTGGAAAAAGCCGTCCAGCAAGCGCGTAACCTGGCCGAGGCCGGCGCCCGTCATGCCCTCGAAGCCCTGGCCGTCCACCAGCCCGACCCCTACCCGCACATGGACGAGGGGCAACGCCACCTGCGCCGCCAACTGCGCGCCCAGGCCCGGCAACTGGGCGACGGTGTCAGCCGCCAGAAGCCCGGCGCTTACGAGATCAGCCACCTCGCGGAGAAGCTCGCCTACGACCAGTGGCACCGGCTGCTCTTCGCCCGCTATCTGCTGGAGAACGACCTCCTCATCTCCCCCGAGCACGGCGTGGCCGTGGCGCTGGACGATTGCGAGGAACTCGCCCCCGCACTGGGGCTGAAAGACGCCTGGGCCGTCGCCACCCGCTTCGCGGCAACGGCGCTGCCCGAGATCTTCCGCGCCGACGACCCGGCGGGGGCGGTGGGGCTGTCCGTCAACGACCGCCAACCCCTCATCGCCCTGGTCACCGGCCTGCCCGTCGCGGTCTTCACCGCCCGCGACAGCCTCGGCTGGTGCTACCAGTTCTGGCAGGCCGAGAAGAAGGACGCCGTCAACGCCGCCGGCAACAAGATCGGCGCCGACGAACTGCCCGCCGTCACCCAGTTGTTCACCGAGGACTACATGGTGGACTTCCTGCTCGACAACACCCTCGGCGCCTGGTGGGCCGGCAAGGTGCTCGCCGCGCAGCCCACCCTGGCCGCCACCGCCCAGAGCGAAGACGAACTCCGCAAGGCCGTGGCCCTGCCCGGTTGCCCCTGGAACTACCTGCGCTTCATCCGCACCGACACCCCCTCTCCCCTCGCGGAAGACGGCCCGCACAAAACCCCCTTTCCCCTCGCGGGAGAGGCTCAGCACAAAGCTCCCTCGCCCCTCGCGGAAGACGGCCCGCACAAAACTCCCCCGCCCCTCGCGGGAGAGGGCCGGGGAGAGGGCAACTGGACCCCCGCCGCCGGCACCTTCCCCGGCTGGCCCAAGACGGCGAAGGCGCTCAAGTGCCTCGACCCCTGCATGGGCAGCGGCCATTTCGTGGTGGCCCTGTTCGAGCGGCTGGTGGCCTTGCGCCTGGCCGAGGAGCAACTGGACCAAGCGGCGGCAGTGGCGGCGGTCATCCGCGACAACCTGTTCGGCCTGGAGATCGACCCGCGCTGCACCCAGATCGCCGCCTTCAACCTCGCCCTGGCCGCGTGGCGGCAGGTGGGCCATTGCCCACTGCCGGCCATGCACCTCGCCTGCTCCGGCCTCGCCCCGAACGCCAGGCAGGCCGACTGGCTGGCACTGGCCGGCGACAACGACCGGCTCCAGCGCGGCATGGCCAAGCTCTACACCCTGTTCAAGGACGCCCCGGTGCTGGGCAGCCTCATCAATCCCCGGCTCGCCAGCGGTGACTTACTGGACGCAGGGTTTCACGAACTCCAGCCCCTGCTAGAACAGGCGCTGGCGCAGGAGACCCAGGACGACATCGCATATGAAATGGCCGTGACCGCCCAGGGCCTGGCCAAAGCGGCGGAAATCCTCACCGCCCAGTTCACGCTT
>JAZBOA010000120.1:0-2516 GCA_036350935.1 Anderseniella sp. | reverse complement strand
GCTCGGTATGCATGGCCCAGATGCCGGCAGCCGAGGACAGAATCACGGTCGTCACCAACGCACCACCCACCGTGAGCATCAAGCGTTTGAGGTCACGCTCGCCGATCAGGACGCGATCCAGCTTGCCGCTGCCGTTGTTGTTGTCGTCACTCATGACCAACACGCTCCACTTCCCTAAAGTGGACACGAGTTTTGTGTTCGGAAAGTTTGCCCAAATTAAACGCGCTAACAGGGCGATGATACCCCATCACGCGAGTCCAGACTTCGCAACGAGTACGCTCAGAATCAAGCAAGGCATGTTGAGTCATGGATACAAAGCCTCTTCACTAACAACTACTCTTCCATCTTCCATGAAATACACTTTCACATCGTTGTGCTCTACAACGAGCCAAGTAACAGGCTTTGCTTCTCCTTGACCAAGCTTTATCGCCCTCCGCATAAACACCTTTGCATCAGCAGGTGCCTCTACAGAGAGCGAAGCACTAAGGGCCTTGGTGCCCTCGATGCGCCACATTAGATCTCATCCCAGCCGAACGTGATGGTTTCGCCAGAAGTCACACCAGAGGACGCTGTATCAGCCACACGACACATCAGCACGGCATGGCTGCCGATTTCGCCCGTAGCTGTGAATGGCCCAGCACCCAGCGACAGGCGAGAACCAGTCACATAATCAAACAGGGTGGTATAACCGTCCGTCGCAGTAGCCTCGGCCGGAGTCGCGTAGCTTTCCACTGCCTTCGCATAAACCTCGACGCCAGTGCCCATGCCATTGGAACCGTCGGAATAGACACCAATGTTTGAGATCTGCGTATCAGGCGCAACCGTTACATTGAGCCGCAGCCACTTTTCATAGCTATAGTCAAAGCCACTGCCGGGAACAACCAGCGGATCGCTGGTGTCAACCGTTGCATCGTCTGCGTTTTTGAAACGAATATTCCCACTCGTTTTGTCAGTCGCCGTGGCGCCAGCGCCGTTTTTCTCAACAATCTGAACTGTGGCTGCCATTGCAGTACTCCATTAAAAGAAACTGGGCAGGTGCCCCAAAGGGTCAAACAATATTCGCCGTACCGTTCTCCCCTGAAGCTGGGGCACCTGTTTGAAAATGTTGCCGCATTCCGCGCCAGCGGTTTAACAAATACAGCGCCGTTGGGTTGTGGTGCAAGCCTGCTTCTGTATAAGCGGCGCAGCCAACAACACCGGATTTGGTAAACCCACATCCTGCCGGGCAAGCGCGCCCAATAAGACACATGACGATGCCGTCATCATCTGCATCAAAGTGGGCGCACGGAACATCTGTGCTCACTTCTTGGCTTGCCCTGGCGCAGTAAACAAGCCCTTACGAACAGCCGTGACAGACTCAAACATTTCGGCCTCGCCCGTCATTGCGGCCTTAGCGCCTGCCCACTTCTCGATCACCGCGCTGATCGCATCAACGAGATCAAGAGACAGCACATTTGCCGCCGCATTTTCCAGCGACGGATAGTCGAGCGCCAACGTTGAAACAATCTCGCCATTCTCGCGCTGGGTCATCAAAATCTCAAGCGAATTGTTACCAGGCATTACTTTTTCACCGTAAGTTCTTTAGAAAGCTGTTGGACAACTTCTTGTAAAGTGGAAAGCAACCGCTCAATCGAGTCAGCTGCGGGTTTGTTGAGCAGCAAAAACGGCTCGCCATCGTTGCCCGTAATCCACACGCTTTGTGCTGGATTCTGGGGTGCCGGTGTCTGTGCTTTTGCTGCTTGTGTAATCAAGGCTTGGAGCTGGGCGTGCGCAGTTGCGATTGTTTTTTCATGCTGCTCTTGGGCCTTGACCAAAAAGTCTTTGTAGCTTTCGAGGGCCTGCATGATGGAATTCTGTGTCATGGGAAAAGCGGAGGGTTTCCCCTCCGCCCACCGCTTAGCGGCCAGTCTCGGGAAGGGTCGTCTGCGCACCCTTCATGAGCTGCTGCGCGCCGGCCACGGCACCGGACAGCTCGCCAATCTTCTCAGCCAAGTCCGCGGAAACCACGCCCGCGATGGCGGCAGCCTCCTCAGGATCGAGCGCGTTCATCCGATTCAGAATCTGGCCGAGCGAAGACTCGGCAATCAGATTCAGCCGGTTCTGGTGGGCCAGTGCATTGAGCGTGCCCATCTCCGCAATCGACTTGAAGTTAGCGTTGGTTACGGCGTCGAGAACACCCTGATCAAGAGCCATGAGAATTACCTCGCACGAAGGGCGCCCCGTCTACCCCTTTCGGGGAGTTTGTCGGAGCGAGGCATCCCAAGACGGGGCAAAAAAGACGGGATGCCAAGCATTACAGCAACGGGCTAGGTGGCCGAATTGCAGGCACGTACCTGCGTTTGAAAGCAGACTCTAACGGAGGAAGCATCTGCTGAATACGATCCCGCAGAATCGGGCCAGATCCCTCATTTTGGAATTCAGCCGCAAAGAGCCCCAGCACTTTCCACTTCAGCAAATCGTGATAAGTTTCGTCCCAAACCGGCTCTTCGTCAGCAGTCTCGAACTTAGCGGGCTCG
>JAZBOA010000119.1:0-6719 GCA_036350935.1 Anderseniella sp. | reverse complement strand
CGCGGCCCATTGGGCAGGCTGGTGCTGAGCAATGGCGGCCGCGCCTTCCTGGAGGCTCAAGGCATCCGGACGAAGCGTGCAGGTGGTTCAGCGGACCTGCAGGCGGGTTCGCCAGCCGGTTTCAATGGCTCGGAAAGTCCGCTGGCATGGCTGGCAGGGCGCAAGGGGTCAGATGGCAAGCCCCTGCTCAGCCCAGAAATGCTTGAAGCCGGCGAGCGGCTGCGGCGCGACTTCGAGGCGGGCCAGATGGGCGAGCGCGTCACCTCTCAATGGGGAGCATCCATCGTGCCTGGCTCCCGCGGCCGGTCAGGGCCGCCGGATCAGGGTTTGAACCGCAGCGAACGGAGCCTGGCTGCACGCCAGCGGGTATGGCGCGCGCTGGAACATGCCGGTCCCGGCCTGTCCTCGGTCCTGCTCGAAGTCTGTTGCCTGGCCAGTGGCCTGGAAACGGCCGAGCGGCATCTGAACTGGCCAAGGCGTTCGGCCAAGCTGGTGTTGCTGATCGCGCTTCAGCGGCTGGCGCAGCACTATGGCTATGACGAAAACCAAATCGCGCGCCGTGCATCGGGGCTGCAGGTGTGGGGACTTCCCGATTACCGGCCAGACCTGCTGGGACATCTGGCGGATGAAGCCGCCCCGCAGGGCAGTACGGAATGAGGGATCATGCCGCCGCTGCCGCAGCATCACCCTTAAGCCGCGTTATCATGGCGGCCAGCCCATTGGAGCGTTGCGGTGTCAGCGCCTCATGCAGCCCCAGCTTGCCGAGTTCGGCTTGCACGTCGGTATGAAGGATTTCCCGCACGCTGCGGCCTGACAGCAGGATGTGCAACACGGCAATCAGGCCCTTGACGATAAGGGCGTCGCTGTCGCCGCGAAACCGCAGCACCGGCTCCTGGCCGTCGCGATCAATCTCGGAGACCAGCCATACCTGGCTGGCGCAGCCCTGAACCTTGGTGCCGGCGGTGCGCTCGGCTTCATCAAGCGGCTCCAGCGCGCGGCCAAGCTCGATCACGTACTTGTAGCGCTCTTCCCAGTCATCGAGGAACTCGAAGTCGTCCAGCAATTGCGCGAATGTGGTGTCTGCCACGTGTGCTGCTCCACGGCCTGTTGAATAGCGTATGTCAAGCGGCATAGACCGTGAACGCGGCAAGCTCAAGCCCGGCGGGCAAAATGCCTCAAGCGGCAGCAGAAAGGAAAATGGCCGCAAAGCACAAAATGGGCAGGTGTGCTTTGCGGCCAAGTCGCCCGGTGGGTTGCCGGGTGGGGTTAGCTTTCGCGAACCGGCTCGGGTCCGCGCCAGTCGGGAATAAGGTCTTCGATGCGCAGGCTGTTGGTGCCTGCATCGTTGCTGGCAATCTTCGAGATGCTGCCGGTCACCAGAGGGTCGGCTGCGGATTGCTTGAGGATTGTCGTGGAGGCTGCACCGGCATCAACGCTGCCAGCGGGGTCGGCGCTGGCCGGAATGCCGCCGCTGCCATTGCCTGCATCGTCGCCACTGTGGCCGTTGGCCCATTCATAGGCGAGCTTGAGGGAATACTTTGCCTTGGCTTCGGCTACGGCTGCGATGCCCGCCATGGCCTCGCAGGTTTGCGGCTGGCGCGCACAGAAGCTGGCGAGATCGGTGAACGTGCCGAACGCTACCGACAGAAGATCCTCTGTCTGGATGGCTGCAACCGGCTGCGGATTTGCTGCCTGGTTCTCTTCCGGCGGCATTGGCATCAGCACGAAGGCGGCCACGCCAATCACTGCATATCTTAGAATACCCATTTTGACCCCTCGACATTTGGTTTGTCCAAATATTCGTTGGCCGTGATAGTGCAGCGAACAAATTATGGATGATTCAAGGGTGGCAGTGGCACTTGATTTTCATTTGAAACAGAATTGATTCAAACTTTAATGAGATCGCATCAACGTGCCGGCTTGGGCGCAGATTTCCGCGGTTCTGGCGATGTCCCGATGCGTCCCCGCAGGTGGGCTGGCAAGGCTGTGTTAACTTTACGGTGAGAGTATCCGCGATGACCCACCCAACCGGACCAGTCAGTCATTGCCGGGGAAGAGAATGAAGGACCGCACGTACCAGCCGCCAAGTTCAACCCTGCCGTCGCGTGGCGTGCTGATAGCCGGCGCGTGCAGTGCCTTGATCATGGCGTCCCCGGTATGGATGAACCTGCTGAAGGGTGATCATCAGGCGTTCGAGCGCAGCGCAGCTCCCGCTCCGGTGATGATCCAGCCCGCCCCGCGCCAGCTGAGTGCCGGAGAGACATCAAACACCTTTCCCGCCGCCAGCGTGAACGTGAGCGTGGTGCACCAGAACCAGGCGCCATCCGCAGATGACCCGCTTGGCCAGCTCATTCTCCAGACCGGCTCGATTGATTCAGTACAGCAGCAGCAACCGGCCATGCCTGAAGCAGAGGCAGCACCGGGCCTGATACTCGAGGCCCAGCAGGCGCTGGCGGCGCTGAAGTTCTACAACGGTCCGGTCGACGGGCTGGTTGGCCCTGCCCACGAAGAAGCCGTGCGCACCTACCAGGCGATGCATGGCCTGCCGGTTACGGGCATCGTCACCCGTCCGGTACTTGATCACATGCAGATGACCGCAACGGTCGAGAGTGCATCGCAGACTGATATCGTGGTTCACAAGGTCCAGGCCGAACTGGCAAAACTTGGCTATTCTCCAGGCAGCATAGACGGGCGCATGGGCGAGCAAACCCGTGAAGCCATCAAGGTGTTTGAAGCTGACCGGGGCTGGCCGGTCACTGGACAGATTTCCAGCGAACTGCTCGCCGAACTCGACGGCAGCGGAGCGGTGGCCTCGGCTACGGCCAACTGACCGGTTGAACCCATCCACGGGAGTTGCACGCCAGCGTGGCCGTCAAGACCGACATCTGGGTATCGGCCTATCGCCGCCGTTGCGAACTGGCTGCAATGCCGGTGGTGATCGTGCGCAAAGGGGCGGCCGAGGCCGGCAGCATTTATGTCATCATCCGCGCCGGCAGCGACGAAGTCTGGCTGATGGGACCGCCTGCCGGACCTTTGCTGAACGAGGCTGGCGACCGCCAGTTCGAGCAGCGATTCGATGGTCCTGTTTCCCAGCAGAAGGCTGATGAGTATCTTCGCCGCCAGGCCGAGTACGATCCTGACATCTGGATTATCGAAGTCGAGGACCGGGAAGGACGGGCATTCCTGCGCGGCTGAGCCGCAAGCTGGCCGGACAATGGCCACGAATGCTTCAACGATTAGTCAATTTTTAACCAAAGCGTCTGCCTAATCGGGTTATCGCAACAACGAGGGGCTCAAAGGTGCCGTTCAACGATGTCCAACGTCCTGAGTTTCAATGACGCGCCACGTATCGTGAGCGCAAGAAGCAAACCCGACAACCAGACACGGTGTGAAGTGGTAATCTTCCCCGGTGTCCGGTTTGAGCGGCGCGAGCAGTTTGACACCGCGTCCCAGGAAGCTGCTTCCTGATAGCGCCCGGTATGGGGCTCAGCCTGCTGCGGGCCCGCATGAACTGTCGGCAAAGGCGTCGAGCGCACGCTGCCGTTCAAGCTTGCCGGCTCCTGCCGATCTCAGCACCGCGATCCCGGTAGTGGTGCCGGTCAGCACGGTAATCGTGTTGAGTCCGCGATTGCTTGAATTGGCAGCTTCAACAATTGCCTGGGGATCCGGATTGTCATCGTACAGGACCACGCTGAGCTGGCGGCGCGGCGCCTGTGTGTCGTTGAGGGTGTAAAGCGAGTTGCCGCGTTCGCCGTAGACCTCGATCGACCAGTACTGGTCCGGGACCCGGGCCTTGATCTCCAGTGGCCCGGAAGACAGGTCGAAGGCGCATACCGCATAGGCGAGTTCTGCCTCGTGTGCGGCGAATGCCGCGGCCGCGTTGCCAGGTTCCGCGATGACCAACCGGTTCGGGCCATGGCTCTCCAGCAGTGCCGACACCCCTTCGTTGAGCTGGCTGGCGGGAACGAACAACGCGTAGGCAAGATGCATTGCCAGCGCAGTCAGCATGCCAAAGATCACCCAGAAGAAGTTGGGAGACGTCATGAGCAGCTCTCCTGCCTGAGCGTGGGCAAGCTGGCATCAAGCTCTGCCTGTCGCAGCCGGTCCTCGCCGTCATACATGCGCAGCACCAGCCGCTCTGCGCCCTCGCCGAACCTCAGCCAGTTCCCCGGTTGCGGCAGGGCAGCCAGCCTGACCTCGATCCTGCCGGCAGTGGAGATAACGTCATCCTGGGTCATGACGCTGGAAAAGGCTCCTCCGTCACCAGCAAGGCTCAAGGTCCATCGCCGTGCGCCGGGGCGCGCCATATTGAGCAGGTAGACGCAGTCAGGCGACAAGCGGCCCCCGTCATCGTCATGACTGCGATACAAGCTTGTCGCCTCGGTGAAGTGCTCGGGCAGATGACCTTTGAGCAGGAAATAGGCCTGGCTGTAGGGGCTGCTGTCAGGCGCGCCACCAGCAGGCCACGTGTACCAGTTGCCATGGCGGTCGCTGATGAGCGGGTTCGATGGCGTTGCCATATAGTGGGCGCTGCCGATGCCGAGTGCGGCCCCGATCAACAGGCTGGAAGCAAAGCGTACTGTCGAACCGGTTGCCAAGAGTGAGCTCCTGAAGATGGAAAGACAAAGGGTGATGGCGGCGGATCAGCGGGCTTCGAGATACCTGCGATCTTCCAGGATCTGGCGCCTGCGCTCGCGCTGGATGACTCTGTCCCGGCTGACTTGCTGCGGCGTTATGGTGCGGACATTGCCGGTATTGTTGCTTGGGGTGCTGGGCCTCACCACGCGCACCTTGTTCTCCTGTTTCTGGAACAGGGTGAACATGTCCCGCAGCACCCTGACCACGGCATCGTCCTGGCTGCCGGCTGTCCCCGTGCCATCTCCAGCTTCTTCATCCGGGCCGAAGGCGGCAACCTGGACTTCCTCGCCGCCCACATTGTCCAGCAGGTTCCGGTTTGCCTCGAGAAATGCCGCATGAGCCTGGGTGGCAGGCAGGCCGGCAAGCGACATTGGCGCCTTGGCCCGGTCGGCGCGAAGCATGAACGCCTTCCAGGTCTTGGCCGGCAGGGAGCCCCCGGTCACCCGGTTCGTCGGCGAATAATCATCGTTGCCGTACCATACGCCAGTCACGTACTTGGCCGTGAAACCGACGAACCACGCATCGCGATAACTTTGCGTGGTGCCGGTCTTGCCGGCAACCGGCGTATAGCCGAGATCGGCATTTCGCGCCGTGCCGGCCAGCACGACCTGCCCCATCATCAGGTTCATGTCGGCAGCGACCTGTTCCGGAATGACCTGCGGCGACGGCGGCTCGTTGCGCTCGCGCGAATAGATCAGTTCGCCGGAGGCCCGGCGGATCTCCAGCACGGTGTGCGGCTGCGAGAGCCTGCCGCCGCTGGCAAAGGTGGCGTAGCCGCGGGTGATGTCGAGCACGGTCATCTCGTTCACGCCCAGCGGCAGCGACGGGATGGAGGCGAGTTTCGACTGTACGCCCACCAGCTGGGCTGCATCGATGATCTTCTTGCGCCCGATCTGGGTCATCAGCCGGACCGGAACGGTATTGTATGATCTGGCCAGTGCATTCATCAGGTTGGTGCGCCCGGCATACTTGTTGGAATAGTTCCTTGGTGACCAGTTGCCGATTGTGATGGGACCGTCGACGATGGCGGTGTCCGGTGTGTAGCCCTCAAGCAATGCCGCCAGATAGACGAACGGCTTGAACGAGGAACCTGGCTGGCGCAAGGCGCCGGTGGCGCGGTTGAACTGGCTTTCCTCGTAGTCGCGCCCGCCAATGATCGCCTTTACCGCCCCTGCCGGCGTCATGGACACTAGCGCGGCCTGGCTGGCATTGAACTGCGGCCCTTCGCTGGTGAGCATGCGGTTGATTTCCTCCGCCGCGGCCTTCTGCATGACCGGATCTATCGAGGTTTTTACCTCGACGACGTAATCATCGGTCAGCCCCTGCTTCTGGATTATGTCCAGGGTTTCCTGGTAAGCCCAGTCGAGAAAATAGCCGGGGCTTGCAAAATTGTCATTGCGCACGACCTGGGCAGGATTGCGGGTTGCATCCAGCAACTCACCCTGGGTTATGTAGCCGACTTCCAGCATGCGGCCCAGGACCACGCCGGCGCGCTGGCGGGCAGCCTCAGGCCGGACATGTGGAGCGAAGCTGGAAGGCGCCTTGAATAGTCCGGCCAGCATTGCTGCTTCGGGCAGGTTCACGTCGCGCACCGACTTGCCGAAATAGAACTGGGCAGCCGCTTCCATGCCGTAAGTGCCGCCGCCGAGATACGAGCGGTCGAGATACATCTTCAGAATCTCGGCCTTGCTCAGCCGCGCCTCGATCCACAGGGCGAGAAAGGCCTCGTGAACCTTGCGCCGCAGCGAACGTTCCGGCGACAGGAACAGGTTCTTGGCGAGCTGCTGAGTGAGCGTCGAACCGCCCTGCACAACCCCCTGAGCCTGGGCGTTGGCCACCATGGCGCGCATGGTGCCAACCACATCCACGCCGAAATGCTGGAAGAAGCGCATGTCCTCAGTGGCGAGCACTGCCTTGACCAGGTGCGGCGGGATTTCCTCAAGCGGAATGGCGTCGTCCTGCAGGATGCCACGCTTGCCAATGATTTCACCGCTGGCGTCGGTAAAGGTCACGGCATACTGCCGGCCGGCGTTCCAGATATCGTCAGTTTCCTTGAGCGTCGGCAGCGCCAGGGCAATAAT
>JAZBOA010000118.1:0-4713 GCA_036350935.1 Anderseniella sp. | reverse complement strand
CTTGGCGCCATCGTGCCGATCGCCGCCTGGGTCACACTGGCACCACTGTCGATGGCGGTGGTCGCGCCCGGCTTCGTCAAGGTCGATCTCAACCGCCGCCCGGTCCAGCACCTCGAGGGCGGGATCGTGCATACCGTGCTCGTGCGAAACGGACAGCAGGTCAAGGCCGGTGACCCGGTGCTGATGCTTGGCGACGTCGGTGTCGATGCTGACCGCAATCGGCTGGCCTATCGCGTCGATGTCGAGCGTGCCTCGCTGAGTCGCTTGCAGGCTGAACAGACACTGGCTGGATCCCTGGTCTTTCCGGACGACCTGCGCCAGGCGGCAGAACGGGATGAGCGCGTCAGGCAGGCCTTGCACAAGGAAACCCTGCTGTTCCGCGCAAGGCGTAATTCCCTGAACAGCGAAGTGGCGCTGATGCGGGAGCAGCGTCAGCGGGTCGAACAGGAAATGGCCGCGCTGCGTGCCCAGATCGCTCACGCGCAGGGCTCCCTCGATCTCCAGCGAAGGGATCTCGAAGGCAATCGCGGCCTGCTGAAGGACGGATTCATCTCACCGCTGCGCCTCGCACAAATCGAAGCTACGGTAATGGACTACGCTTCCAAGCTCGAAGAGCAGAACTCGGAGCTTGCACGCGCAGCCCAGCGCAGGGTCGATATCGATCTCAAGATCAAGACCGTGCAGAACCAGTACATGCAGGCTGCCAGCGATCAGCTCAAGGAAACCGCCGCGCGGCTGGCCGAGATCGAGCAGGAGCAGCGCAAGTCGGACGACGCCGCGCTGCGCCAGGTCGTCACGGCGCCGGCGAGCGGGGAAGTGCTCGACCTCAAGTTCACCTCGCCCGGGGCCGTCATCCGCCCGGGAGATTCGATAGCCGAGATCGTTCCCAGCGACGCCCGCCTGCTGGTCGAGGCGCAGATACGACCGGAAGACATCAGCAACGTGCATCATGGCCAGCAGGCCCGGATCAAGTTCACCGCCTACAAATATCGCAACAGCACGATGGTGAGCGGCAAGGTTACCTATGTCGCCGGCGACCGCCTGATCGACCGCTCAACCGGGATGCCTTACTACAGCGCCACCATCGAGGCCGATGCCGAATCCTTGCGCGAAGCAGGCGATCTGAGGATACAGGCCGGCATGCCGGCAGAGGTCTACATCGAGGGCAGCAAGCAGACCGCACTGCAATATCTGATCGAGCCGGTGACCACGACCGTTCGCAAGGCCGGACGGCAGATGTGACCCGGTGCGGAAATCTCAAGCCGGGGCAGGGCGATTTTGCGTTCGTGCGCCTGCCCCGGTTCAAGCAAGCAAAAAGATATCTAAAGAAAATCAGCGTATTGGCCGCGCCAGATCGGTCCGGCTTTGCTTTTTGATTGCTTCCTGCTATCAAACACAAACGCGTTAATTGGCTACGCGTCTGTGTAGTTCCTTCAATTCTGGCTGGATGCGTTCAGCCTGTCATAGGGAGTCCCCACATGGTTAAGCGGACATTCCTGAGCCTGCTCGGCGCCACAAGCCTGATTCTCGTCTCTGGCCTGGACCAGAGCCTCGCCGCGGATCTGTCGATCAGTAATGCAGCGAGCAACGAAGGGGGCGCCGCCAGATTCCTGGTCACCTTGTCTCCGCCAGCCGCGCAGCAGGTCACCGTCATCGTTGGCACCGTCAACGGTAGTGCACTGGCACCCGGAGATTTCATTGCGCGCAACGGCGTGACGCTGAAATTTCCACCCGGTGTGACGAAACGGGCCTTTCTGGTGACCACGGTCGACGATGGCCAGGCTGAATCGACCGAGACTTTTGCGGTCGCTTTGAGCGCTGCGACCAATGCAGCGATAGTCGATGGCCAGGGCGTGGGGACAATCCGCGACAATGACCAGCTCGTCGCGCGGCCCAACGTGTCAATCAACTCGACCAGCAGAACCCGGGCGCTTGTCCCGACACGGGCTGTCAAGCAAAAGCCGCGGACGAACACTGCCGACTTCAGGGTGCTGGCCGTCAATGACCTTGGCATGCATTGCGGCGACATGGATACGCGAATCATGAGCATCCTGCCGCCGTTCAATGTCCTGCACGCCCAGGTGGTACGCAGGGGAAGCACCGGCGCCAACCGGCCGGTGAAGTTGGGCGAGGACCAGGTCAGGGTGGTCTATTCGGCGGCAGCCAACCCCGGCGACCCGATACTGGTAAACCTCGACTCGATCCTCGATCCCGGTTTTCCGGGGGTC
Organism: Anderseniella sp.; assembly: GCA_036350935.1. Classification (GTDB taxonomy): domain Bacteria; phylum Pseudomonadota; class Alphaproteobacteria; order Rhizobiales; family Aestuariivirgaceae; genus Anderseniella. The sequence goes on along the minus strand of JAZBOA010000118.1, from coordinate 2,485 downwards.
TACAAGACCAATTTCTGGGGTGTCGCGCGCAGCGCCATGGATCCGTTCTATCCGGCAGGCGTGCTGCCTGCGTTCTATCCGGCAACGCTGAACATCATCGACATCGGGCTGCCGGTGCCGGACGTCGAACGCCTGTACCTGGAAGATGGGGTGCTCGCGGCCGACCAGCAGCTGATGCCGGGGCGTCAGTTTCCCTACAAGGTCGCAACCGGGAATGCATCGCAATCCTTCTCGCAGTTCGTCGGAACTCAGCCGTTTTTCAACACCTTCAGCTTCGGCTATACGGCCGCGGTGAACTGGTTCGAAGCAGCCGGCGTCCCGATCACTCCGTTCGACGACTTCGGACGCGAGAACCCCTATCCCCTGATGCGGGTCCAGGCGATCGCCGCCTCGGGCAACAGCCTCGGGGTTGCGGGCGGCACGGTGCTGGCATCGATCGACACGGTGGTGCCGGTGTCCGGCGAGGCGGACTGCAAGGCCTGTCATGCTGCCCCTGCCGATGGCGGCAACGGTTCCGGCGTATCTAGATTGGCTGGAGCCGTAGCGGCTTCGATCGACGATCCGAGCTTCAGCAATGTCCCGCTGCCTGTCAGCATCGAGTGGGCGACCGACAAGAACATCCTCAAACTGCATGATGCGAAGCACGCGACGACACTCATTACCGGTACCGCGATGGACTTCCCGGCGCGCGGTGCCACGCCGTTCAAGCCCGTGGTTTGCCAGACCTGCCACTATTCTCCGGCACTCGATCTCGCCCAGGTCGGTCCGAACGACGTCAATGGACGGCAGCAGAGCAATCTGAAAAGCATGTCGGCGGTGATGCACGCATCGCATGCCGATGTCGTCGGAACCAACGGACAGCGCCTGTTCCCGGAAATGCCGGCACCGGTCGGCCGCAATTTCGCCACCGCCCAGCAAGTCCTCGAGGAAACCTGCTATCAGTGCCACCCCGGCAAGCGCACCCAGTGCCTGAGGGGAGCCATGGGGCAGGGCGGGTCGGTATGCCAGGACTGCCACGGCAACATGGCGCAGGTAGGCAACGACTTCTCGCGCGACCAGCCGGGCGGAGGTTTCAAGCTGTTCCCGGATTTCTATACCAACCTCAACACGCCGCGCGTCCCTTGGGCCAACCAGCCGGGCTGCGGTTCCTGTCATAGCGGCGATGCGATGTCCAACCTGGCAGCCACCCCGGGTGCAGTGCCGGCACCGGACAACATCAGGCTGCTGCAGGCCTGGCGTGTCGGCGACACGCGCGCGGCACCCATCGTTCCGACCAACAAGCGCTTTGCCGAAAACGTCGTCACCACGGCGGAGAATGCCGCCGCCGCCGGCAATCCCAAGCTGTACCGCGTCAGTACCGGGCACGGCGGCCTGGCCTGCCAGGTCTGTCACGGTTCGACGCACGCTGAGTGGTCGTCCAATCCGCTGAATCCGAACGCCAACGACAACCTGGCGGCGATCCAGCTGCAAGGTCATCCCGGCACCATCATGGAATGCAGTACCTGCCACACTGCCTCGACGGGCGTCAACCTGAATGGCCCGCACGGCATGCATCCGGTGGCGGACAACAATTGGATCAACAATCATGAGGATGTGGCGGATTCGAATGCACAGAAGGATGCCTGCCGCGCCTGTCACGGCCAGAATGGCGAGGGCACACCGCTATCCAGGACTCCGGTTGCGCGAACCTTCAATGTCGATGGCAGCACCAGGACGTTCGTCAAGGGCGAACAGGTTACCTGCACCAAGTGCCATGAAAATGAACTCTGATCCGGCCAAGCCGGTATGGGGGTTCTGCCGAAAAGTGAAGCTTGCTGACGGGTGCCCGCTCAACACGCGGCCGGAGATGGCCGGCCGCGCATTTTGCGTCACGGACCGCAGCCGGCGAGACCGGCTATTCCTGTCTACCCTACGAATTCAATCATCTATGATGAAACGATCAGTCGTTCCGAGGAGAGCATGATGAGCGCACAACTCAACGAAGTGGTATTGCACGTCGACGAAACCCTCGACGATGCTGCCTTGGACCAGCTTGAAAACGGCATGCGTCATGAAGCTGGCGTGATCTCCGTGGGGCACAACCCGGGAAGACCGCACATGATCATGGTGGTCTACGATTCCGAGTCCACCCGGGCAGCCAATCTGCTGCACGGCTTTCAGGAACGCGGCCTGCACGCGCAGATCGTCGGCCTGTGAGGACCGCAAGCGGCCGGGCTTCAGGCTGACCCGGGCGCGGACTGGACAGCGGTCATTGGCTGGCCGCCTGCCAGCCCCCGCCAAGCACCTTATATAAGGTCGTGGCGGCGATCAGCGCTTGGGCGTGCGCCTGGGATTCGTTGATCTGCGCCTGGAACAGGTTGCGTTCAGCGTCCAGCACCTCGAGGTAGGCGGAGTAGCCGCCTTCGAAGCGCAGGCGGGCAACGCGGTCGTAGCTGGACAATGCGTCCACCTGCCGCATGAGCCCCTCGACGACCTCGCGCGTCTT
>JAZBOA010000117.1:0-4534 GCA_036350935.1 Anderseniella sp. | reverse complement strand
GGGCGGCTTCATCCGCAATTTCGTGGATCTGGGTCCACCTATGGCTGACCTGCTTGTCCGTTTCCAGCGCCGAAACCAGGCCATGACGCCAGAGATGCAACGGCACCTGGAGCGAATTCTGGCTGCCTTCTACTCGTCACGCGCCAGAGACGCTGGTTCGTTCACGCGCACGATACCGGCGAAGAGCGCTTCAGTAGAACTCTTGACACCCCGTGAGCTTCAGATCCTGGGGCTCCTGGCCACCGACCTGTCACCACACGAGATTGCCGGAGAACTGGTTGTGTCGACCAGCACCGTGCGCACGCACATCAAGAACATCTACGCTAAAATGGCCGTACACAGTCGCATGGAGGCGGTACATCGCGCCGGAGTCCTGCGTCTGCAATAGCCCAGTCGAAAATAGCGACGAACAACCGTAACGATATTGAGCCCTATGCCTTCGATGGCGTAGGGCTCTTCTCTTGTCACCAGTACAGTCAATCTGCGGTCCATCTCACCAATTCGCAACATTTCTACCAGATTTTTGGGACGACAACTGCCTAATTCGTCTGGTGGACCTCAGCAAGCTGGACCTCGGCGGCAGCAAAGTACATGCCGTCCCGCTGGACGCAGTATGCCGCGAAGATATGAAGATTGCACCCGGGATTCTCTCATAAGGAAATACCCAACCTTCTACCCAATTTTGGGCATGACAACTACCTAAACCGGATCGTATAGTGATAGAATGCGGCACAGCATTGGAAGACGGCAAATGTCGATCGGGCCGTCGAGTTCTTTCCGCGGCGCTGTTTCTTGTCGTGATCTGAAATCACCAGGACGCCCAGCGTATGTATCACCCTTTCGACAAGCCCGGTATCTATGCCATTGACGTTGCCGGCGCGGTGGACCGAACCTGGGCTGACCGTCTAGGCGGGCTGACCATTAGCGAACCTGAGATAACGGCGGAATGCCCCCAGCCGATGACAAAGTTGGTCGGGTGGCTCCCCGACCAGGCGGCCCTGGCAGGTGTCTTGAACACCCTGTACGACAACCGCTACGCGCTGCTAGGCGTGGCGTATCTTGGCACCGGATAATCGGAGATCCCTCAACCTGTTCATCCTGCAGATAGGAGATGCTCTCATGTGCTGTTTGTTCACCGTACTGGTATTCCTCGGACCTCGGGCAGGCATCCTGGTCTGGTGGCTGATCAACCCAACTCTGCGGCAGCGTGCCTTTCCGAGCTTTCTGTGGTCCTTGTTGGGCTTCATCTTCGTGCCCTGGACCACGATGATGTATGTCCTGGTCTTTCCCGGCGGCGTCACAGGCTTCGACTGGGTTTGGCTCGGCCTGGGTTTGTTCGCCGACATTGCCTGGTGGACTGGCGCTGCCGCTCGCAGACGCCTTCCAAACTACACCGGGCAGTACTAGGCCGTCCGCGATCTCGGTCGTCCGTTCAGAGGCTTGCTCTGACCACGTTCGGTTACAAGTGTACGAATCTCCGTACTATTCACAGGAGGTTGAACATGAGCGAAAAACGAGCTACCGGTCCCATTCAAGTTTTCGTTATCGGCTTCGACAAGTTCGAGGCCACCGGCCAGATACTGGCTGAACTGCGACGGGTTCGCAAGCGCGGCGTGATCCGCCTGGTCGACCTGCTGTTCGTCAATAAGGACAAGCACGGCAACGTATCCAGCGCCATGCACCTGACGGATCTCAGCGAAGCGGAACGAGAACGCCTCGGTGCGGTGGCGGGCGGGTTGATCGGCCTGCAGGTTGGCGGGCTGGCCGGCGCGGTCGAAGGCGCCGAAATGGGAGAAATCGCAGTCGCAGAGCGCGACTACGGCCTCAACGTGGATCAGCTACGCGATCTGGCCGACGCCATCCCGGCCGGCAGCGCGGGCGCCATCATGGTGATCGAGCACCACTGGGCCACCCGGCTGCGCGATGCCATCGGCGATGCCGGCGGTACGATGCTGGCGCAGGCCATGATTACGCCACGGGCGCTGGTCATGGTTGGCAGAGAACTGGACGCCATTCTTGAGGCCCAGGAGGTCATCGAGGCGGCCGAAGCGATCAAATACGCGGCTGCCGTGGACGTGGCGCGCGTGCTGGCCGCTGCCGAGTTGATCGAAGAAGCGGCTATCGAAGAGGCGGCTGACACCGTGGCCGCCGCCATGGCCATCGAGGATGCCGCTGCAGAGGACGTGGCAGAGGCGCTTCTTGCCGCGGACCTGATCGAAGAAGCCGCGATGGACGAAGCCGCCGATGTCGTGGCTGATGCCATGGAGACGGAAGAGGAAGCGGTCGAGGAAGCCGAAGCGGTCAAATACGCGGCTGCCCTGGAAGTAGCCCGCGTGCTGGCAACTGCCGAGTTGATCGAGGAAGCGGCCATCGAAGAGGCAGCCGGCGTAGTAGCGGCCGCCCTGGCGGTAGAAGAGGCCGCCGCTGAAGATGTGGCAGCCGCGCTGGCAGAGGCCGACTTGATTGAGGAATCCGCCATAGACGAGGCAGCCGACGTCGTTGCCGGTGCGATGGTGGTGGAAGACGAGGCGGAAGAGGAAGCAGAGGATGCCGTCGAAGCGGCCGATGCAATCAAGGCCGCCGCCGCGCTGGACGCGCTGAAGGCGCTGCTCGCAGCTAAGGTCATCGAGCAGGAAGCTGCCCAAGACGCGGTCGCCGCGCTGGTCGCCGCCGAGATCATCGAAGAAGACGCGGCTGCTGACGCCCTGGCGGCAATCCTGGCCGCCGACGACGACAGCTAACCCACATTAACAAACAGGAGGATCAAACAATGGCAAGTTTAACCGTATGGAAATTTGACACACCGGACGGCGCCAATCAGGCGCTCCAGAAGCTGCAGGACCTGGCCAAGCAGCAGCTTATCACCATTGAAGACGCGGCCGTCGTCAGTTGGCCGCCCGGCAAGAAGAAGCCCAAGACCCACCAGGCAGCCAGCACGACCGGCGCCGGCGCGCTGGGCGGCGCCTTCTGGGGCATGCTCTTCGGGTTGCTCTTCTTCATCCCCTTCCTGGGTTTGGCCATCGGCGCCGCCATGGGTGCGCTGGTAGGCCACTTCAGCGACTACGGCATCTCGGATGATTTCATCAACCAGGTGCGCAGCAAGGTGACCGAAGGGACGTCGGCCCTGTTCGTGCTTGCCGACCAGGCGACCGTCGACAAGGTGGCCGATGCCTTCAAGGGCACCAAGATGGAACTAATCCAGTCGAACCTCACCGCCGAGCAGGAAGCGGCGCTGAAGAAGGCTTTTGGAGAGGATTAGTTCAGGTTACCAAGTGTAAGGCCGCCGGGCATTCTGCCGGCGCTCATTCTCGAAACTGCTGGATTTTCCATCGGTTCAATACATTATGTAAGGAGTAACTCTCATGGGAAAGTCAACTGACACGTCCGCCGTCTACAACATCCTCGCCTTCACCTTCGCCGGCCAAAAGGGCGCCGAGCAGGCGGTGAAGCAGCTCAAGTCTTCCGGCGCGCTGGATGGCTACAAGATCACGGCTGAAGCCATCGTCGAGCAAGACGCCAAGGGCAAGGTTCACATCCACGAGACTGGGCGCGGCGGCCTTGGCGCTTCGGTTGGCGCCGTGGCGGGCGGCGTGCTCGGCCTCATCGGCGGTCCCGCCGGCTTGCTGGCCTGGACCGTGGGAGGTGCCGTCGTCGGCGGCGTGGCCGGCAAATATCTGGGCCGATCCTTGTCCAAGGGCGACGCACAGGAGATTGGTGCGGCTCTCACACCTAACAGCTCAGCGCTGCTGATGCTGCTGGAAGACACCCAGAGCGAAGACGTGATCAAGAGCATGAAGGGCTACAGCGCCAACGTCGTCACCCTGACCGTCGGCGACGAGCTCTCCGGCCAGATCGCGTCCTACGTGGCTGGCGCAGCCCAGGATCCCTCGGGCAACATAGTTGCCGGGGCTGGCGGTGTAGCAGCTGACGCCGAGGGCAATGTGGTCGCAGGTGGCGAGGTGGCCGCTGCCAGCGGCGCCGGTAGCTGAGCGAACCAGAGGTCTTTCTTGAGGAGAGCCCTGGTTTGATGCCTCTGCGCCAGGCCTGACGAGATCCAGAATCGTTGGGCCTGGCGCATGCCTGCCACAACCTACCTGACTGCCTAGCCGCGTTGACGTCGGTCTTAGGATGCTTCTATTTGTTAGTTACCGCTTTGACCGGTCTTTGCCACGCACCCTGAGGTTCCTCCGAAGGGCTTGACCGATTCAACCACTGAAGTTGACGTTATTGACAGACTCGTCCTTAGGTCGGGCCGATAGCCCGGATACCACGCAGATGAGGCGAGATTGCCCAAGAAAGAGGATGTTTGTTCATGACGGTATCGACATCTGACCCCACCAAGCAAACCGGACGGACACCCTCAATGCTCGCATCACTGCTGGTGTTGGGCGTGATGGTGAGCCTGATCCTGTTATCGGTGATGTTCTTCGGCAGCGAAGTGGCGGACGGCCCCCTGCAGGTGAGCATGACGCTGTCAACGCTCTTTGCTCTGACTGTGGCGCTTTATTACGGATTTCGTGGCTCGGTGATCTCT
>JAZBOA010000116.1:0-4258 GCA_036350935.1 Anderseniella sp. | reverse complement strand
GCCTTGCCACCCCCCGGAAGCTTGTTGTGCGCATCCAGCCAATCTCTATGAGCTGCTGAAAACACGCCGTGCTTCCAGGCGTTGCTGTTACCTTTGGGCGCTCCATATTTCGCACACCTGGCTGCAAGAAGGCCGGTTAAGTCCGCGTTGTCAGTTTGATGCTAAGTACAAATGATAATCCGTAGACCGACTAATATACTCCGCGGGCATTTGCATGGCTCCCGAACTGGGCGTAGCAGTTATTGCAGACATGAACTTAACCGAGCAGGCCATAATTGGCATCGCCATCGGTGCTGTTGTGTTCTTGTTGGGCAAGCATCTGGTCAAAACGCTTGTCCGGGCCATGTGGCTCGTCGCTGCGCTGGCAATGGGTCAAGTCGTTGTTACCAACAATCAAACGTTTTCGACAGTCCTGGAAGCCGGAAAATCTGCCTTCCCTGGTTTCAATAATGAGCAGCTCATCTGCGAACTTTACACCAAGAATGAGAACGCTTCCGATCTGCTGTGTGGCTCAGGCCTGAAGGGCACAATCCACTGATGTGGCGGACAACGGCCACACCACTTGTCAAAGGCCCGGGGATTATCCGGCGGAGAAGGTGACCCAGTCGCATTTTATGCTGACTATGGCTGATCGAAACGCACTGTCTATTCGATCAATGACCTTACTGTTCAAAAGGAGGCCGTCTTTAGCATGCTAGTCCTGCGACAGCACCCAATTGGTACCAATTAAGGTCGTCGGCAATGACGCATTGCGAGGGTGGCGCGCAGCAGCCTGAATGCAGTGTGCAGGGTTACTGTCTGCATCATCTGACAACACTCCGGGGGGCCCTCATGTCGCCAGCGCCACCGCGCGCCTGTCTTTATAACCGTCAAAATGAGTATTGGTTCATGGACGAGCAACATCGCGCGCTGGAACGGCATAGCGCGTCCGGACCGCGCTTAAGCAAAGAAGATACGGCCAGCTCCTGAACTGCCCTGGCCGGCCGTGGCTACCGGTGGAGGCCCAGGACTGGCATGACGGTAATGGCATATGGTCGGCACAGCGCAGGTCTATTGCGCCGGGAAGCCTTGCAGTCGCTTCCTGGCCTGGTCGAGTTGGTCAGGTGTCATCTGCGAGGTTATGGCGTCGAGCGTTTCCCTGGCCGTGTCATTGCCTTGGGATGCTGCAAGGCTCAGCCAAAGCCAGGCCAGTTCCAGGTCCTGGCTGACCCCATCGCCGAAGGCGTACAGCGAGCCAAGACTGGTCTGCGCCTCCGCGTGTCCCTGCGCAGCCGCCTTCTCATACCAGCTTGCAGCTTCAGCGTGGTCCTGTGCCACGCCGCGACCCTGGTCGTAACAAAGTCCGACAGCGTATTCAGCATCTGCATAGCCCTGGTTCGCTGCCTTTCTCCACCACCGGGCCGCCTCCACGTCGTCCTGGTCAACCCCCAGGCCGTCGTGATGCAGCACCCCCATGCGCATCTGCGCCAGCGGATCACCCGCCTCAGCGAGGGGGCGCAGATAGCCTGCGGCCGCAGCGTAGTCGGCACGCTCATAGGCTTCAGTGGCCCTGTCCATGTCGTCCGCAGAACCCGCAACAGGCAAGCCCGCCATCACCATGCCAAGCAGAACAAGCCGAAGCGCGAAAGCAATTTGCCAACGCCGCCGCCGTCCACGAGATGTGTGTGAGGACACCAAAAGCCAATTCACTGCACGACCACCGCTGTATTAATATCCACCCGGTCGTAGAGGTCGATGACTTCCTCGTTCAGCATCCTGATGCACCCTGAAGACAGCGCCTGACCGATGGTCTGGGGCTGATTGGTGCCGTGGATACGGTAGAGCGTATCCTTGCCGCCCGCATAGAGATAGAGCGCTCGTGCACCCAAAGGATTGTTGGGGCCACCTTCCATGCGCTCGGGCAATTGACGGCCGTACTGAGCAAGCTCGCGTTCGATCATCTCCTTCGGAGGATGCCAAGCCGGCCATTCGGCCTTGCGCCCGACCTTGGCCCGGCCTGACCACCGGAAGCCGTCCCTTCCCACACCGATACCGTACGCGATCGCCTTGCCGTCTGGCCGAACCAGGTAGAGCGTACGCTCGCGCGTATCGATGACGATGGTCCCCGGCTTTTCAGAGGTGCGATAGTCCACAATCTGCTTGCCGCCGTACTTGGCGTTGCGCCGGTTGACCGAGTGACCAAAGCCGCCAAACAGCCGGTCGAAGAAGGTATTGTGTTCGCGGATCTGCGCCTGTACTGGCGCCGGGAAACATGACAATGCGGCGATGCCCACCAAAACGTGGCGGCGGCGGACGAGAGGCCCAAGTTTCATCTTAACCTTGCCCTTCTGTCATAGTGCTCATCCTATAGAGCGAACTCCCCATAACTAAATTTTACTTCAGACGCTGAGCGTTTGGGAACAGCTATGTTCACTCAGCATCAAGGCCCAATCGACGTAAGCCTTCCGAGGGTGGCGCGCAGCAGCCTTGATGCAAGTGTGCAGGGTTACTGTCTGCATCATCTGACAACACTCCGGGGGGCCCTCATGTCGCCAGTGCCACCGCGCGCCTGACTTGACAACCTTCAAAATGAGAATTGGTTCAAGCGAACGATGGCATTCCGCGAAGCATATTCACTACGTCTATCATTGCATGCCTGGCTGCCCGTCTCATCTCGCCAATCCATATTCGATGAGAACCCATCCCCGAATTTGAACGTCCTTCGGCAACGGCGCATAGCCAGCAGGTTCAACTGTAACCGGCAGACAGGATTGAAGATGAAGATAGGTTCCAGGTTCGCACTCGAACGGGACGCCAAAGGCTTCATCGCGCGCCATGCCACCGGAGAAGAGGTTCCCGCCAACAGCTCCAGTTTCATTTGAGGCGACGCGAGCCTGATTGGAGACCACCCGCCGGCCCGAGCTCGTCAGTGAATGGGTGCCAGCCTTGCCAGTGTAGGGATTAACGTTGCCGCGTATCGACCAGTTATTTGCGCGTGACCGATCCGGCGATGAGCGCCAATGCGGCCAGTTGCTGGACTGCCTCGGCCGGCTGCGCCGTCTGGTCGAGGCTCGGGACTGGCATAGCGATGATGCGCCACTGCCCGACTGGCTCAGACCGCAACAAGACCAGTCCGACAGGGAAGCTGATCAGGTTGTTGCGACCGACAAGCGCCCTCGTGCTGCCAATTGCTGATGGGTAAGTGGTGTGCTCAGCGCATGACGCACGCAAATTGTCTGAAGTGCTCCACCGTGGACTTCAGCCCCTCTTCCAGTGGCACCTTGGGCTGCCAGTCGAGCGTGGTCTTCGCTAGCAAGATGTCCGGCTGACGGTGCTTGGGATCATCGGCCGGCAGTGGCAAGTGAACCAGCTTCGAACGTGAACCGGTGAGCTTCAACACGACTTCCGCCAGCTCCAGCATAGTGAACCCCACCGGGTTGCCCAGATTTACCGGGCCGGTGATTTCAGGATCAGAGTTCATCAGTTTCAGGAAGCCGTCGATCAGGTCGTCGACATAGCAGAAGGACCGCGTCTGCTGACCGTCGCCATAGATCGTGATGTCATCACCCCGCAAGGCCTGCATGATGAAGTTGGACACCACGCGTCCGTCCTGCGGGTGCATGCGCGGCCCGTAGGTGTTGAAGATGCGCGCCACCTTGATCTCCAGGCCGTTCGAGCGGTGGTAATCAAAAAACAGCGTTTCGGCGCAGCGCTTGCCCTCATCATAGCACGAGCGCGGCCCGATCGGGTTGACATTGCCCCAGTAGCTCTCCGGCTGCGGGTGCACCGTGGGGTCGCCATAGACCTCGCTGGTTGAGGCCTGGAAGATCTTCGCCTTGAGCCGCTTGGCCAGCCCCAGCATGTTGATGGCGCCGTGCACCGAAGTCTTGGTGGTCTGCACCGGATCATACTGGTAATGCACCGGCGAGGCCGGGCATGCCAGGTTCCATATCTCGTCAACCTCCACGTAGAGCGGGAAGCACACGTCGTGGCGCATGAATTCAAAGCGGGGGTGGTTGTGCAGGTGATCGACATTGCGCTTGGTGCCGGTGAACAGGTTATCGACGCACAACACCTCGTGGCCCTGTTCCAGCAGCCGGTCGATCAGGTGGGAGCCTAAAAAACCTGCCCCACCCGTCACCAGGACGCGCCTCCTGCTGTCATAGAGCCTTGCCAAAGTCTGCCCCCTCTCATGCCCCGTTGCCGCAAACTGCCCCAGGGCTCAGATGCAAATGCCTGTATCGCCCACCTGTAACAACACCGTTCGATTGCTGTTACG
>JAZBOA010000115.1:0-2892 GCA_036350935.1 Anderseniella sp. | reverse complement strand
TCGGCCGCTGCTATCGATCAGGTTGCGCATGGCTACCTCCGCCATCGGACTGCGGCAGATGTTGCCAGTGCATAATATCAAGATTCGATCAAACAACGTCGTTCCATTTGAATTTGCCGAGAGCTGCCCAGCGAGCGTGCTGGCATTGAGCGTCCTGCGAGCTGGCGGGAGTCATGCGGTTGTGCAGCGGCCGACGGGCCGGATGTAGGTGTTAGAAAGGGTTGCGATACGTTGGCTGCCGAGAAACTCCAGCAGGATGCGGGCACGATCGGCGCCGGTCGGTGCCTGATAAATCCCTTCAAAGCCCGCGAATGCGCCGGTCGCGACCAGGATCTTGTCGCCAGCCTCGAAGCAGGCTTGCGGCGCCCGAATGAGGCCGGTTTCAGGGTCGGTATTCCGTTTGAGGTCCGCGATGACCGCATCAGGCACCGCGGGCATGCGATCGCCGAAACGGAGCATGCCGATGACGCCGAGGGTGCTGCGGATTGGGTCGGTGCTCTGAGACGCCGTGTCGATGTCGATGAACACATAACCTGGGAATAGCGGTGCGACCAGCTTGATCACCTTCTGGCGACGCTTACGCGCTTCGAGGATCAGCGGTAGGTAGGACTCGAAGCCTTGCTGGAGCAAGTTCTGTTTTGCGAGCGCCTCTTTGCGGGGTTTGGTCCGGACGACGTACCAGTGTGTCATGGCATCGCCACTCGCGCGGCGATTTTCCTGAGGACCTTCACCGCCATACGCTTACTGTCACAACTCTTGAAGCTAAAAACTTGGATGGTAGCGCTACGAGCCTGTGCAGACAACCCTGCGACGTTGCACGTTGCGCGCCTCAGGTGTTTGGTTCCTGTCGTTACGGATAATGGGGTTGTGTGCTGAGCCGGCCGCATGCGAATAATACGTTTCATCCACCGGGGTGAATCTGCTTTTGTGTTTGTGGCGCATGTTCCTTGGCTGTTTTCCGGTCTGCCCGAAGGGTGACGATGATGTGTAGCACGACCCCCGCGATCCGTATTGCCGATCTGCGGCAGCCGCAGGATGCCGCCGCGGTACTCCTCATGCTCGACCGCTATGCGGCCGATCCTATGGGGGCTGGATGCGCGCTCGATGCCGAGGCGCGCGCGTGTCTGGTGCCCGCCCTGCGCAGTGTGCCGGGTGCATGGGTGCTGTTGGCGTGGGTCGGCGAGCAGCCGGTCGGCATCGCCGTCTGCTTTGTCGGTTTCTCGACCTTCCGCGCCCGTGGGCTGTTCAATGTGCACGATCTCGCCGTGCTGCCACGGTGGCGGGGACAGGGCGTCGGTCGGCGGCTGCTGCGTGCCGTCGAGGCCGAAGCGCGCGCCCGTGGTTACTGCAAGATCACGTTGGAGGTTCGTGCCGATAACGGCGCGGCGATGGCGCTTTATCGGCGGCTCGGTTTCGGCGCCGGTGTGGGCGCCAGAGAGCCGGCGCAGTATCTTTTTATGGAACGGCGGTTGGGGGCTTGAATGTACTCGCCGCCGCGCTGGTTATGTGATGGGCTGGGAGGCGCGCTGTGCTGGAACTGTTACGCCTGCGGTGGCGGTAAAGTGCGTTGCGCGGACCAGAGCATCCGACCGGAATGATGATCCACGGCCTGCTGGGTTAGTTCATTACCGAAGAATCGTGGCCTCATTGTTCGCGATTCGAAAAAATGCCTCCACCGTCTTCCTGTGTGGGCGTTTCGATATCGGAGCTTCTGTTGACTAGCGGCTGGAAGCCGCGAGGCCCGGATGCCGGCAAGATGCCGGCGCGCCCGTGAGTGCACCGTCGGCAATGGCCCGCTTCTCTCCCTTACTGGGTTACAGAATTGACCCGCATCTCCGGCAGCGTTATGTTGCGCTGCAGCAATGTTCAGCCGTGCCCGATCAATTCGTCGATATGGGTGCTGACGCTGCGGCCAAGCGCGGACAGGCTGTAGCCGCCCTCCAGGCAGGAGACGACGCGCTCATGTGCGTGGCGCTTGGCCAGGTCGTGGAGTTGTCGGGTGATCCAAGCGTAGTCTGCCTCGCGCAGGTGGAAGTTGGCCATGTCGTCTTCGATGTGTCCGTCGAAGCCGGCGGAGATCATGACCAGTTGCGGCTTGAAGGCCTCTAGCCGCGGCAGCCAGTCGCGCTCTACCGCGGCGCGGAAGGCGTCACCATCAGTGCGCGCGGGCAGCGGGATGTTCATCACGTTCGGCGCCTTGGAGTCGGCGCCGGAGCCGGGGTAGAACGGGTGCTGGAAGCTGGACCCGAACAAGATGCGCTCATCGCCGGCAACGATGTCTTCGGTGCCGTTACCGTGGTGCACGTCGAAGTCGATGATGGCGATGCGCTCGAGGCCGTAGCGGTCCATGGCATGCCAGGCGCCGACGGCGACGTTGTTGAAAAAGCAAAAACCCATGGCTGCGTGGCGCTCGGCATGGTGGCCTGGCGGGCGTACGGCGCAGAAGGCTGCGTGGTGCTTATCGCTCATGACCAGATCCACGGCCAGCGTCGCGGCCCCGGCGGCGCGTAGCGCGGCGTTTAGCGTGCCATTGCACATGGCGGTGTCGCCGTCGACCCAGCTGAGCATGTCCGGCGCGGTGGGCGCGGCGTCGAAGATGCGGTCCACATACTCGGCGTCGTGCACGCGCAGCAATTGCTCGCGGGTGGCCTTGGGGGCGTCATAATGGGTGACTAGCATCTCGATGCCGGACGCGATCATGCGGTCGCTGATGGCGTGCAGGCGTTCCGGCACTTCCACGTGGTGCGCGCCCATCTTGTGGTCTTGGCAGTCGTGGTGGGAGATGTATGCAAGATTCATAGACTGAAGTATATCCGCGGCCATCGATTTTTTTCCAAGCTTAGGCGATTTTTGTCGAATCTCATAACAGCTGACCTGCCTTGACGCCAGTCT
>JAZBOA010000114.1:0-14145 GCA_036350935.1 Anderseniella sp. | reverse complement strand
GAAGGCAGATCTGGGTGACCAGGGCATCTACTACCGGCTGCGCGTCCACAAGCTCGACAGCAAGCAGGAAGCCGACAGCCTCTGCCGCAGCCTCAAGCGCAAGGGCACCAACTGCTTCATCGCCCGCGCCAGCTGACCGGTTCTATCTGCGTGACGTCGGCCGGGTAACGAGCCAGGCTGCAACACACAGCATAATTGCCCCTGCCATCCACACCGCGATGGCGGGGGCATTGCTTGCCAGCGCCATCCACGTCAGGCTTGCCGCCATCATCGTTACAGCCGTCACCTTTGCGGACAGCGGGATCGACCGGTCCCGATCCCAGTCGCGAATGTAGGGGCCGAACAGCCGGTGCGACAGCAACCAGTCATGGAAGGCCGGTGAAGAGCGCGCAAAGCAGCCTGCCGCGAGCAGCAGGAACGGCGTTGTGGGCAGCAGCGGCAGCAATACGCCGGCAAGGCCAAGCCCCACGAACAACAGCCCGGCAGCCTTCAGAATCATGTTGAGTACTCTCTGCCGGCGTCCGGGCAATGCGCTGTTTCCGGTTTGAACCATTCGCTCCCCGATGCGTTGTAGCAGTCGCCTTTCGGGCGTGCTATTGCTGCTTGCGCCGCCGCCCGGCGGCTGATGATTCATTGCCCCTGGTGGGGCTTTCATTGAAACTGGCACAGGATGATTGGAAGACTTCGTACATATTTCCTGACCGGTCTTGTCGTCACCGCGCCCATCGCCATCACCATCTGGCTGGTATGGTGGTTCGTGTCACTGGTTGATGGCTGGATCAAGCCGATCATCCCCACGATCTACAACCCGGACAACTATCTTCCGTTCCCGGTCCCTGGCGTCGGACTGGTAACCGCGCTCATCGCCATGACCGTGGTTGGCGCGCTGGCCGCCAACCTGGTAGGGCGGACCCTGATCAATTTCGGTGAGCGAACGCTGGACCGGATGCCTGTTGTGCGCTCCGTATACAAGGGCGTGAAGCAGATATTCGAGACTGCGCTGTCTTCCGGTTCCGGCAATTTCTCGTCCGTCGGCATCATCGGTTATCCGCGCCCCGGCGTGAACGTGGTGGTGTTCATCGCGCGAGAACTTGACTCCAGCGAGATCGGCTTGCCCGGCGGCACACGGTTTTACTCCGCCTTCATGCCGACGACGCCGAACCCCACCTCCGGCTTCCTGTTCTTCGTCAAGAAAAGCGAGGTCACCATTCTCGACATAACCGTCGAGGAGGCAGCAAAGCTGGTAATTTCCGCCGGCCTCGTAACCCCTCAGCAGCTTCGCGAGGCGGGCGCATCGGTGGCAAAAGAGGAAGACACGCTGTCGCTGTTGCTGACCGATCCGGCCAGCGTCCTCGATCCCGAGCACAAGTTCAAAAGGCCGGCAAAACAGCCGCCGGCAAAGAATCCGCCGGCCAGGAAAAAGCCGGCGAAGAAGGCCGCCAAGAAGCGCAGCAACTAACCGGCAGCCAGCAGCCTGATCGCGTCGTCTCGCTCGAACAGGTAAAGCAGGGTACGCAGCGCCTCACCCCGGCTGCTTTTGAGGCCACTATCTGTTTCCAGCACCAGCCGCACGTCGTCACGGGCCGCCTGCAGCAGTTCCCCATGGTCGGCCAGGCTGGCCAGCCGGAATGTGGCGGTGCCTGACTGGCGGGTGCCCAGCACTTCGCCCGAGCCGCGCAGGCGCAGGTCTTCCTCGGCGATGACGAACCCATCCTCGGTTTCACGCATGATCTTTAGCCGGGCGGCTGCCGTCTCGCCCAGCGGACCGTCGTACAGCAGCAGGCAGCTGGAGGCGTCCGAACCCCGGCCAACGCGGCCGCGCAACTGGTGCAACTGCGCGAGGCCAAACCGTTCGGCGTTTTCAATCACCATTATGGTCGCCTCCGGCACGTCGACGCCCACCTCGATCACGGTTGTGGCGACCAGCACGGATATCCCGCCGCCCTTGAAGGCGTCCATCACCGCATCTTTCTCTGCCGGTTTCATGCGGCCATGCACCAGGCCCACGCGGTTGCCGAACACCTGCCGCAGGCTCGCGTACCGTGCTTCGGCGGCGGTCGAACTGATCTGCTCGCTCTCCTCGACCAGCGGGCACACCCAATAGGCGCGTTTGCCCTGGTCAACGGCGCGGGCAAGACCGTTCACCACGTCGTCCAAGCGGTCGAGCGGCATGACGCGGGTCTCGACAGGTTGGCGCCCGGCCGGCTTGCCGGTGAGACGGCTGACGTCCATGTCGCCGTAGGCGGTCAGCGCGAGGGTGCGCGGAATGGGCGTGGCCGTCATTACCAGCAGGTCGCTGGCGCGCCCGGCCTTGGCCTGAAGGGCCAGTCGCTGGTGCACGCCGAAACGGTGTTGCTCGTCGATGATCACCAGCCCGAGGTCGCGGAATTCCACGCCTTCCTGGAACAGGGCGTGAGTGCCGAGCAGAATGTCGATCTCGCCGCTGGCTAGCGCCGCCAGCTTGTCCGTCCGCTGACTGTTCTTGTCGCGGCCCGTCAGCACCTCGGCGCGCAGGCCCGCCGCGCGGGCCAGCGGTTCGATGGTGGCAATGTGCTGGCGGGCAAGGATGTCGGTGGGCACCATGAGCGCCGACTGGGTGCCGGCCTCAGCCGCTGCCGCCATGGCCAACAGGCCAACCACCGTCTTGCCGGAACCCACGTCGCCCTGAAGCAGCCGCAGCATGCGGGCAGGCGCTGCCATGTCCGCGACGATCTCGGCCACGGCCTGGGTCTGGGCGGGCGTCAGCGAAAAGGGCAGGGCAGCGGCAATGGCGTCCTGCCGGGAGCGATCGCCTTTCAGGCTGCGCCCGCTCGCCCGCTTCATGTGACGGCGCACCAGCGCCAGCGCCAGCTGGTTGGCCAGCAATTCGTCATAGGCAAGGCGCTGGCGGGCCGGATTGCCGGGGTCCAGCACCTCCACGCTTTCCGGTACGTGCAGCTCCGCCAGAGCCTCCTGGAACGATGGCAGCTTGCGCTGTTCCACCCAGTGCCTGTCCTGCCATTCGGGCAGCACCGGCACTTCCGCCAGGGCCTGGCGGATTGCCTTGCCCAGCATCTTGCCGGAAACTCCAGCGGTGAGCGGATAGACCGGCTCCAGCAGTGGCATCTCGGCAAACTGCTCCGCCGTCAGCACGTGATCGGGGTGGACGATCTGCGGGGTGCCGCCATACCACTCGATCTTGCCGGAGATGTAACGCGTCTCACCCTCGGGCAGCAGCTTCTCAAGGTAGGGGCCATGGCTATGGAAGAACACCAGCGGCAGCGATCCGGTGTCGTCATAAACGTCCACCCGGTAGGGCACACGCTTGTTGTGGCGCGGCGGGGGGCGGTGGCGGCCAATGGTGGCCTCGATGGTGACAATGCCCTGCTGCGGCAGGTTGGTGATGGAAGGCCGGTTGCGCCGGTCGATGACGCCGGAGGGCAGGTGAAACAGCATGTCCACCAGCCGGGCGGGCAGATGATGGGCGCCGGGATCGGCCGATTGCGGCCGCACCAGCCCCGCCAGCAGCTTTTCCACCTTGGCGCCGATGCCTTTCAGCGCGCTGGCGGAGGCAAAGTAGCGGTTGAGGATTTCAGGGCGCATGGACTGTGCCTGGTGCCTGTGAGCAGATGGTGGTGCGTGTTCCGGTCAAACTGGACCGTGCCCGGTTGCGTTTCGTGTGCGGTTCTTTCATAAACCGGCGGCCCACCCAAGTCCAAACCCGGCGTATGCCGCATCAACGGTATTTCTCGTGACCGACAACCACCACAACAGGCGCAAGCGTATCGTCTGGCGGGCGACCCATCGCGGCATCCGCGAAATGGACTTTGTGGTCGGCACGTTCGTCAAATCCAGGGTAGAGGCAGCGGACGAGGCGGAACTGGCTGAACTGGAGCGCATTCTTGACATTCCGGACCAGGACCTGATGGCCTGGATGACGGGGGCTCTGCCGGTGCCGTCTGACCAGAACTCTGGCCTGCTTCAGGAAATGCTCGCAACCCGTTTTGATGAAACGTTTTTTGGCGAAATAAAATGACCCCGCAGGAGCTTCAAAAGGCCGTTGCAACACCGGGCCGGGTGATTGTGTCGGGCGCGCCCGAGGGCCTGGATGGCAAGATCGCCGGCGAGCTGGCGCGGGCGGCGGGCAACCGGCTGGTGCTGCACGTGGCGCGAGACGACCAGCGCGCCGCCATGCTCGGCGAGGCCATTGCCTTCTTCCACCCGGACGTGGAGGTGATCCAGTTTCCGGCCTGGGACTGCCTGCCTTATGACCGTGTCTCTCCCGCTGCTGAAATCCTGTCGCGCCGGCTGAGCGCACTGACAAGGCTTGCCAATGGCGATGTGAAGCGCCCGTGCGTGGTGCTGAGCACCGCCAATGCGGTGCTGCAGCGGGTGCCGCCGCGCGAGGTGATAAGGGGTGCAAGCTTCTCCGCCGCGCCGGGCAACCGCATCAACACCGAGGAACTGCAGGAATACCTGGTCCGGAACGGCTTCTCCCGCACCGGCACCGTGGTTGATCCCGGCGACTATGCCATTCGCGGCGGCATCATCGACATTTTCCCGCCTGGCATGGAAGAGCCGGTGCGGCTGGATTTCTTCGGCGACACGCTGGAAAGCCTGCGCAGCTTCGACCCGCAGTCGCAACGCACCACCCACCAGCTCAAGCACCTCAAGCTCGATGCCGCCAGTGAAGTGCTGCTGACGCCGGAAACGATATCGCAGTTCCGCACCGGTTATACGGCGGCGTTCTCCGGCTCGGGCCTGAATGACGCGGTTTATGAAGCGGTTTCGGCAGGCCGCCGCTACCAGGGCATGGAGCACTGGCTGGCGCTGTTCTACGACAAGCTCGAGACGATCCTCGACTATGCGGGCGATTGCGTGATCTCGCTCGATCACCTGGCCGACGAGTCGATGGATGCCCGCAAGACGCAGATTGCCGAGTATTATGACGCCCGCATCGAGGCGCTGCAGAAGGACACCTTCGGCGCGCCCGTTTACAAGCCGCTGCCGCCGGATCGCATGTATCTGACCGGCGATGAGTGGCCGGATGCCATTGCGCACTGTCCGGTGATTGCCATGACGCCGTTCGAGGCGCCGGAGGGCGGCGGCTCGCGGGTGCTGCAGGCAGGCGGGCGGCAAGGCCGCAGCTTTGCAGCAGAACGCGCCGAGGCCGGGCGCAACGTCTACGAGGCGGTGGTGGATCATGTTCGCGCCCAGCAGAAGGCGGGCCGCAAGGTGATGCTGGCCGCATGGACGGAAGGCTCGCGCGACCGGCTGCAGGGCATCCTGAAGGATCATGATCTCGGCATCGTGGTTGTTGCCAGGAATGGCCCCGAGGCGCTCAAGCGCTCCAGGGACATGGTGTCGGTGGCGATCCTCGCCCTGGAGAGCGGCTTCGAGACGGCGGACCTTGCGGTCATCGCGGAACAGGACATCCTGGGCGACCGGCTGGTGCGGCGCTCGAAGCGCCAGCGCAAGGCATCCGATTTCATTTCCGAACTTGGTTCGCTGACCCCCGGCGATCTGGTGGTGCACGTGGATCACGGCATTGGCCGCTTTGTGGGGCTCAAGGTGGTGGAGGTGCAGGGCGCACCGCATGACTGCCTGCACCTTGAATATCATGGCGGCGACCGGCTGTTCCTGCCGGTGGAGAACATCGAACTGCTGTCGCGCTATGGCTCGGACGATGCCGGGGCAAACCTCGACAAGCTGGGCGGCGTGGCGTGGCAGGCGCGCAAGGCGCGGCTCAAGGAGCGGGTGCGCGAGATCGCCAACCAGCTGATCAAGACCGCAGCCCAGCGCGAACTGCGCGAGGCGGATGTGATCAGCCTGCCGGATGGCCTGTACGACGAGTTTGCCTCGCGCTTCCCCTACGAGGAGACGGAAGACCAGCTCAACGCCATTGACGCGGTGATGCGTGATCTTGCCCGGGGCCGGCCCATGGACCGGCTGATCTGTGGCGATGTCGGCTTCGGCAAGACCGAGGTGGCGCTGCGCTCGGCGTTCGTGGCCGTCATGGCGGGCAAGCAGGTGGCGGTTGTGGTGCCGACCACGCTATTGGCGCGCCAGCACTTCGCCACCTTCTCGGCCCGCTTCAAGGGTCTGCCGGTGCGCATCGAGCAGGCCTCGCGTCTGGTCGGGCGCAAGGAAATCAACGAGGCCAAGGCGGGACTGGCTTCCGGCGACGTGGACATCATCATCGGTACCCATGCGCTGCTGGCCAATGACGTGAAGTTCCGCGACCTGGGCCTGCTGATCATTGACGAGGAGCAGCACTTCGGCGTCAAGCACAAGGAGAAGCTGAAGGAACTGCGCGCCAACGTGCATGTTCTGACGCTCACCGCAACGCCGATCCCGCGCACCTTGCAGCTGGCCTTGTCGGGGGTTCGCGAGCTGTCGCTGATAACCACGCCACCGCTCGACCGGCTTGCGGTGCGCACCTACATCTCGCCATTCGACCCGGTGATCATCCGCGAAACCCTGTTGCGCGAGCTTTATCGCGGTGGCCAGAGCTTCTATGTCTGTCCGCGGGTTTCCGACCTCGACGAGGTGGCCGCATTCCTGCGCGAACAGGTGCCGGAAGTTAAGGTGGCGGTGGCGCACGGGCGGCTGGCGCCGACCGAGCTCGACGACATCATGACCGGGTTCTATGACCGCAAGTACGACGTGCTGCTGGCCACCACGATCATCGAGTCGGGTCTGGACATTCCCACCGCCAACACGCTGATCGTGCATCGCGCCGACATGTTCGGCCTGGCCCAGCTCTACCAGATCAGGGGCCGGGTGGGCCGTTCCAAGCAGCGCGCCTATGCGCTGTTCACGGTGCCGGCCAACAAGCCGATGACCGCGCCGGCCGAAAAGCGGTTGAAGGTGCTGCAGTCGCTCGATTCACTGGGGGCAGGGTTCACGCTGGCCAGTCACGACCTGGACATTCGCGGCGGCGGCAACCTGCTGGGCGAGGAGCAATCCGGCCACATCAGGGAAGTGGGCTTCGAACTTTACCAGCACATGCTGGAAGAGGCGGTTGCCTCGCTGCGTTCCGGCGACCTCGATGTCGAGGCGGACGGGCAATGGTCGCCACAGATCAATGTCGGCACCTCGGTGCTGCTGCCGGAAGAGTTCATTCCCGACCTGCAGGTGCGCCTTGGCGTCTACCGGCGGCTGGCGGACCTGCCCACCCAGGACGATCTGGACGGCTTCGCCGCCGAACTGCAGGACCGCTTTGGCCGGCTGCCGGAGGAAGTCACGCACCTCATCGACATCGTGTCGATCAAGCTGCTGTGCCGCACAGCCAACGTGTCAAACATCGATGCCGGGCCAAAGGGCGCAGTGTTCACCTTCAGGGATGGCAAGTTCCCCAACCCGGAGGCGCTGGTGCAGTGGATCAACGATCAGGGCAGCCGCGCCAAGATCCGGCCGGACATGCGGCTGGTCATCATCCGCGACTGGCAAACGCCTGCGGACCGGCTGAATGGCAGCCGGCAACTCATGCAGACGCTTGTGAAGCTGGCAGACGCCTGAGCCTCAGGCATTGCCGGCGGGCAGGGCGCGTTCGCGGGCCACTTCCTGGATGGCCTGGGCTATGACTTCAGGCTCGCGGGCGCCCATGACGGCATAGCGGTTGCCGATGATGAAGGCGGGCACGCCGGTTACGCCCATCTGCTGGATGCGGGCAATCTCGGCCTGCGTTTCAGCGGTGTCGGTATCGCCGGCAAGAAGGTGTTCAACGACGGCTCGGTCAATGCCTGCATCAACGGCCGCATCGGCCAGCACCTGCTTGTCGGTCAGGTTGGCGCCTTCGATGAAGTAGAGCTGGAACAGCCGCTCCACAACCTCGTCCTGCACACCTTCGGCCATGGCCCAGCGGATGATGCGGTGGGCGTTCAGGGTGTTCGGCGAAACCTCGATCTTCTCGAACTCGAACGGGATGTTCTCGGCCCGGCCTGCGGCGCGCACCGGCTCGTAGACCTGGGCGGCGTCAGCGTCGGAACCGAACTTGTTGCGCAGGTATTGCTGCCGGTCCATGCCGGTTTCGGGAATGGTGTGATCAAGCTGGAACGGCCGCCAGCGCACGTCCACCTCGATGCCAGGCAGCATCGCCAGCGCCTTTTCCAGCCGCCGCTTGCCGATATAGCACCATGGGCACATGACATCCGAGATGACGTCGATCTCGATGGGGCCGGTGTCTGCGTCAGGTGTTTCAACGGTCATTGGCGTGGTCCTTTCGCTGGTTCAGCAGCGAGCCGAGCGCCTTGCGCACGATCTTGCCGTTTGGCGTCTGGGGCAGGGCATCGATGAAAAACACCTGCCTTGGCACCTTGTAACGCGCCAGCGACTGGCTTGCAAAATTGATGAGCGCCGTTTCGTTCACCGTTGCGTGTGGGCGCCGGATGACAAAGGCCGTCACCAGCCGCATGCCGGGGTTGAACTCCACCTCGGTTACGCCTGCCTGCTGCACGTCCGGATGGCGCATCAGCGCGTTTTCAACCTCCAGCGGCGAAATGCGATAGCCGAACGAGGTCATCACGTCGTCATTGCGGCCCTCGTACCAGATATAGCCGTCATCGTCGAAATGCCCGAGGTCACCGCCAAGGAACCAGTCGCCCCGCCACACCTGTTCGTTTTCGTCGGGCTTGTTCCAGTAGCCCAGCATCATTCCCGGGTCGGTCTTGTGCACCGCGATAAGCCCGGTTTCGCCCGGCAGCAGCGGCGTCTCGTCACCGTCTACACGAAGGATGACGACGCTTCGGCCAGCCTGCGGCTTGCCGGGGCTGCCCGGCTTCACCGCCACCGTGGGCGAGGACGAGATGTAGGTGGAGATCTCGCTCATGCCGAGCGCTTCATAAAGTGCAATGCCGGTGGTCTCGCGCCACTCCGCCATCAGCGCCGGCGGCATGGCCTCGCCCGCCGTCAGGCCATGGCGCAGCTTGCCCATGGTCCTGGGCGACAGTCCGCCGTCACCCAGCATCTGCCGGTACAGGGCAGGCACCGAGGCCATGATGGTGGGGTGAAGCTCGTTGATCAGCTTCAGCCAGATAGAGCGGTCGCGCGGGCCGGTATAGACGATGGTTGAGGCGCCATTGGCCCACGGGTCGAACAGCCCGGTGCCGAGCGTATATGTCCAGTTGAAGGCGCCGGTATGCAGCATCACGTCATCGGGGCCGATGCCGTACCAGCCTTCATACATGGGACGGCGGCCCCACACCGCGCGCTGGGCGTGCAGCACGCCCTTGGGCTGGCCGGACGTGCCGGACGTGTAGACCATGTAGCCGGGCTGCTTCGCGGCGGTGTCGGCATAAGCGCCGCGCGGACCGGACTTGAATGCCTTGAGATCGCCGGGACCGACGATCTTGACGCTCTCTGGCAGGGGCGGAAGCTCCAGTGTTCCGTCGTGCACCACCGCGGCGGCGCCACTGTCCTCGATCATGTAGGCTGCTTCTGACGCTGACAGCATGGATGATGCAGGGATCGGCACCAGGCCAGCCGCATTGGCGGCGAAGAACACAGCCGCATAGTCAAAGCTGTTGCCCATGCGGATGAACACCCGGTCACCGGTCTGCAAACCCACCAGGTCGAAGGCTGACGCCAGCCGCAGCACCGTATCCTCGATACCGGCATAGGTCAGCCGCTGGTAACCGGCGCCGTCAGCGATGACCAGCGCCACCTTGTCCGGGGTGTGGCGGGCAGCGCTGGCGATGCAGTAGCGCGCAAGGTTGAGGCGGGCAGGCGGCAACTCGCCGGTAAAGCCGTGGGTCATTCGGGGGCAATCCAGCCGGTTTCGGGACGGAACCCGTAGAGCGATGAGGTTTCGGGGCGCTGCACCGTGTTCCAGCGCGCCACCCACTGGCCCGGCGCATGGAACAGCTGCAGGACGTAGTGGCCTTCCAGCAGCAGCCGGTCGAGTCCGCGTGCGGCGTCCTCGAACGAGGCCTTCTCGCGCGCCATCAACAGTTCGGCGATCATCTTGTCGATGGCCGGGTCATCGGCGCCCATATAGTTGCGGGTGCCTTCCTGGGTGCGCCCGGCGCTGCCCCAGTAGAAGGTCTGCTCGTTGCCCGGCGAGAGCGAGTTGTACCATGTAAAGGGGATCATGTCGAAATCGTAGGTGTTGAGGCGGCGCTGGAACTGCGCCGAGTCCACCTGGCGGATGTTCATGTCGACGCCGATCACCTTGAGCATGCGTTGCCAGGCCAGCGCGATGCGTTCCTGCTGACGGCTGGCCACCGCGATCTCGAAGGCCAGCGGCTGGCCATCGGCGTTGCGCAGTCCACCATCGACCGCTTTCCAGCCTGCTTCATTGAGCAGTTTCAGCGCGTTGCGAAGGTTTGTTCGGTCACGGCCCGAGCCATCCGATTGGGGCAAGTGATAAGTGCCGTCGAGGATCTCGGGGCGGATTTCGGCTCCGGCGCGCGCCAGCATCTCGCGCTCGCCGGGCGATGCCGGGGCGCCGATGGCACTCAGGACAGAACCGGAAAAGAAGCCCTCGGTGCGGGCCATTTTCGAGTGAAACAGGTTGTCGTTGATCCACTTGAAGTCGAAGGTGTGGACAAGCGCTTCACGTGTCCGCTTGTCGGAAAATACCGCCCGGCGGGTGTTGAATACCAGCGACCAGGCCGGATTGGGCAGGCCCATGCTGACCTCTTCCAGCGTCACCGGCTGGCCCTTCAGGTCTTCATAGCCGACCGCCCAGCGCGAGGCGTCGGTCTCGAACCTCAGCATCGCCTCGCCCTTCTTGAATGCCTCGAAGGCGCCCTGCATGTCGCGGTAATAGTCGTAGCGGATGGTATCGAAATTGAACTGGCCCTTTGCCTGCGGCAGGTCCCTGGCCCAGTAGTCCGGGTCGCGCCGGTAGATCACGTGGTCGCCCGCATCGATAGTGTCGAACACGTAGGGTCCCGAGCCCACCAGCTTGTCCAGTGTCGTCTGCTCGAAGTCCTTGCCCTCGAAGAGGTGCTTTGGCAGCACCGGCATCAGCCCGAGGATGAGCACCAGTTCCCGGTCGCCGGGCTCCAGTGCCATGCGCACGGTGCGCTCGTCCGGCGTTTCCAGCTTCGTCACCTTGGCGTAGTAGCTGCGGTGGTTGGGCCGGCCGTGATCGCGCAGCGTCTCCAGCGAGTACACCACGTCGTCGGCAAGAATTGGTTCGCCGTCCGAAAACCTGGCCTTGGGGTTCAGCCGGAAGGTGATCTCGGTGCGTTCTTCATTGACCTCGATGGTTTCGGCGATGTGGCCATAGAGCGTGAACGGCTCATCACGCGAGCGCATCAGCAGGCTTTCGAACACGTAGTCGCGCACGCCCCAAACCGCCTGGCCACGGATGATGAACGGGTTGACGCTGTCGAAGCTTCCGACCAGGGCCTCGCGGTAGGCGCCGCCCTTTGGCGCATCCGGGTTCACATAGGGAAAATGCGTGTAATCCGGCGGCAGGGCCGGCTCGCCCTGCATGGCGATAGCGTGTTTGGGCGTGGCTTGAGCAGGCGCAAGCGCGAGAGCGAGAGCGGCGGCAAACGCAAGAAATGCGACTTGTGCGAGACGTTTCATGACCGCATCTAGAGCCGGATTCGCCGCAAAAATCGAGCGGGTGCCGCGCCTTAGAACGCTGGCGATGATCAATGGGCTACCGTCTGGCGCGGCAGGTAGGCGTGCCGGTCCGGGTCGTAGGTCTCGAAGAACTCGGCGATCTGCGGATGGCGGACCGGGCTTCCGGCATCGTCAACCAGCAGGTTCTGCTCGGAAACGTAGGCGATGTACTCGGTTTCCTCGTTCTCGGCGAGCAGGTGATAGAACGGCTGGTCCTTCGACGGTCTTACTTCTTCGGGGATGGAGTTCCACCATTCCTCGGTGTTGCTGAACGTCGGATCCACATCGAAAATGACACCGCGGAACGGGAACAGCCGGTGCTTGACCACCTGTCCGATTCCGAATCGCGCCTGTCTGTTGATCATTCCCATGAGCCAATAAATGCATCCAATTGCGGCGGGTTTCAAGCGGATGCAGTTAAATTTAACTCCGCCGGCTTGCCATTACAGGCCATATTCAACGGCTTTTTCCGGATCCTTTGCGGCTACAAGCCGGGCTAGGTCGGCAATCACCCTGGCTTGCTTCCAGGTGGCGTCATCCTGCATCTTGCCGTCAATCATGACAGCGCCGGTACCGTCCGGCATGGCCTGCAGGATGCGCAGGGCAAACCTCACCTCGTCCGCGTCTGGCGAGAATACGCGCTTGGCGATCTCGACCTGGGTGGGGTGCAGCGACCAGGCGCCGAGGCAGCCCTGCAGGAAGGCGTTGCGGAACTGCGCCTCGCACGCGTCCGGGTCAGAGAAATCGCCGAACGGGCCATAGAATGCCTTGATGCCGTTGGACTGGCAGGCATCGACCATCTTGGCGACGGTGTAGTGCCAAAGGTCCTGCTGGTAGAAGGCGCGCGCGGCGCTGTCGCGGGTGCCGAATCCGCCGGCGTCGGCAAGCACGCCGTAAGCAGGGTGACCGCCGCCGACGCGGGTGGTCTTCATGCCGCGCGAGGCCGCGAGGTCGGCCGGCCCGAGAGACATGCCGTGCATCCGTGGCGAGGCCGCAGCGATCTCCTCGACATTCTTGACGCCTTGCGCCGTTTCAAGGATGGCGTGGATCATGATCGGCTTCTTCACGCCGGCCTTCGCCTCCAGCTGCGCCAGGAGCTGATCGAGGTAATGAATGTCCCATGCGCCTTCCACCTTGGGCAGCATCATGACATCGAGCTTGTGACCCGCCTCCAGAACGATGCGGGTGATGTCATCCAGCGCCCAAGGGCTGTTCAGGCAATTGATCCGCGTCCACAGGCCGGTCTGGCCATAATCGTGCGCCAGCGCCATCTCGATGAAGCCGTCACGCGCGGCTATTTTCTGGTCTGCTGGAATGGCATCTTCGAGGTTGCCCAGCACCACGTCCACCTGGCTGATGAGGTCCGGCACCTTGGCGCGCATTTTCTCCACGTGGGGCGGTAGGAAATGGATCATCCGTTCCAGCTTCACCGGCACTTCGCGCATGGGCTGAGGCGCGCCGATGGCAAGCGGCTTGTAGAACTGGCTGGGGAGTTTCATGGGCATACTTCCATTACGGTCAGATTGTTGCGATGCAACATGAATAGGTGACAGAAGCCGTGGCGGCAATGCTTCATTCGAAGAGTGATCCAGCGTGTTGCGCGAAGCGGCGTAGGCGGCTACACGGAACAATTCTCATTCCGCACACATCCTGCACCGGCCCGCAATGACAGACGCAAAAACCGTTCAGCCCCTGAGCGGGATCAAGGTTCTCGACTTCTCGACCCTGCTGCCGGGGCCGCTGGCCACGCTGTTCCTGGCCGAGGCGGGGGCCGAGGTGATCAAGATCGAACGGCCGGGCGAGGGTGAGGAAATGCGCCACTACCAGCCGAAGTGGGGGCGCGACCCGGTCAACTTCGCCATGCTGAACAGGGGCAAGAAATCGCTGGCCCTCGATCTCAAGGCACCGCGTCAGCTGGAGTTCCTGATCCCGTTGATCGAGGAGGCCGACATCATCGTCGAACAGTTCCGCCCCGGCGTGATGGAGCGGCTCGGGCTGCACTACGACGCGGTCAACCTGCTTAATCCGCGCATCGTCTATTGTTCGATCACGGGCTATGGCCAGAACGGCGCCAATGCGCTCAAGGCAGGCCACGACCTCAACTATATCGGCGACGCCGGACTGCTGGCGCTGAGCATGGGGCCGGACGACTACCCCACCGTGCCGCCGTTTCTGGCGGCGGACATCGCCGGCGGCAGTTATCCGGCCGTAGTCAACATCCTGTTGGCGCTGCTGCAGCGGGAGAAAACCGGTCAGGGCACCCACCTCGACATTGCCATGACGGACAACATGTTCATGTTGATGTGGTGGGCGATGGGGCAGGGGCTGGCGGCGGGCGACTGGCCCGGCAACGGCGCGTCGCAACTGACCGGCGGTTCGCCGCGCTACAAGATCTATCCCACCTCGGACGGACGGCATGTTGCCGTGGCCGCGCTGGAACAGAAGTTCTGGGAGCGGTTCTGTGACGTTATCGGCTTGGCTGAACCATTCCGTGATGATGACGTCGACCCCGTGGCGACCATGTCGGCGGTGGCCGCGCTGATCTCCGGGCGCACGGCGGACGACTGGGCGCCGCTGCTGGCGCAG
>JAZBOA010000113.1:0-11268 GCA_036350935.1 Anderseniella sp. | reverse complement strand
TCCGCGCCTTCCTGCGCCATCAGCAGCGACACCTGCTCGGGCGTGGTGATCAGGATGTCGGGCGGATTGGTCTTCTGCCGCTGGCGCTTGTGGGCCGGGGTGTCGCCGGTGCGCGCCTCGATGCGGATGGGCAGCCCCATTTCGGCGACCGGGGTTTCAAGGTTGCGGGCAATGTCCACCGCCAGCGCCTTGAGCGGTGAGACGTAGAGCGTGTGAAGGCCGTTGCCTGCCGCCCCTTGCGACAGCTCCACCAGCGACGGCAGGAAACCGGCCAGCGTCTTGCCGCCGCCGGTAGGCGCGATCAGCAGGGCGGAGTTGCCGGCGGACACCTGTGCATGCATGGCAAGCTGGTGCGGCCGGGGCTGCCAGCCGCGCGCCGCGAACCAGCCGGCGAACGGCTCCGGCAGCCGTGCCGCATTGTCCGCTTCCTGTCTGACCCGCTCATCCATGCCGTCTGAGTATACGCCTTGAGCGCGCCTGTCAGTTGACAATCACCGGGCTCGCGCCGCCAATGCTGCGCCATGGCATCGCTTGCTCCCATCACCCACAAGTCGGTCGTGGCCATGGCCGTTCCGATCATGCTGGCCAACGTGTCCCAGCCGATGCTCGGCATCGTCGACACGGCAGTCATCGGCCAGCTGCCCGAGCCGTTCTATATCGGCGCGGTGGCCATCGGCGCGATGATCTTCAACCTGGTCTACTGGGCCTTCGGCTTCCTGCGCATGGGAACGTCCGGCCTTGCCGCCCAGGCCTGGGGGGCGGACGACGGCAAGGAACTCACCGCCATCTTTTACCGCGCCCTGCTGCTGGCAGGCCTGCTGGGCATCATGCTGCTGGCGGTGGCGCCGCTGATTTCGCATATCGCCTTCTGGGCCATCGAGGCCAGCGCCGATGTCGAGCGCGAGGCGCAGACCTATTTCGCCATCCGCATCTGGTCGGCGCCGTTCGCGCTGGCCAACTACGCGGTTCTCGGCTGGCTCATCGGCATCGGCGCCATGCGCTCGGCGCTGCTCGTGCAACTGTGGCTCTACGTGGTCAACATGGTGCTGGATGCGGTGTTCGTGCTGCACTTCAACATGGCCACCGAAGGCATCGGCTACGGTACGCTGATTGCCGAGGTGTCTGCCGCGCTGATCGGCATCGCCGTGGTCCGGCATTATCTCAAGGCTGCCGGGGAACGGCCGTCGCGCGCCCGGGTGCTGGACCGGGAAAAGGTGAGGCGCATGCTGGCGGTCAACTCCGACATCATGGTGCGCTCGCTGCTGCTCACCTTCGGTTTCTCATGGTTTGCCGCGCAAGGCGCAAAGCTCGGCGAGGTGACGCTCGCCGCCAACGCCATCCTGCTGCACTTCTTCTCCATCGGCAGTTACATGATCGACGGGTTTGCCAACGTCACCGAGGCGCTGGTCGGCCACGCGGTTGGCGCGCGCCAGCGCGACCGCTTTGCCCGTGCGGTGCGGGTTTCAAGCGGCTGGGCGCTGGCCACCGGTGCGGTGCTGTCGCTCGCCACGCTGGCGCTGGGCCCGTGGGCCATCGACCTGATGACGGTGAACGGTGAGGTTCGCGCCGCTGCCCGCACCTACCTGTGGTGGGCAGCGCTTACTCCCGTGCTGGGCGCGGCCTGCTTTCAGCTTGACGGCATTTTCATCGGCGCCACCCGAACCCGTGACATGCGCAACATGATGATCATCTCGCTGGCGGTGTTCCTGGCCGCCGGCTACGCACTGTCTGAGGCTGTTGGAAACCACGGCCTGTGGCTGGCCATGTGCCTGTTCTTCATCCTGCGCGGCGCGACGCTCTATGTTCGCCTCGCGGCGCTGGAGCGCGAGGTGTTTGCGTGAACCAGGCAGTCCCCTGAAGCGTTCAAGGCGCATGACAAAAGACCCCGCCACATGGCTCTATCCTACTCCTGCCGGGCTCTATTGTGAGCCGGGCGGCTTTTACATTGATCCTTCCCGGCCGGTGGACCGGGCGGTCATCACCCATGGCCATGCCGATCATGCCCGGCCGGGCAACGCCCACGTGCTGGCCACGCCGCAAACCCTGTCGATCATGCAGATCCGTTATGGCGACCGTGCCGGGGGCTCATTGCAGGCCATCGAGCCGGGCGAGATTATCTCGATCAACGGTGTGGATGTGTCGGTCGCGCCTGCCGGGCACATCCTCGGCGCCGCGCAGGTCATCGTTGACTGGAAGGGTTATCGCGCCGTCGTGTCCGGTGACTACAAGCGTGAGCGCGACCCCACGTGCGCGCCCTTCGAAGTGGTGAAGTGCGATCTCTTCATCACCGAGGCGACGTTCGGCCTGCCGGTGTTCCGGCACGAAGATGCGGGCAGCGAAGCCCGCCGCCTCATCGGGTCGATGGCAGCGTCGGGCCGCACCCACCTGCTCGGTGTCTATGGCCTGGGCAAGTGCCAGCGCATGATCTCGCTGGTGCGCTCTGCAGGTCATGACCGGCCCATCTACCTGCATGGCGCGTTGCAGGGTCTTTGCGACTACTATGTCTCCCAAGGCATCGGCCTGGGTGATCTCAGGCCGGTGGCGGGAGTGCCTGGCGAACAGCTCGCCGGTGAGCTGGTGCTGTGCCCGCCCTCGGCAATCGCCGACCGCTGGTCACGCAGGCTGGGTGATCCGGTTACCGCGTTTGCCAGCGGCTGGATGCGGGTCAGGGCGCGTGCCCGCCAGCGCGGCGCCGAGCTGCCGCTCGTCGTGTCGGACCATGCCGACTGGCCGGAACTGCTCGCAACCATCGGCGATGTCGAGGCTGGCGAGATCTGGGTCACCCATGGCCGCGAGGATGCGCTGCTGCACCAGATTTCGCAGATGGGCCTGAAGGGCCGGGCGCTGGCGCTGGTCGGCTTCGAGGACGAGGGCGAGTGAGCACCATGCAGGCGTTTGCAGAACTCATGCACCGGCTCGCCTTCACCTCGTCGCGCAACGCCAAGCTCGAACTGATGGCCGCCTATTTCACCAGCCAACCCGACCCGGACCGGGGCATCGCGCTGGCTGCCATGACCGACGGGCTCAACCTGCGGCTGCCGTTCCGGCGGCTGGTGGCGGAGATGCTCGAGCCGCACGTCGATCCGGTGCTGTTCAGGCTGTCGCGCGATTACGTGGGAGACACGGCGGAAACGGTGTCGCTGCTGTGGCCTGACGGTGACACGCATTTGCCCGCGCCGTCGCTCGCACAAATCCATGCCCGGCTGGAGACTCTGAAACCTGCCGGGGCGGGCCCGCAACTTGCTGAATGGCTCGACGCGCTGGACGCCAATGGCCGCTGGGCGCTGCTCAAGCTGCTGACCGGTGCGCTGCGCGTCGGCGTTTCGGCCCGCCTTGCCAAGACCGCGCTGGCGCAGGGCTTTGATCAGGATGTGGCCGGGATCGAAGAAGTCTGGCATGGACTGAAGTTCCCCTACGCTGACTTGTTTGCCTGGCTTGAAGGCCGCGCGGAAAGGCCTGATCCGGGCGAGGCGCCGGTGTTCCGGCCGGTCATGCTGGCCCATCCGCTGGAGGATGAAGACCTCGCCACGATCACGCCGGATGAATGGGTGGCGGAATGGAAATGGGATGGAATCCGCGTGCAACTGGCCGGAAATGGCGCTGAATTGCGGCTTTATTCACGCACCGGCGACGACATTTCACCGGCATTTCCCGATATTCTGGACGCATTCATGGGCTTTCACGGCGTCGCTGACGGTGAACTGCTGGTGGTGCGCAGCGGCGAAGTCGCCCCCTTCAACGACCTGCAGCAGCGTCTCAACCGCAAGACCGTGACCGCGCCGATGTTGAAGAGGTATCCGGCTCACATCCGCTTTTACGATCTGCTGTTCGAGGCCGCCGAAGACC
Organism: Anderseniella sp.; assembly: GCA_036350935.1. GTDB lineage: Bacteria > Pseudomonadota > Alphaproteobacteria > Rhizobiales > Aestuariivirgaceae > Anderseniella. The sequence continues at coordinate 7,422 of JAZBOA010000113.1, read as the reverse complement.
TGCGTGAGCAACCGTTTCCGGCCCGCCGCCAACGCCTTGAAGCCATGGTGTCCGCCTCGCGGAACCCTGCTGCCTCGCTCAGCGAACTGGTGCCGTTTGCCGGCGTGGACGAACTGGCCAGCCTGCGTGACGGCGCCCGCGACGCCAACATCGAAGGCCTGATGCTCAAGCGCATCGCATCGGCCTACCTGGCGGGCCGCCCGAAAGGCCGCTGGTTCAAGTGGAAGCGTTCGGCGCTGACCGCTGATTGCGTGATGATGTATGCCCAGCGCGGCTCCGGCAAACGCTCCAGCTTCTATTCCGACTACACCTTTGGCGCCTGGCGAACCGGTGCTGACGGGCGCGATGAGCTGGTGCCGGTGGGCAAGGCCTATTCGGGCTTTTCCGACGAGGAACTGAAGAAGCTCGACAGGTTCGTGCGCCAGAACACCACCGAGCGGTTCGGCCCCGTGCGGGCGGTCACGCCAGCGCTGGTGCTGGAGGTGGCGTTCGACGCCATCCAGCGCTCGCCGCGCCACAAGTCCGGCGTTGCCATGCGGTTCCCGCGCATTCACCGCATCCGCTGGGACAAGCCTGCAGCCGAGGCGGACCGGCTCGAGACGCTGGAAACACTGATCCCGGGCTGATCAGGCGGGGGCCGTCTCGCGGCGGAACTCGGCGGCTTCCTCGAGCAGCCAGTCACGGAATTTGCCGGCATCAGGATGGATGCCGCCTCGCTGCGGCGACAGCAGGTAGAATGCCTCGTCGATTGGCAGCTCCAGTCTGAGCGGTTTCACCAGCCGGCCGAGTTTCAGCTCCCGGGTCACCATCGACGTCCGTCCCAGCGCCACGCCCGTGCCTTCGGCTGCCACGGCAAAGGTCATCAGCGAAGTGTCGAACTGGTAGCCGCTGCCCGGGTTTAAATCGGTCACGCCTGCCTCGCGCAGCCACATCGCCCAGCCCTCCTCGTAACCCAGCACATGCAGCAGCGTGTGGTGGCGCAGGTCGTCCGGCTTGCCGAGCGGATGCTTTCCCCCAAGCAGCGCCGGGCTGCATACCGGCGCCAGCGTCTCCCAGGTCAACCGGTCGGCGGTGCAATCCTGCCAGCCGTCGGTTCCGTAGGCGATGTCGAGATCAATGGTGTCGGGATCAAACGGTTCGTTCCACACGCTCAGCAGGATTCGTACCGATGTTTGCGGGTGGCGGCTGAAGAAACGGTTGATGCGGGGCGCCAGCCAGTTCACCGCAAAACCGGAGGCTACCCGGATGGCGAGTGATTCCGAGCGTTTGCCGCCGAACACTTCCGCCGTCCCGTCCGCCAGCCGCTCGAAGGCGTCCCGAACCTTGGGCAGGTAGGCCTCCCCGGCCTTGGTCAGCATCACCGAGCGCGGCTTGCGATGGAACAGCGGTTCGCGAAGATACTGTTCCAGCAGCTTGATCTGCTTGGACACCGCCGCCTGGGTCAGCCGCAGTTCACCTGCAGCCTGGGTAAAGCTGAGGTGCCGCGCCGATGCCTCGAAGGCGCGCAGCCATGTCAGGGGCGGCAATTCGCGTTTCATGGATGACAAGTCCATAACCAGATTGAGGTCATAGGCCTAACTTACATTGTTTGACGCAGGTTGCCAGAGGCTGCCTAATTGGAAAAACTGGAAATGTCTGCGCAGTCCGGACGTTGTCACCAGCGTGACAGAACCGGCAATCATAATTGAATGGTTCACATTCAATGGTCAGGGAGGACCACTTACATGACGATGTCATTCGACAGGATGAAGAAGCTGGTGTCAGACGGCAGGATGAGCCGCCGCGACTTCGTGCAGCTTTCAATGGCCGCCGGTCTGACAGCGGTTGCGGGCGAGAACCTGTTCAACGCCACCGCCCGGGCCACGCCGAAGAAGGGTGGTCACTTCAAGTCCGGTCTCGGCCACGGCTCCACCACCGACACGCTCGACCCCGGCACCTGGGAAAACTCCATGGTGTCCGACATCGGCAACATCGCCTTCGATTATCTTGTCGACATCGATACGAAGAACAACGTTGCGCCTGCATTGGCCGAGAGCTGGGGATCGTCGGACGAGGTCGACCGCTGGACATTCCAGTTGAAGAAGGGTGTCGAGTTTCACAATGGCAAGACGCTGGATGCTGACGACGTCCTTGCCTCGATCAACCATCACCGCGGCGAGGACACCAAGTCGGCGGCCAAGTCGATTCTGGCGATCATCAAGGACATCAAGACCGATGGCAAGGACAAGGTGGTGTTCGAGCTGACTTCGGGTTCGGCCGACTTCCCCTATGTGGTGTCGGACTATCACCTGCCCATCATGCCTGCCAAGGACGGCAAGATCGATCCGCAGGCCGGCATCGGCACCGGCCCGTTCAAGATGGAGAACTTCGAGCCCGGCGTGCGTTACTCGGCCACCCGCAACGACAATTATCATGGCGAGTCGTGGTTCGACTCGGTGGAGATGCTGACCATTCTCGACGTGGTGGCCCGCCAGAATGCCCTGCAGTCCGGCGACGTGCATTTCATTGACCGGCCGGACCTCAAGACCGTGCAGTTGCTGAAGCGCAATCAGGATCTTGAGATCGACCAGGTGACCGGTTTCGGCCATTACGTGGCGCCGATGAACGTCACCATGGCGCCGTTTGACAATGTGGATGTGCGCATGGCGCTGAAGCACTCCTTCAAGCGCGACGAACTGGTCAACAAGGTGCTGCTCGGCTATGGCACGCCCGGCAACGACAATCCGCTGGCGCCGTCGATCAAGTACGCCATCGACCCCGAGCCGAGGCACCAGTATGATCCGGAGAAGGTGAAGTTCCACCTCAAGAAGGCCGGCATGGAAAGCCTCAAGGTGGATATTTCGGCCGCCGACGCTGCATTTGCTGGCGCGGTGGACGCGGCCATCTTGATGGCCGAGCATGCCCGCGAGACCGGCATCGACATCAACGTCATTCGCGAGCCGTCCGACGGTTACTGGTCGAACGTCTGGATGAAGAAGCCCTGGTGCTTCTCCTACTGGGGCGGCCGGCCGACGGCGGACTGGATGTTCACCACCGCCTATGCCGCGGGCGTCGACTGGAATGATACCTTCTGGAACAATGGCCGGTTCAACGAGCTGCTGGTGCAGGCAAGATCCGAACGCGACGAGGCCAAGCGCGCCGAGATGTACACCGAAATGCAGAACATCCTGCACGACGACGGCGGCATCATCGTGCTGATGTTCAACGACTTCGTCACTGCCCATTCGAAAAAGGTGGCGCACGGCGAGTTGAACTCCAACTACGACCATGACGGCGGCTACATGTACCGCCGCTGGTGGATGGCTTGACGCAGATGCAGGGCAGGCTGCTGCAACTTGTTGGCAGCCTGCCGCATTTGGGGCTGGTCACGCCCCTCAAATTTTGCAACGCTTTTCACGGAAGTTTCGCAACCAAGACCGCACTCAAGGCGGCAGCAGATCAGGGTGGGGTCTGAATGCATCCGATTTTGAAGACCATCTTGCAGCGGCTGGGGCTGGGCCTGCTGACGCTGTTCGTGGTTTCTCTCATCATCTTCTCGTCCATGCAGTTCCTGCCTGGCGATTTCGCCACCGCCGTGCTCGGTCAGGCGGCCACGCCCGAAACAGTCGCCGCCTTCCGCAAGGAGCTCGGCCTCAACGATCCGGCGCCATTGCGCTATCTGCAATGGATTGGCGGGGTGCTGCAGGGCGACTTCGGCTCGTCGTTCTCCGGCCGCAGCGCGGGCCGCGAGCGCGAGGTCATGGAACTGATCGCGCCGCGGCTGTGGAACACGCTTTTCCTGGCTGGCCTGACCGCGGCCATCGCGGTGCCGCTGTCGCTGGCGCTGGGCATTTCTGCGGCGCTCTATCGCAACTCGCTCTATGACCGCTCCATCAACGCCACGACGCTGACCACCATCTCCTTCCCCGAGTTCTTCGTCGCCTACATTCTCATTCTGTTGCTGGCGACCTTGTGGAAGGTATTCCCCTCGCTGGCCAACGTCCGGCCTGATACCCCGCTGATGGACCGCATCTACATGTGCGCGCTGCCGGCGCTGACGCTGACGCTTGTCATCGTTGCCCACATGATGCGAATGACCCGCGCCGCCATCATCAACCTGCTTGCCAGCCCCTATATCGAGATGGCGAGGCTCAAGGGCGTGTCGTCGGGCAAGGTCATCCTCAAGCACGCCCTGCCCAATGCCTGGGCGCCGATCGTCAACGTAATTGCCTTCAACCTGGCCTACCTGGTGGTTGGCGTGGTGGTGGTCGAGGTGGTGTTCGTCTATCCCGGGATCGGCCAGTTGATGGTGGACGCGGTGAGTACCCGCGACATACCGGTCGTGCAGGCGTGTGCGCTGATCTTTGCCGCGACCTACATCCTGCTCAACCTGTTTGCCGACATCGTGTCGATCGTCACCAACCCGAGGCTGCTGCACCCGAGATGAGCAACGACGACCAGACATATTCCGCCGCCGGCGAAGTGGCGATCGTCGCCACCCGCCGCACCTGGACACAGCGCGCCTGGCGCGAACTGAAGAAGGCGCCGATCACAGCATGGTTCGGCATGATCGTCATTGCGGCCTACATGTTTGTTGCCATCTTTGCCCCGTGGGTGGCGCCGTATGGCCAAAGCCAGGTTTTTGACACCCCTTATGCGCCGTGGTCCTCGGAATTCATTTTCGGCACTGACCAGCTGGGCCGCGATGTCTGGACGAGACTGGTCTATGGCGCGCGCAACACCATAGGTATCGCCGTTGCCACCACGCTGCTGTCGTTCCTGATCGGCGGCAGCCTTGGCGTCATGGCGGCGATCAACCGGTCGTGGCTCGATCAGGGCCTGAGCCGTTTCGTCGACGTGCTGATGGCCATTCCCAGCCTGATCTTCTCGCTGATGCTCTTGTCGATCTTCGGCTCGAACGTCTGGAACCTGATCATGATCATCGCGGTGCTCGACAGCACCCGCGTGTTCCGCCTGGCCCGCGCCGTGTCGCTGAACGTGGTGGTGATGGACTATGTCGAGGCCTCGCGGCTGCGCGGTGAGTCGCTGGGCTGGGTCATGCGCCACGACATCCTGCCCAACATCCTGCCGCCGCTGGTGGCCGAGTTCGGCCTGCGCTTCTGTTTCGTGTTCCTGACCATCGCCTCGCTGTCTTTCCTGGGCGTCGGCATCCAGCCGCCTACCGCCGACTGGGGCTCGATGGTGCGGGAGAACGCCCAGCTGATCTCGTTCGCCGAATACGACATGAAGGCGGCCATGACGCCCTTGCTGCCGGCCGGCGCCATTGCGCTGCTGACCGTTGCGGTGAACTTTGTCGTCGACTGGTTCCTGCACAAGACCTCCGGCATTCGCGATGAGAAGTGAAGCCGTCGTACAGCATTCGACCCTGCGGCGCACGCTCGGCTGGGGCAGTTTCTACGGGTTCGTGCTGGCCGCCTGGGCGGGCATTTTCCTGATGTCGGCGAACCTGCCCGGCGGACTGCTGGCCAATGTCGCGCAGCCCGGTTTCTGGTCCGCCCTGTGCACTGCGGCGGCCAAGGCCGACCCGCTGGCGCTGTTCGCCATGTGGGCGCTGATGTCCGCTGCCATGATGGCCCCGACATTGGTGCCGGCGCTGGCCACCTATGAAGACATGACGGCGGCAGGGGCTGCCGGTCCGGCCGGGTTCAGTGCGCTGATTGCCGGCTATGTCGCTGTCTGGCTCGGGTTTTCCGCAATCGCCGCAGGCCTGCAGGCCTGGTTGTCATCGCTGAGCGTGGTGACGGCCAGTGGAGCCAGCGCATCCTGGTGGTTCACCGCGGCGCTGTTGCTGCTGGCTGGCGCCTGGCAGTTTTCGCGGCTCAAGGAAGCCTGCCTGAGCAAGTGCCGCCGGCCGCTGATGTTCTTCATGCAATACTGGAAGCCCGGTCCGCTGGCCGCCGCCGGCATGGGCGTCAGGCTTGGCGCCGTGTGCCTCGCCTGCTGCTGGGCACTGATGCTGCTGGGTTTCGTGGGCGGCACCATGAACCTGGTCTGGATGGGGCTGGCGACGGCCTTCATGGTGCTGGAAAAACTGCCTGACATTGGCCGTTGGCTGACACGTCCGGCAGGCGCGCTGCTGATCGCGGGGGGCGTTTACGCACTGTCCCGCGCAACTTCGTTTATCTGACAGGAGACGACATATAGATGGCCGACCTGGCGCAATGGAAAATCAAGGGCGAACTGATCCTCAACTGCAACTGCACGGTGTTCTGCCCGTGCGTCGTCAGCCTTGGCAAGCACCCGCCGACGGAGGGCTACTGCCAGGCCTGGCTGGGCGTGCGCATCGACGAGGGCCACTATGACGGCGAGGACCTGTCGGGCCTCAACATCGGCATGCTGATGGACATCCCCGGCAACATGGGCCGCGGCAACTGGAAGGCCGCAGCCTTCTTCGACGAGCGCGCCTCCGACAAGGCGTATGCCGGGCTGGAGATGATCTTCTCCGGCAAGGCGCGCGGCACCACCGGCCTGTTCTCCATGCTGGTGGGCGAGTTCCTCGGGGCGCAGCGTGCGCCTGTCAGCTTCGAGACCGAGGGCAAGAAGCGCCGCCTCACCGTGGGCCGGATGATCCAGGGCGAGGTGGAGCCGATTTCCGGTCCTGACCCGGACAAGGACGTGGTGGTGTCGAACACCGGCTACTGGATGGGTCCCGACATCACCGTCGCCACCGCCAACAAGGGCCGGGTGCGCAGTCATGGCCGGGTGTGGGATTTCGACGGCCGCTCGGCGGAGATCTGTCAGATCGACTGGCATGGCCCCAACTAGAAACTGACAACCCAACCGGACGGGACCGATGGCGAAGAAGCAACAATCCGAACGCAAGAAGGGCGACCTGCTGCTCGACATGCGCGACATCCACATCGAGGGGTTCTCCGATGACAGGTGGCACCCGATCATCAACGGCGTCGACCTTAAGCTGCATCGCGGCGAGGTGATGGGTCTGATCGGCGAATCGGGTGCAGGCAAGTCGACGCTGGGCAAGGCGGCCATGGGCTACACGCAACCCGGCTGCCGCATTACTGGCGGCACGATCGTGTTCGACGGCATTGATCTGAGGGCGCTGTCGGAGCGGCAGTTGCGCCGGTTGCACGGCAGCCGCATGACCTACGTGGCGCAAAGTGCCGCCGCCTCGTTCAATCCCGCTCACCGGCTGATCGATCAATGTGTAGAGGCCACGGTCGACCATGGTCTCAAGGGTGAGGCCGACGCCAAGATCGACGTGCGCGAACTGTTCCGCTCGCTGCAGCTGCCTGATCCCGAGCATATCGGCGAGCGGTATCCGCACCAGGTGTCCGGCGGCCAGTTGCAACGCGCCATGACTGCCATGGCCATGTCGCCCCGGCCGGACCTGATCATCTTCGACGAACCCACCACCGCGCTCGACGTGACCACCCAGGTCGAGGTGCTGGCGGCGATGCGTGA
>JAZBOA010000112.1:0-5196 GCA_036350935.1 Anderseniella sp. | reverse complement strand
GTGTTGGAGGTTGATACCACCGAAGTCACCTGCCTCGTTGATCAACAGGGCGAGGTGCTGTCCCTGACGGAGGCAACCAAACCCGTCGAACAAACCGTCGTTGAGCCGGACATTTACGAGGCCATAAGGTCCCGATTGCCGGACGACGAAGTCCTCACCATGATCAGCATTACAGATGACGCCGAAACCCGCCAGACCGGCAGGATCGAAGGATATCGTTCAACCGCCTACGGCTTTCAGGCGAGAGCAACCGAGGCACTCCAGATCATCTTTGAAGCTGACAACACCAATGCGTATTTCAATGTTGTCAGCGCCGACAGGCCCCATGGCGAGGCCCTGTTCGTCGGCATTAAAGAGAGGCGCCAAAGTACTGTAATCAGCTTTTCGGAAGATGGCTTCTATCTCGTTCGTCCTTACCTCACCCTGTCTGCAGCGAGACAGAACGAGACCGCACGCTATACCTTGCGCATCTCAAGAAAGATGCCGTTGCAAGCACCATCACCGGGCAAGGCTGACAGGAAGGTTTTCGCGCCGAGCGGCAAGGCTGATGCGTTGGTGCCTTTGAACTGAATGCCCCGCATCGTGATCATGACAAGAGGGACAGCTCGGCCTGAGTGAGTTGCACCAGTGCAGAATGCCCCACCCCCTACGGCGATCATCTGCGGTCACTTGAAGGACTTGATCAGCGCCGACACCTGGGCGGACAGCGACTTGTCATAGGGGGTAACTGGTGGAATGTCCTGATCGATGCCCATCAGTTCATAAACCGCCATCTGCGCGGCCCGGATCGAGTACTCGATGGTGAAGACCACGTCTTCCGGTATCTCAACAAACTGACTGACCAACCCTAAGTTCTTTGAGACCTTCGGCACCGGCAGCGGGCGATCGGCCTTGCGCCGTGGCATGAACTGGCTGGTGATATAGGGCATGCGGCAGGGAATACAGACCGCCCCGGCAAACATATCCGGGTCAAAATTGAGATGCCCACACAGCTCCCGCAAGATTTCTTCACCGCTGCAGTCCGACATCGGCTTGGCCACGAAGTCGCCGACGCGATCCGGGTGGAGGGCATATCCCCAGAACACCTGGACATCATCCGGCTGGCCTTCAAAATGCGGCTGGTGATGCACCACGATGGACATCAGCCAGCGTGAGTCCTTGAACGTCACGATGCCGCCGGTGCCCGTCCTGTTGCCCGTGAATGCCTCCATGTGGTCAAAGAAGGCCGGGTTCCTCACCGTCGCATTGAAACTCAGCCAGTAGGTCTCGGGGATCGACGAATTGAAGCGGGCCGGGTCGCCAAATTCTGGACTGACCGCGGCAAGCTTTTCCCATAGCCGCCATGAATAGCCATCCGCCTTGGCCAAGCGCTCGGGCGGTCTTGTCATGGAGCCGAAGCTGGACGCATCGGTCATCGACCCGTTCTGCAATATGACCAGATCATCGACCCCAACGCTGACCGACTGGGTCTTTCCCCCCTTGTGGATATGTAAGTTTCTGACAGCAAATTTACCCTCAATCTCGGCGAGGTCGAAATCCGCAACAGTGGACCTTGTCTCGATCTTCACTCCCTGTGACGTGAGCCACGCAGCCAGGGGCCGCACAAGTGAATCGTAGTGGGTGTAGACCGGGTGCTTGACGCCTGACAGCCTCTCGATGCGCGAGAACGAGATGATGAACCGGTGCATATAGCGCTTGAACTCAAGCGCGCTGTGCCACGGCTGGAAGGCGAAGGTTGTCTGCCACATGTGCCAGAAATTCGTCTGGAAGAATGCCGGTGACAGCCAGTCGGTAATCCTTGTGTCTTCCAGCTCCTCTTCGCTCGCCTCGCTCAACCGCCTAAGTTCAAGCCGGTTGTGCATGGAAAACCCCATGGTCGAGACGTCGACGATGGCGCGGTTGTGATCGATGAGCCGTGCCCTGGCATCCCATTTGACCACGTCGCTATGGTCGATGGTTTCCTGAGACACCGACTTGCCGGGGCTCGACAGTGACGGGAGCGAGTCAAACAGGGCCCACGTGCACTCGAAGTTTTCCGTGGTCATCATGCGACTGCCGCGCATCAGATAGCCCTGATCAGGGTCACCCGCGGCATCCAGGCTGCCGCCGACCACCGGTAGCGCTTCGAAGATCGTAATGCTGCTGCCCGGGAGACCTCCATCTCGGACCATGAAGGCAGCCGCCGCCAGGCAGCCGATGCCGCCCCCAATCAAGTAGGCTTTTCTGTCCTCACCCATGAGCTGACGACCGCACTCCTCGCGCCGGGAAGAACGAGACGAGACAATTAGCTCACGTGTCCTGATCTCAGCTCATGAATTGCCTTGCGCACCTTCTGCCACTGGGCGGCTTCATCGGTCTTGCCCTCAGCCTTCAGGACAGCGGCCTTCTGGGCCGCTTCGGCTTCGGCCTTGTCACCGTGCGCCTCCAGCAGTGCACGGGCCTGTTCTGTAATCTTGAGCATGTCCATCCGATCGTTCTCCTCATTGTTTCAAGGCTGGCTGGCAGGATGAGTTGGTTATCGGCGACATCCTGCCAGACTGGTGTGTGCAGCTTCTATTTCTGGGTGACGGAGATCTTCTTGGCCGCGCTGACGGCTTCAGGTTTCTTGGTCATCGTCACGTGCAGGACGCCTTTCTCCAGGCTGGCCTCAACCTTGTCCGGATCGACTGTGTCAGGGACCCGGAAGCTGCGCTGGAAGCTGCCATAGCGGCGCTCGGTGAGGTGATAATTGTCTTCTTTCTTCTCTTCTTCGGAGCGCTTCTCACCCCTGATGGTCAGCATGCCGTTGCTGAGACTGACGTCGATGTCCTTTTCCTCCATGCCCGGCAGTTCAGCCTCGATAACGATCTCCGAGCCGTTTTCGCGGATGTCCATGCTGGGCACGACGAGGACCTCATCCGACGGCTTCATAAGGCCTGGCATGCTGGGCCATCCACGCCCGAGAAAGTTCTCGAATGCCCGATCCATTTCTGACCGCATGGCCGAGAACGGGTCCATCGGTGCCGGTGTCTGGGCTAGTTCTGCCTTCTTGATGTCTTTGGCCATGGTGTCCTCCTTCATCATATTTTCGGAAATACGTGCCTCGGAATTTCCTTCGGAGGCGTGGAAGCTTGAATACTTGCTGCGATTAGGCTGCGCGTTGACTCGGATCAATGAGGCCCGAACATGAATGACGTGATCTCTGAGTAGTGCTGATAAGATCTTCGGCATGACAGCAATCAGAAAAGCAAGAGAATGGCAGGATAAACGATCGCCGATACCGCCCGCATATCTGTTCTGCCCCAGACCGTTGACGACGTTGAAATTGTCGAGCGCAAAGGCAGGTGTCACCCGGACACGATGGCAGATGCCTTGGCCGAGGCCTTCTCACGCAAACTGTGCCGGTTCTACATCGAGAACGAGGGCTTCGTGCTGCATCACAACGTCGACAAGCTGCTCATTGCCGCTGGCAATTCGCGGCCCCACTTTGGCGGCGGCGAGATCATCGAGCCCTTTGACGTCTACCTGTCCGGCCGGGCCAGCTTGCACGCAGGTGAGCTTGATGTCCCCGCGGCCCAGATTGCTCAGCGGGTGGTCGATGATTTCATCCGGTCAAACCTGCATGCGGCACCCGCCGGTATTGCGCGTGTTCATTGTCTTGTTCGTCCGGGTGCATCCAACCTGATCTCACTGTTTCAGCGCGCAGCTGAAGGCGAGATGCCGTTGGCCAACGACACCTCCATTGGCGCTGCATATGCGCCATTGAGCCCTGTAGAACAGCTGGTCCTTGCGACAGAGCAGTTCCTCACATCGCCTGGTTCCATCGAGCAGCACCCTGAACGCGGCGAGGATGTGAAGGTGATGGCGCTGAGAAACAGTCACAAGGTACAGCTGACCATCGCCTGCGCCATGATCGGTCGCCATCTGGAGAACCTCGACCACTACGTCGCGGCCAAGCGGGCGATCGAGGATCAGCTTCGTGACCTTCCGCAGGCCAGAGCTTTCGATGAGCTGAATATTGCGGTCAATGCCGCGGACGACATTAAGTCAGGCTCCATCTATCTCACCGTCAGCGGCACGTCTGCCGAGGCAGGAGATGATGGCCAGACTGGACGTGGCAACCGGGTGAACGGACTCATAGTTCCGATGAAGCCGTCCAGCATGGAAGCGATCGCCGGGAAAAATCCGGTCAACCATGTTGGCAAGCTGTACAATGTCCTAGCACAGCGCATCTGCGATCAGGTTCACGCAGAGCTGGAAGAAGTAACCGGTGTACACTGCCTGTTACTCAGCCGCATCGGACAGCGCATCGACCAGCCCGCCATGGTCGAGCTGCGATTGCGAACGAGGTCAGGCGAGATAGCGCCCGGTATTGAGGAAGCTACAATGGCAATCGCCGATCGAAGTTTCAAAGGTGTCAGCGCACTGGTCACAGAGTTCACAGCCGGGACGGTAGCCATTTTCTGATGACTGATTTTGCAGAGAGCCGGCGCGCCATGGTGCGCTACCAGTTGCAGGACCGAGGTATTTCGGACCCTAAGGTCCTGGAGGCCATGGGCAAGGTCAGGCGCGAGGCGTTTATCCCTGTTGACGAACGCGGCTTTGCCTACAGCGATGGTCCGCTTCCGATTGGCCACGGGCAAACCATCTCGCAGCCGTTCATCGTCGCGCTAATGACAGAAGCGCTGAAGCTAACCGGTGGGGAACGCATCCTAGAGATCGGCACAGGTTCGGGATACGCGGCTGCTGTGCTGGCTGAGATCGCAGTGGAAGTTTTTACCATCGAGAGAATCGCCGAGCTGGCAGAAAGTGCAAGGCTAGCCCTTAAGGAACAAGGCTATGCGAATGTCCACGTGAAATGCGACGACGGCACACTCGGCTGGAAAGAACACGCCCCCTACGATGCGATCGTCGCTACAGCTGCCGGTCCTTCGGTACCGAAGGCACTGAAAGAACAGCTGAAGATCGGAGGCCGGCTGGTCATGCCCATCGGCTCCCAGTTCGGTGGCCAGCAGCTCATGCGGCTTACCCGGATAACGGAGACAGACTACGACTATGAAGAGCTGGATTGGGTCAGGTTCGTGCCGCTCATTGGCGAACAAGGGTGGTAGGTGAGACGCGCCTCAGGTCGGCGGGATACACTGTATCAGTCGTCGTGATCAGTGAGTCTTCACTACCCAATTCCTCGCGTTACCAGGTCTATCTCGAGATGGTTGG
>JAZBOA010000111.1:0-10940 GCA_036350935.1 Anderseniella sp. | reverse complement strand
TCGGGCTGATCGTTGATGCCTGGGCAGGATGGTCCGGCAGCAAACCGGCAAGCGCGGAGCCGCGAGCCATGGAGGACATGGCATGCTGATGCGGACGGGCGATAACGGCAGGGCGGGTGCGCCGCATGCGGTAGTGATCGGCTGTGGCGTCGGCGGGCTTGCCGCTGGCGCACGGCTGGCCGCCAGGGGCTACCGCGTCACCATGGTGGACAAGCTGGATGGACCGGGCGGGCGCGCCTATACATACCGGCAGGACGGGTTCACCTTCGATGCCGGGCCAACCATCATCACCGCGCCGTACGTATTCGAGGAGCTGTGGAAGGCCTGTGGCGGCAACCTGCACGATGATGTCGACATCCGGCCGTGCGATCCCTTCTACAAGATCCGTTTCGATGACGGTTCGGTGTTCAGCTACTGCGCCGACCGAGAACGGATGCGCGCCGAGGTCGCCCGCTTCAACCCGTCCGACGTGACCGGCTATGACCGGTTCATGGCGGCCAGCGAGAAGATATTCGAGGTTGCCTTCGAGCAGCTTGCCGACAAGCCGTTTCATTCGCTGGCGTTCACCCTGCGCACCATGGCGGACCTGGTGCGGCTTGGCGGCTACCGCTCGGTGGTGTCGAAGGTGAACGACTATTTCACTGATCCGCGCCTGCGCATCGTGTTCAGCTTTCACCCGCTTCTGATCGGTGGCAATCCCTTCACGACGACCAGCTACTACTGCCTGATCGCTCACCTGGAGAGCAAGTACGGGGTGCACTACGCGGTGGGCGGCACCGGCGCGCTGGTGCGTGGCATGGCCGGACTGATCGAACGGCAGGGCGGCGAGTTCCGGTACAATGCGCAGGTCGAGCGCATCCTCGTGGAAGGCGGCAGGGCGGCAGGCGTTGAGCTTGCCGGCGGCGAGCGCATTGCAGCAGACATCGTGGTCTCAAACGCCGACCCGGCCTGGACATATGGCAAGCTGCTGGGCCAGCACCCGCGCAAGCGCTGGTCGGATCGCAAGCTCAAGCGGGCGCGCTATTCGATGAGCCTGTTCGTCTGGTACTTCGGCACCAGCCGCAAGTTCGACGATGTGTACCATCACACCATGGTGCTGGGCCCGCGCTATCGCGGACTGCTGGACGACATCTTCCGCAAGCACAGACTTTCCGAGGATTTCAGCCTCTACCTGCACCGGCCGACGGCGAGCGACCCGTCGCTGGCACCCGAGGGCTGTGATGCCTTCTACGTGCTCGCGCCGGTGCCGCATCTTGGTAGCGGTACCGACTGGGCGGAGAAGGCGGAAGTTTATCGCGCTGCAGTACAGAAGCGGCTGGAAGATACGCTGATGCCGGGCCTGGGCGACTGCATCGTCACCTCGCACATGCTGACACCGCAGGATTTCCAGGACCGGCTGCTGTCCTGGCAAGGGGCGGCATTCGCCATGGAGCCGAACCTGTTCCAGTCGGCCTGGTTCCGGCCTCACAACAAGAGCGAGGAAGTTGAAGGGCTGTATCTTGCAGGCGCCGGTACGCATCCGGGCGCCGGGCTGCCCGGTGTCGTGTCGTCGGCCAAGATCGTGGCGGACCTGGTGCCGGACCCGGCCAACTTGCGCGCCCGCGCCCGTTAGCCTGATGAGCGCGACAATACCCGCCGGGCAGCAAGCCTGCCCGACATGACCGCCATCGGCACGCCGGGGCCGGGGTGCACCGAGCCTCCTGCGAGGTAGAGGCCGGGTATCCTGCTAGCCGCGCCGGGGCGGGCGAAGCTTGCCATCATGCCGTGGCTGGCGCGGCCATAGAGTGCGCCACCCGACGCGGGAAACAGCCGCTCGAACCCGGCAGGGCCGGTGCTGACGCCGCCTTGCCCGCGCGCCGGAATGCGCAAGCCGCAAGCTTCCAGCAGGCCGAAAGTTGCCTCTTCGACGCGCGCGAACGGTTCACCGCTGATGTCGCGCCGGTCACCATCTGCTGGCGCGTTGACCAGCACCAGCAGCCGCTCTGCGCCTTGCGGATGTTCGGCCCCGGCGCGGTCCTCGGCGCAGATGTATACGGTGGGGGTGGAACAGATGCCGCGGTGTCTGAAAATGGTGTCGAACTCGACGCGATAGTCCTCGGCGAAGAAGACGTTGTGGTAGTCGAGGGGAAAGCCGGAGGTCGGCGTATTCAGGCACCAGGTGATGGCCGACAGCGAGCGGTCCTGTGGCTTGACGGGGCTGGCAGCCGGTTTGACCGCGCCGCCAAGCAGGCCGGTGCCCAGCGCCGACACATCGCCGTTGAACACCACGGCATCCGCCTCGATGACCTCTCCACCGGAAAGCCGCACGCCTGCCGCCCGGCCGCTCTTCACAATGATCTCGTCTACGTGAGCGTCGAACCGGTACTGCGCACCCTTTGCCTGGCCCAGCCGCATCAGCGCATCTGCCACGGCGCGCATGCCGCCCTTGACCAGCCAGACGCCGTCCTGCTCGACATGCGCCACCAGCATCAAGGTGGCCGGGGTGAGCCAGGGCGAGGAGCCTACATAGGTCGAGTACCGCCCGAACAGCTGGCGCAGGCGCGGGTCCCGGAAGTGCTGGCCGAGCGCGCCCCACAGCGTCTGGAATGGCGCGGTCCGCCACATGGCGCCAAGATTGCCGAAGCCGACGCGGCTTACCAGTTCGACCGGGTTGGGGCGCTGGGCGGCGATGAAGCTGTGTTCGAGCGTTGCGTAGATGGCGCGGCTGCGGGCGCAGAAATCCCGGTAGCCTTGCGCGTCGGCAGGGCCGGCGAACTCGGCGATCGCAGCGGCGGACGCCTCGATATCGGCGAACAGGTCGAGCCGTCCGCCTTGCCGCCAGGCATGGCGGGCCAGAATCGACGGCCTGGACAGCTGCAATTCGCTTTCAAGGCTCTTGCCGCAATCGTCAAACAATTGCTCGAAGATCCAGCGCATGGTGAACACGGTCGGGCCGCCCGACACCTGTGCGCCATCCACCGGCAGCAGGCGCGCCTTGCCGCCAGGCGTCGCAGCGCGCTCCAGCACGGTCACCTCGCAGCCTTCACGGGCAAGGTCTGCGGCGGCCGCTAGACCGCCCATGCCCGCGCCAATGACGATTACCCGGGTGGTGGACATCACTCGGCCGGGACCTGCTGGCCTGAACGGCCTGTGCCGGCGCGCCGGTCAACCGAGCGCCAATGCCACAGTATGAGCCCGATGCCGGTGACCAGCGGTACCGACCACAAGGCAGGCGTCAGCGCGGCCTCGGGCAGCAGGCGCACCGCACCGAAGGCGAAGAAGGCGGTGTAGACCGAGATGCCTGCGCCCACATGGGCCTTGATGTGTTCCTTGAGCCAGTACACCGGGCCGGGGCGCGGGTGATAAAGGTACCACAGGTTGGTGGCGACGGTGGCGAAGCCGACGATGGAAATGCCGGTGACTAGGGGCTCGCCGATGGCGAGCCCGTGCCAGATGGTGTTGGCTGCGGCCGCCGTCAGGAGTATCTGCAGGCCGATATTGAGCCAGGTGCGGCTGGCCTTCTGGTCGCGCTTGTGGGTGACGCAGAGCCAGCCATACCAGGCAAGGTTGATGGTGAGGATGGCGAGGTAGAGCATCATCCAGCCGAAGATCATCGAGATCAGCGCGGGATCTGAAAACACCTCGTGGTTGGCGAGTTGCGGATGGGTTTCAAGCGGCGCATAAAGCGTCGTCAGCGAAATGCCCACGGCCACCAGTCCCGTCACCACCATCATGGCCGTGAACACCCGGCCCCAGCGCCGGTGCGCGTCGCCGCCCTTGCGCGCGGCAATCGGCACCCAGAACGCCACCAGCCCGGTGGCCCCTGTCAGGATGTGGATGCAGACGAGAAACTTGAACAGGTCGTGGCTCGACATGGGCTATGGTGTCCCCCGGTAGACGTTGAGTATGTGCAGGGATTGCGGGCGCGAGAGATGAGCGGGGCTGAACTTTACCATCCACCCAGGCCGTGGTCGTTGTGGAGCGTGGCGGCGCTGGTGCGCACCGTGTGGCAGGGTGACGGCGACCTGCTGAGCCTGCTGCCGGCAGCGGCCTACAAGTTCTCGTCCGGCCACCTCGGATATTCGCGCCGCTCCATCATCCTGTTCAACGCGCCGGAAATGGTGCGCGAGATCATGCTTGATGCGGGCGGGGTGTTTCCGAAGTCCGACCTGATGGTGGGCGCGCTGGAACCGCTGATCGGCCAGTCGATCTTCGTGACCGACGGGGACAAGTGGCGCCGCCAGCGGGCGATGATCGACCCGGCCTTCACCATGATGCGGGTGGGCCACGCCTTCGCCTCGATGCAAGGGGCGGTGCGCGATTACGTGACCCGCCTCGAAGATCAGGCCCAATCGGGAGAAGCGTTCTCGCTCGACCTGGCGATGAGCCACCTGACGGCGGACATCATTTGCCGGACGGTGTTCTCCACCACGCTCAAGTCGCAGGTGGCGCATGACGTGTTCGAGGACTTCCTGGTGTTCGAGCGCGACGTGGCTCAGGTTGAGATTTGGCGGCTGATCGTGCAGCCGGCCTGGGCCGAGGTGCGCCAGCGCGAGGACGTGCTGGCTGCCTGCAGGCGCATCCGTAACCATCTTGGCGAACTGGTGGACACGCATCTTGGCAGCGGGCAGGGCCAGTACAACGATATTGCCAGCGCCGTCATTGCCGCGCGCGACAGCGAGACGGGCGAGCCGTTTACCCGCGAGGAGCTGATCGACCAGCTCGGCGTGTTCTTTCTGGCCGGTCATGAAACCACCGCCAGCGTGCTGACCTGGGTGTTTTTCATCCTCGCCACGCAGCGCCAGACGCTGGAACGCATCCGCTCGGAAGTGGACGAGGTGACCGGCGGCGCCGAGGTCAGCTTCGAGCACACCAAGCGGATGCCGTTCATCCGGGCAGTTTTCCGCGAGACGCTGCGGCTTTATCCGCCCATCACCTTCATGCCGCGGGTGGCGCTGAAGAATACGGTCATCGGTGGGCGCAAGGTCAAACGCGGGGCACTGGTGATGATCGCGCCATGGACGCTGCACCGGCACAAGCGCTACTGGCAGAACCCAGACCTGTTCGATCCGGACCGGTTCATGGGCGGGCGCGAGAAGGACATCACCGATGGGGCCTACATTCCGTTCGGGCTGGGGCCGCACACCTGCGTCGGCGCGGGCTTTGCGCAGGTGGAGGCCACGCTGATCATTGCCGAACTGGCGCGCCGGTTCGACTTCGAGTCGCTTGACCCGCACAAGGTGCGCCCGGCCGCGAGGCTGACCACCAGGCCTGCAAGGCAGATCATTTGCCGGGTACGGAGACATTCGGACTGACTTTCCTTGGGTCTACACGCGGCGGCGCCGTGGCGGGCCCGCTCCAGACAATGTCATGTGTCGCTGCCTCGCCCATGCTCATGCGGCCCAGCATGACCGGCTTCAGGATGTCCCACGAGTTGGGTGTCATCATCATGAACGGCATCGGGTCTGATGCCTGCCAGACCACGTCGCGGGCGCGGATCATCTGTCCGAGGCGGCGGGCGAACTCCTTCGGGGTGAAGAAGGCGGCATAGGCTTCCGTGAGCGTTGAGTAGCCTTGCTGGAAGCGGCGTTTCTGCTTCAGGTTCACCGGGGCTGCGCTGGCGGGGTCGAGAAGTGCTGACGCCAGCCCCTCGGGCGAGACGAAGTGCACGCCGCTGGTAAAGCGGGGGTTGCATTCGATGGCCCAGGCGCGGCCTCCTTCATCGACGATGAAGTCGAACGAGATGGCGCCGCTATAGCCGGTCTTGCCGACGAAACTGGATATCCACTTGCGCGCAGACGGGCAGTCGTCCACGCGCTGGAAGCATACCGCAACCGAGCCGGAGAAAACGGTGCCCTCGTACAACACGGTCACGCGCTCGCGGCCTTGATGCGCCAGTGTGAACGAACTGACATGGCGGCCGCGGACCATGGCCTGCACGACCGATGCGGCATTGATCGAGCTTGCCTGCCGGATGGTGCCAGCGCGCTCGAAGCTCACCCCGATACCGGAGCACGAATGCACCGGCTTGATGACGTGATCACGCACCGCCGTCAGCGACATCGCGGCAGGGTCGTTGGCAGCGTAGGTGTCGGGCGCATCAAGACCCATGGCGCGGGCGGTGCGGGCAAACTGCAGCTTGTCATGCAGGGCGAGGAGGTCAGGCTGCGGCGGGCAGGCGAGGCGCACGCCGTCCGGCAGGTCACCCGCGAGGGCTGCCACATGCATGGCTTCCTCCGACACCGGCACCACCAGGTCCACGGCCTCCTTTGCTATGATGACCTTTAGCTCGCGCAGGTAGGCGCGCGGGTCGGTGGCGGGGGCCTTGACCTGGTATGACTTCGCCACTGCGCGCGATGGCGAGCAGACGTGGCGGCGGAACGGTTCGGCGACAATTACCCTGCACCCGGCGCCGGCAAGGGCGCGGGCTATCTCCAGGGCCTTCGGCAAGCGCCCCAATGTCAGCAGGACTGTCGCTGTCATGGAACCCTCAGCTCAACATCGCCTTGCAAGCTTCATTGTTACGGTATCTAATGTCAATCAAACTTGACACTTGTAGCGAGGAAATCGCGTGAAGCCACGCCTCAGCCTGAATCCGCATGATCCCGGCCATACGAGCTGGGCCGACGGGGCGCACTGCCGGCAGGCAATCCGCACGGGTTCGCGGTCGTTTCACACCGCCTCGCTGCTGCTGCCGCAGTCGATGCGGTGGCCGGCGCACGCCATGTACGCGTTTTGCCGCCAGGCTGATGACGCCATCGACGAGGCAGTGGATCCGGAACTTGCCATTGCCGAAATGTACGAGCGGCTCAACCTGATCTATGCGGGCACGCCACATGATTCTCCCGCCGACCGGGCATTCGCCGACATCGTGGTGCGTTTCGCCATACCGCGATGCGTGCCGGATGCGCTGCTGGAAGGGTTTTGCTGGGATACGATGGGGCGGAAATACGAAACCCTGTCCGACGTCGTTGCCTACGCGGTGAGGGTGGCCTCGACTGTCGGCGTGATGATGACGCTGGTGATGGGCAGGCGCGAGCGCGAGGTGCTGGCGCGAGCGGCTGACCTGGGCATTGCCATGCAACTGACCAACATCGTGCGCGACATCGGCGAGGATGCGGGCAATGGAAGACTGTACCTGCCGCGGGCGATGATGCGCGAGGCGGGCTTGTCTCCCGACACGTGGCTGGCGCGGCCTGAGTTCTGTCCGGCAATTGCCCGTGTTGCGGCGCGGCTGCTGGCGGTCGCCGATGGCTATTACCAGCGCTCGCAGGCGGGCATTGCGGCATTGCCGGCGCGCTGCCGGCCTTCGATCCGGGCGGCAGGGATGATCTATGCCGAGATCGGCCGAGAGATCGAGCGCAATGGCATGGACAGCGTCAACCGGCGGGCTGTCACCTCGAAGGCCCGCAAGATTGCCCTGCTGATGCGTGCGATGAGCGGCGGCGGTTTGACCGGCAACTCCAGACAGCCTCACAAGGCCGAGGCGCCTGAGGCGTCATTTCTCCTCGATGCGGTGGAAAACGAGCAGGCGCCGTGGGTCTTTCAGGCAACCCTCAAGCCGATGTGGGATTATAACGAATGGGGTGGCGACCTGTTCGGCCTGCTGACCCGGGTAGAGCAGCGCAAGCAGACGCGCCAGGCCGGTTGACCGATCCGGGTGTTCCCGGCAACCACAGAGCAGAAGCGAGGAGGGCTTGCCATGGACTGGACCCTGATGGCGTTTATAGGGATTTGCGCACTGGCTGCATCCAGCGGCGCCTTTTTCCCGCCCGGCAAATGGTACGACTCATTGCGCAAGCCGTCGTGGCGGCCACCCAACTGGCTGTTCGGTCCGGCGTGGATGGTGCTCTACGCGCTGATCGCCATTGCAGGATGGCTGGTGTGGACAACCGCGGCGCCAGGTGAGCGGCTGGTGCCGATGACCGTCTATGGCGCACAGCTTGCTCTCAACGCCGCATGGTCCGGCATTTTCTTCGGCATGAAGCGGATGAAGCTGGCGCTTGGCGAAATGGCGCTGCTGTGGCTGTCCATCGCCGTCAACATCGCGGTGTTCTGGCCGGTGCACAAGGGCGCGGCGCTGATGCTGGTGCCCTACCTCGCCTGGGTGGCCTTTGCGTTCATGCTCAACCGGGCGCTGGTGAAGCTGAACCCCGACAGGTCAGGGGCCGCTGCGTGATGGACTACAGCATGATGAAGGCCGTGCAGTTCGTGCTGTTTTTCGGTGCGGTCTTCGGCTTCGGAGTCTGGCAGTTGCACAGCCTCAGAAAACTGCGCAAGCAACGCGACGACGACAACAAACAGGGCTGAATCAGCCGATAACCCTGGGCACCTTGAACGGCAGCATGACCTGCACCGCAGGCGACACGAAGCGGCGCATGTCGAGGCTCTCGTGCACGGCGGTGACCGGTTCGCCCAGCAGGTGCGTGGACACCACCGAGCGGCTGTAGAACGGCGCATCGACCCAGCTTTCGACGATGGCCGGCTTGTGCGGCGGCTCGCAGCGGGTCTGGCGCTCGACCAGCCAGCGGGTGCGCGGCAGCCGCAGCATCAGGTCGGGCGAGGTGAAGTCCTCCACGGTGCCATCGGGGCGGTAGCGCAGCGCCAGCGAGCGGAACCCGCCGCCTTTCAATTCCAAGTCATACATGATCGCCGCGCCGCCATCGGCCAGCGAGCCGCGCGACCAGTTCCAGTAGTCGAAGCTGTCTTCCAGCGGCACGTCGCCGTCGTTGGAATCGAAATAGGCATGTCCGTCCCAGTTCAGTTCAGGCGAATTCAACCGGACTTCTGCCCGGGCGCGCGGGTTAATCGGCCACCACCGATGCTCGCGATTGGCGTCGAGGTAGGATGCCCGGTCGTAGACGTGGTCGCAGTGGATGGTGATCTGGCCGCGTACGCGGCGCGGGAAGGGGGCCGTGACCTCGTCCAGTTCGATGATGGCCCGGTCGCCCTCCCAGCGAATCGAGCTGGGGCCGATGGTCAGGCAGTCTGTGGTCTGGTGCAGGGCCTTGGCATTGCGCTCGGTCATCGCCCAGCGATGCTGCTTGCCGTAGAGAACCACGTGCATGCAGGAGAACTGGCGTGGATCAGCCGTCTTCGAGCGGCGCGCCCACTTGTAGTAGGGCGAGAACACCGAGCCGATGAAGGCAATGACGGTAAAGCCGTAGTTGCCGCAGTTGCTGCGCCCGTCGCAGTACCACCACACATAACCATTGTCCGGCATGACGGGGTCGAACAGCGGCCGCTCGCCGGGCATGCCGCCACCGGTGCGGCCGGGCACCTTGTAGGCAATTGACGGAGGGCGGACGCCTGAGGGAGAGCCGGCGGGCAGCGGTTGCTGGCGAGACGACTGCGCCGGCCGGCTGGCCGGGTATGCCGCGTCCTCGCGGCGGTGAAGCAATCCTGCCGCCTCGCGTCCGGTGATGGTGTTTGCCGTCATTTTCCCTCCCTGCCGGCGATGCCGGCTGTCTGGCGCTCCTGATTTGGCATTGCAGAGCGGCACTCAATGTGTCAACATAATTAGACAATAAAAAACGACAACAAAAATGTACAGCAGCGAGGGTGCGTACAAAACAGCGGGAGACGCGCCATGGACGAAATTGCGAGGATTGAGCAGACACTCGAGGCCGTTATCGAGCGGGCAACCGCGGCGGACTGTCCGCCCTTGCTGGCTGGCGCGGTTCGCCATGCTGTGTTTCCTGGCGGTGCGAGAATCAGGCCGCGCCTTTGCCTGGCTGTTGCGGCAGCCTGTGCCGAAGATATTCCCGACCTTACGGATGCGGCGGCCTCGGCCATCGAGCTTCTGCACTGCGCCTCACTCATCCATGATGATCTTCCCTGTTTCGACGATGCCGACATCCGGCGCGGCAAGCCTTCGGTCCACGTGGCCTATGGCGAGCCCTGCGCGGTGCTGGCGGGAGATGCCATGATCATCATGGCGTTCGAACTGCTGGGCCGGCAGATCCAGACATCGCTGGAGCCGCGCCGCGTGGCCGAGATCATCCGCATCATTGCAGGCTCAGTCGGCATGCCGCGCGGCATCACGGCGGGTCAGGCCTGGGAGCTCGAGCCCACCACGGGGCTCGTCGACTATCAGCGCGCCAAGACAGGCTCGCTGTTTGCCGCGTCCACAGAGGCGGGCGCCGCAGCAGCCGGTTTCGAATGCAGCCAGTGGCGCCAGCTTGGTGAATGCCTTGGCGAGGCCTACCAGGTGGCTGACGACATCCGCGACGTCGCCGGTACGGTTGAGGAGATCGGCAAGCCGATCGGCCAGGACGTGACGCATGGCCGGCCAAGCGCGGTAGCGCAGCTGGGCATGGATGGCGCCAAGGCGCGGCTGAAGCGGCTGGTCGGCGAAGCCATGGCTTCGATTCCCGATTGTCCGGGCCGTGATGAACTGCGCATCGAGATCGCCCACCAGTCGCGGCGCTTCATCCCCAGGGAGTTGATGCTGGCGGTTGCGTAATAGTGTGACGAATGCTGACGCGGCCACAGCACATGAAGCCGGATACCAGCGCGGGCGGTGACGCCGGCGGCGCAACGAGCCTGCGCCAGCGGGTGCTGGACTGGCGCGACCGGATGGTCATGAAGCCGGCCTTCCGGCGCTGGGCGGCCCGGTTTTTCCTAACGAAACCAATTGCAAGGCAGCAATCAGCAAAGCTGTTCGACATCGCGTCCGGCTTCGTCAAGTCGCAGACGCTGCTGGCGTGCGTGCGGCTTGGCCTGCTGGAGCGGCTGGCGCAGGGGCCGGCGCGGCCCGAGGCGCTGGCGCATGAACTGGGCTTGAGCAATGACGCCATTGTGCGGCTGCTGTCGGCAGCGGCGGCAATCGACCTGGTGATGCGGTTGCCGGACGGGCGCTACCGCCTGGGCGGTCTTGGCCCGGCGGTGGTGGGCGAGCCCGGCATCCTGGCGATGGTGGAACATAACGCCACCTTCTATCGCGACCTGGCAGACCCGGT
>JAZBOA010000110.1:0-4425 GCA_036350935.1 Anderseniella sp. | reverse complement strand
TCTCCTCGGCATATTCCGGCACGTTGACGACGGGGATGGCGCGCGCCTTCGCCGCCGCGATGTCAATCGCGTCGATGCCGACGCCGTACTTGACGATGGCCTTGAGGCGCTGCGCCCCGTTGATTACTTTCGCGGTGATGGGCGTGTAGCACATCAGCAGCAGGTCGGCGTTGCGGACCTCGCGCGCCAGTTCGTCCTCGCTGACGCCATCGGGCAGCAATACAAGCTCGCAGCCGCGCTCACGCAAAACCCGGTCGATTTCGGGGCACTCAAGTTCGCAATCGGTCCTGACGATCCTTGCCCCCCGCATGGTGCTAGTGAACCCCGGCGATGGCCGCCTCGACGATGCTGAGCGCCCGGTCGAGATCGTCGCGCGAGATCACCAGCGGTGGCGACAGGGTCAGCGTGCAGCCGCCGGAGATCTTGAAGCTCAAGCCCTCGTCCAGGCACTTGTAGTAGATGCACTCGGCCAGGTCCGCCGCCGGGGTGCGGGCAGCCTTGTCCGACACGATCTCGACACCGAGCATCAGCCCCCTGCCCCGCACATCGCCCACGATGGGACTTGCCCGGCCAAACTCGCGCAGCCGGTCCAGCGCATATTGGCCCAACTCCGCCGCGCGCACCACCAGGCCCTCGTCCTCGATAATGTCGAGCGTGGTCAGCGCAGCCCGCGCCGTCACCGGGTTCTTCTCGTGGGTATAGTGACCGATGGCGAACTCGCCGCAGACGTTCAGTTCCTCGCGCGCCACCACCGCGGCAAGCGGCAAGATTCCGCCACCCAGCGCCTTGCCCAGCACCACGATGTCCGGCACCACCTCGTCGTGCTCGAACGAGAAGAACTTGCCGGTCTTGCCGAGACCTGTGGGAATCTCGTCGAGGATGAGAAGCGCGCCATGCCGGTTGCAGGCCTCGCGCACTTTCTTCCAGAAACCCGGCGGCGGCACCTGTGGCACCGCTCGCATGGGCTCGCCGATCACGGCGGCCACGTCGCCCTCGCGCTCCAGCACGTACTCGACCATGTTGGCGCAGGCGAGCCCGCAGGTGTCTGGCCCCGGGTGACCATAGGGACAGCGATAACAGGCAAACGGCGCCACGTGCTCCGCTCCCGGCGTCAGCGGTCCGGCAATGTGCGAACGGAACGTTGCCTCACCGCCAACCGATGACGCGCCGAAACCGGCCCCGTGAAAGGCGTCCCAGAACGACAGTGTCTTGAACCGGCCCGTGGCGGCTCGCGCAATCTTCAGCGCCACCTCAACGGCGTCAGACCCGCCAGTGGTGAACAGCACCCGGTTGAGATCTTCCGGCGCCAGCTTGCCCAGCCGCTCGGCCAGTTCCACCGACACTTCGTTGGTGAAGCGGCGCGGCGAGAAGCTCAGCTCGTCAAGCTGCTGCTTGATAGCGGCCACCAGCCTCGGGTGCGCATAGCCGATGTGGTGCACCGAGTTGCCGTGGAAGTCCATGTAGCGGCGGCCATCGAGGTCCTCGATCCAGATGCCTCCGGCCTTTGCGATGGTGTTGACGCAAGGACTCGACAGCGACTGGTGCATGAAGGCATCGGCGTCGCGCTTCAGCAGCGGGGCGGAACGTTCACCGGTGTTGCGGGCAATCCAGTCTGCCCGCGCCGACGAGGTGTTGGACTCGCCCTCGGTGTGCTGTACCGGCTTGTTCGCCCTGCTGCCTTCCATGTCAGCGCGGCCAGGGCAGCGAGTATGTCTTCACGTTGGTGAAGAACTTCATGGCCTCGAGCACGCCTTCCTTGACGCCGTTGCCGCTATCCTTGATGCCGCCGAAGGGGGACATCTCGATGCGGTAGCCGGGCTGTTCCCAGATGTTGACGGTGCCAACTTCAAGCCCCTCGATGAAGGCGTGCATGCGGCGGAAGTCGTTGGTGCACACCCCCGACGACAGGCCGAACGGGGTGGAGTTGGAGATCGCCATCACCTCGGCGTCGTTGTCCGGCACCCGGACGATGGGAACGATCGGGCCGAAGGTCTCCTCGTACACCAGTTCGCTATCATGCGGCACGTGGTCGACGGTGATCGGCGGCAGCAGCGCGCCCTGGCGCTCCGGGTGGTAGAGGATCTTCGCACCCTGCTTCTCGGCTTCGTAGACGCGGCGCTCGAAGGTTTCCGCCGCCTTCGAGTGGATCACGCAGCCAAGCTGGGTGTCCGGGTCCATCGGGTCACCGAAGCGGATCTTCTTGGCCTTCTCCAGCACCAGCGGCACGAACCGGTCAGCAACGGATTCCTGCACCAGGATGCGCTTGATGGCGGTGCAGCGCTGGCCCGAGTTGCCGGTGGCGCCGGCCACGGCAATGGTTGCCGCCTTCTCCAGGTCGGCATCGTCGAGGTCGTTGAGGATGATCAGCGGGTCGTTGCCGCCAAGCTCCAGCGCGGTGCGCTTGTAGCCGGCCTTCTCCGCGATCATCTTGCCCACCGGCACGCCGCCGGTGAAGGTGATGATGTCGATGTGCTCATTGGTGATCATCTCGTCGCCGATGTCCTTCGGCCAGCCGGTGACGATCTGGAACATCTCGGGCGGCAGGCCTGCCTCGTAGAGGATGTCGGCCAGCGTGATGGCGGTCAGCGGGGTGAGCTCGGTCGGCTTGCACACCATGCAGTTGTTGGTGGCGATGGCCGGGGCAATCTTGTGGGCCACCATGTTGAGCGGGTGATTGAACGGGGTGATCGCCGAGATCGCCTTCACCGGCTCGCGCTTGGTGTAGATCTTGCGGTCCTTGCCTTGCGGGGTGAGGTCGCAGGAGAAGATCTGCCCGTCATCGAGAATGGCCAGCTGGCCCGCCAGCGTGAACACGTCATAGGACCGGCCGGTCTCGTACAGCGAATGCTGCTTGCAGATGCCCAGCTCCAGCGTCAGCCAGTGGGCAATCTCCTCGCGCCGCTCGCGAATGAGTTCAGCCGCCCGGAACAGGATCTGCTGGCGCTCGTAGCGGGTCAGCTTCGGCTGGTAGTTCGCCGCGATCTCGAAGGCGCGCGCGGCATGTTCCGCCGTGCCGGCCGGCACCGTGCCGATCACCTGGTCGGTATAGGGGTAAAGCACCTCGACCACGTCCTTCGTGGTCACCTTCTCGCCGCCGATGCGCATGGCCTCGTGGCGGACGGTGTGTTTCTGCATCACGTTCATGGACAGGTATCCTCAAGCCTTGACGGTCATCGCGGCCGCCCTGGCCGCATAAAAGAATGCATCGAAGTTGCGAAGCACGGGCGCATCGGGCAGGTCCGGCATCACCCGGTTGACGATGAACGGCACCTCCTGCTCGGTCAGCCCGCCATGGCTGCGCAGCGGCTCATTGAGCGCGGCAAGGTCGTGCCGGTGGGCGCTGGTGCCAATGGTCATGTTCTCGCCCGACACCAGCACGATGTCGCCGATGCGGTCAGCCGGCAGTTCGTAGCGCTTGCAGGCTTCCGCCTTGTCTATCGCCACGATGATCTCCGGCAGCGCGTCGAGCCGCTTCAGGAGGGCGGCCACGTCCGTGCCCTTCGGCAGGTAGGCGGTGGCGAACGAGCCCAGCGCGCCATGGTGCACCACGTACGGGTCGGTAATCGGCAGGATGACCCGGGCGGCGTCCTTGCCCAGCCACTCGTCCAGCAGGTCCTGCACGTAGATCACCGCCGGCGAACCGTCAGCCAGGTGCTTCGGCTTCATGCCATGGTCGGCGGTCACCACGATGGCCGCCCCCATCGCATCAAGCTGCGTCAGGTACCTGTCGAACATGGCGTAGAATGCCTTCGCTTCGGCGTCTTCGGGCGCGTACTTGTGCTGCACATAGTCGGTGGTGGTCAGGTACATGACGTCCGGCTGGAACTCCTTCAGCAGCTTCACCCCGGCGGCGAACACGAACTCCGACAGCTCGGCCGAGTACACCTCCGGCACCGGCAGGCCCAGCCAGGCGGATGCATTGTCGATGCCGTTGGCGGCCTTCGTGGTGGTGTCTGACCGCTCCGACGAGAAGCAGATGGCCCGGCCCTCGTCGAACTTCAGGCCGTGGCCCAGCAGGGCGCGCAGCTTGTCCTTCGCCGTCACGATGGCGACCTTCATGCCGGCATCGTAGTAGCCGGAGAAGATGGTGGGCGCGCGCAGGAACTTCGGGTCGTTCATCATCACCTCCTCGCCGGTGTCCGGGTCGTAGAGGTAGTTGCCGCAGATGCCGTGCACCGATGGCGGCCGGCCGGTGGCGATCGACATGTTGTTCGGGTTGGTGAAGCTGGGGATCACCGAGTGCGCCAGCCGGCTTGTGCCCGTCTTGCGGATGCGCTCAAGCGTTGGCATCAGCCCGCCAGCAATGGCGGCATCCAGATAGGCCGGCTCGCAGCCGTCCAGGCAGATCGCAATGGCGCACACCTTCGGGCCGGCATAGTGGCGGCCGTTCACCGTCACGCTTACAGGGGTCATGTCGTTCATGGG
>JAZBOA010000109.1:0-2182 GCA_036350935.1 Anderseniella sp. | reverse complement strand
TGGAATCCAGTTGCTGAGCGAAGGCGCCGCCCTCACCTACATGACATGGAACATCCGTAGCGTCGAAGGCGGTTGATTGCGCGCCATTGCTCACACAGAGTTTGGCGTGCCGACTTAAGGGCCATGAGAAACAGCATCGTCCAGCTTCGGACGCGAAACCGACTTCAGCGGCGCAGGCCAACATTCTCCGCTCCGCGTGGACCGACAACAGAAATGCATGGGTGGATGACTGGAATGACGCAGATGTGAATCTGCAGGTGCGTCAATCAGGCCCTTCTGCCAAGTCGACCCAGCCGCCATTCTGTCGCTTCGATCAGCGCGCGTTGCCCCCATGAATCAGCCACTTGAGCCCGACAATCCTCATGAGCCCAAAGGATGCTTCAACCGCAGCGGCCAACGTACTGGAGCTTCTGCAATCTGAATGACAGTGCCAACGAAAAGCGATGGTAACGATAGCCGCGTCCAACGCATTGCGACGTCGGTTGCCCGGTGGTCTGTGGACTATGCACGAACAACCATCCTCCTGTTTGTCGGCATGGCCCTGTTGGGTGCCGGTCTGGCGGCCACAAAACTGAAGGTCGACACGAACCCTGCACTGATGATCGACGGGGATCTGCCCTTCCGCCAGAACTACAACGATTTGATCACGCAGTTTCCTGAACTGGATAATGGCTTTGTGATCGTCATAGACGCGGCGGAGGCGACTGCGGGGCGCAAGGTCGCCGCCGACGTTGCCAGACAGCTTGAAGCACGACCGGATCTTTTTGCCGACATTTTCGCCCCGGGCACCGGCGAGTATTTCAATCGTTATGGTGTGCTCTATCTCGATGAAGCCGCCGTCAAGCAAATTGCCGACGAGATCAGGGACGTCACGCCGCTGATCAATACCCTGTCGCTGCAGCCAGATCTCTCCGGTGTCGCCAGCCTGTTCCAGCAGATGGCGCCGGTGGTGGAGATCGGGCAGGCGCCCAATGAGGTGGCCGAATTCCTCGACACCTTTGCTGGCACGGTCGAAGCGGAAACCCGCGGTGAGCCCAGACCACTGGACTGGACCGCACTCGGCGACAGTCCCACGCCGGTGAACGAGACGCGCTGGTACGTTCTGACAAAGCCAATTCTCGACTTCGCCGCGCTCGATCCAGCCGCAGGTCCAATTTCTGAAGTTCGCCGCATCATGACCGATGTCACTGAAGGCAATCCGTCCATCAAAATCCAGTTGACCGGCGAAGCCGCCTTGAACGCGGAGGAGTTCGACGCCGTCGTTGAGGGCGCTGCCCTGGCCGGGGCGCTGTCCTTTACCTTCGTGGCGCTGACGGTGCTCATCGGCTTTCCCTCCATCGTACTGGTCGTGCCGGCCCTGGCGCTGATTGTGCTCGGGTTCCTGATCAATGCCGGCTTTGCCGCGGTTTCAGTCGGCACGCTGAACATGATCTCCGTGGCTTTCGCGGTACTGTTCATCGGTCTCGGAATCGACTACGCCGTACACGTGATCCTGCGCTTTGCCGAGGAGCGCGCACGGGGGGCCGACGGCAAACAGGCAGCCATCGCCGCCGTCCGTGCGATCAGCGTGCCCTTGGGCCTCTGCACCCTGACCACCTCGCTGGCTTTCCTGGCCTTCGCGCCGACCGATTTCGTCGGCATGGCGCAATTGGGGATCATTGCAGCCGGCGGCATCGTGATCGCCTTTGCTGGTTCGCTGAGCCTGATCCCGGCCATTCTCTCACTGCTACCCGGGTCTCAGGCAAGGCTTGCAAAGGTCTACGCAAGGCTCTCACCTGCCAGGAAAGAACGTATGGATGGCCACGGTGCCACCATCCGCCAAGTGGCTTCAGGCGTCTTGATCATGGCAGGCGTTGCTTGCCTTGCGGTGCTGCCACAAATTCGTTTCGATGGCGATCCCATCAATCTCAAGGACCCGGCGGCACCAAGCATGCAGGCCTTCGAGGAACTGGTGAAACACCAACCCGCCCAGACATTCGCCATCCAGGTGCTGAGCCCGCCAGGCGAAGCAACAGATCAACTAGCCGAAAAGCTGAAAAAGCTGCCCGAGGTGCTGGACGTCGAAACCCTTGAGTCCATGTTGCCGCCGGACCAGGACACGAAGCTGGCCGAACTCAATGCCGTTGCTGACCTGCTGCCGGAGGAAATCGAACCGGCGGCCAACATGAGTACCTCAGAGCGC
>JAZBOA010000108.1:0-13015 GCA_036350935.1 Anderseniella sp. | reverse complement strand
GCGCCTGTCAAACCAGGGCCAACGACCTCAGCAAGATCACCACGATTGTGGCTGGAACGCCAATTCGCAGCAACCAGAGCCACATTGTACCTACCGCCGAGTGTGCGAGATCGGCAGCTTCCCTCGCGGCGGCCGGAGCAAGCCGCCAGCCAACGTACAGCGCAATCAGCAGCCCGCAGATGGGGAGGACAAAGTTCGAGACGGCGTGATCTATGGCGTCAAGTATGGGTTGTCCCGCCGGCTTCCAGTCGGAGAGTATGCCATAGCTCAATGCCGAGGGAATCCCGAGGACGAAGATCGTTGCCGTAATGATCACAACGGCCCGTGGTCTTGATAACCCAAGGCGATCGGTGGCAACGGCAACCGGCACCTCAAGCAGGGAGATCATCGAGGTCAGCGCCGCCGCTGCCAGCAACAGAAAGAACACCGTGCCGACGAAAGAACCCCCGGGCATTTGCAGGAGCACCTGAGGGAAGGTTATGAAGGCCAGCCTGGGCCCGGCAGCGGGATCTCCGCCGAGAGCAAACACTGCCGGGAATATGGCCAGCCCCGCAACCATTGCGAACACGGTGTCGCCCAGCGCGACTGTACCAGCCGCGGCCGGTATGCGGGTTTCGGAACTGAGATAGCTACCATAGGTGACGAATATGGCCATGCCGACACCCAGCGAAAAGAAGGCCTGGCCAAGCGCGTTGAGGTACACGGATGGGCGTGTCAGGGCCGACCAGTCAGGTGCGAAAAGAAAACTCACACCCCGGCCCGATCCAGGCAATGTCAGTGCAAAGGCAGCGAGCAGGATGACAATAAGGGCGAGGAATGGCATCAACCAAAGGTTGATGCGCTCGATACCACCCCTGATCCCTGCTGCGACCACCACGGCAGCAGCTACGAGCATGATCGACTGCCAGAAGACAGGTTCGCCGGTGCCGCTGATGAACTCGTCGAAGTAGGCCCCGAACTCGACGGCCGCCGACTGCCAGAGACCGCCGGTTGCGGCGCCGACGAAGTACTTGAGGGCCCAGCCAGCGATCACCGAGTAGTAGCTCAATATCAGGACCGTGCCGGCGACTGCGATCCAGCCCCCGTATCGCCACATGCTGCCGCGCGCATCTGCCTCGAAAGCGGCCACCGCGTCACCCTGTCCGCGCCGCCCGATCGCCAGCTCCGCGATGACAAGTGGCAAGCCGATCAGAAGTACGAAAACAAGATAGACAAAGAGAAAAACGGCGCCACCGTTTTCTCCGGCGATATAGGCGAAGCGCCAGATGTTGCCGAGCCCCACCGCAGCTCCGATGGTCGCCAGAATGAAACCGGTTCTCGATCCCCACTGCTCGCGCATGTCGCCGTTCCCAAGGTTGGCTGCTCTGCAATTGGTTACCTCAGGGCTGGCGTATTGTGATTGACTGACGTCAACTGTCCCGTGCCCTGCCGCTTTTGGCAGATGTTCGTCGCGTCGCTCCTGCTGTGATCATGAGACTGTGAAATTCCATGGCTCGGGCTGCTGGAGAAGGCGTTTCTCAGTTTGGCGTTTGTAGCCACCGTCCGCACAGACTAAGCCCCACACATCCGGGCCAGATAAACAAAGCCTTTGGGACTGCTGAGACGGCAATACGTTTCGTAGACGGAAAAGCGGCGACATGTGTCCATGTAGCCGCTTCCAGGGTGGTGGACTTTCAGCCTGCAGATGTGCGAATGCAGCGCATCTCACGAGGGCCGCCACGCGGAACATTGCCCTTCTTGCGCGCCCGCTCGAAGCGACGATTGCATTCCCGGCGCGCACGATCGCAGGCGTTCTCCAATTTCACGGCAGTGGCATACCCCTGTATTCCGAGCGGGCCAGTCACAACGCCGATTTTGTCATGGTAAAGTCGATAGTAGCAGCCAGCGGCTTTTGCAGGTGCAGTTACGCCGGTGACCGCTACAAACCCTATTGCAGTCACTGCTGCAAATGATGCGATGCGTTTCATGGTGCGTTCCTCTTGGTTGTTATCCTGCACATGCTGTCAGTGTGTGAGGCATGCGCGTTCGTTGGAACGCATTGAACTCCAACAGGCGACTGGTCGGATGTGCGGTTCGTCACAATGCTTGGCAGTCGAGAGGTTTCTGTCCCTGCCCACACCCCCGAACCGCGCGGTACAGGCTGCCATTCCCGCCATGTGATAAATTGCACATCCGTCTGGATGCGGATGGTTCAAGGTTGTGGTCATCAAACAGGAATTGCCTTCACAAGAAGGATCGAGGCCATGACCAGACAACACCACACCAGTTTCTCACAGTGCATCTTCGGATCAGCCCGGCGTCTGTTCCGTTCTGACAAGGGCCATGGTCTGCTGACACCAGCACATATCGACGCCCGCACGGCCCGCGACATTGGCATCAACCTGGTTGGCCTGCGCTGAACGCTTCAGGTTCTCCCAGGAGGAAGCCCAGACTACCGCATCTCCCTCACCTCAACTGCCCGGGTCACAAGCCCGGGTTTTGTTTTGCGCGGCACCATGGAAGGGCGCATGGTGACCTGGCCCGCTCGCGCCTCGATCATCGACCGTGAGGGGTCTTTTCATAAGGGATAGTTCAATGCCATTTTACATGTTCCAGGCTCGCTACACTGCTGCTGCGATCAAGGCAATGGTTGATAACCCTCAAGACCGTGAAGCCGCTGCTCGCCCCCTGGTCGAGGCGGTTGGAGGTAAACTGCATCATTTGTTCTTCTGTTTCGGGGCCGAGGATATCGTGGCGCTGATTGAAGCACCTGACGACAAGGCAATGGCTGCAGGCGCCTTGGCGATTGGTGCGTCTGGCGCATTTTCGGGTGGAGCCACAACCAAGCTCATGACGTCAGTTGAAGCCATGGAAGCGATGGCCGCAGCCAAGAAGGCTTCGCCTAGCTACAAGCCCGCTACTGGTTGAGCTGAGGGCCAGTATCTCCAACCATCAATCATTGCTCCGGGCCCGCAAGCCCGGAGCCTTGTTTTTTGACGGAGACTATATCTCATGGGGAATTTGCCAGAGATGACCCACCACAGCCCCAGAACCAATTCCAACTACCCCAGCAGCTCCCCCAAGCGATAGCAGTCTGGGGGAGCAAGTTCTGCTCCACCGTAAGTCGTTATTTTATTAGGAGAAATTGGAGCGGGCGATGAGATTCGAACTCACGACCCCAACCTTGGCAAGGTTGTGCTCTACCCCTGAGCTACGCCCGCGTCCATTGGGTATGGTACCTGCCAGAGGCAGGTGCCTGCTTTGCGCGCCGCTATATTGCGCAAGCCCGGACTAAATGCAATAGCTCTCGGCCGACAATTTTGTGTGACCTGGAAACGGCCTTAACAGGAGACTGCATGCCCGCCACGAAGGAACAGCTGCTTGACCGCCTGCAGGCCCTTGGCATCGATGCAACGACGCGGGAGCACCCGCCCGTCTACACCGTGGAAGAGGCCCGTGCGCTGCGCGGTGACATACCGGGCGGACACTGCAAGAACCTTTTCCTCAAGGACAAGAAAGGTCAGTTGTGGCTCGTGGTTTGCCTGGAGGACGCGGTGATCGACCTGAAGTCCTTGCCGGAGAAGATCGGCGCCGCCCGGATTTCATTTGGCAAGGCGGAACTTTTGCTGGAAGTGCTTGGCGTCGAGCCCGGCTCGGTAACGCCGTTCGCTCTCATTAATGACGACACCCGGCAGGTGAATGTCGTGCTCGATGCCACGATGATGGCCTGTGACCTGGTCAGCTACCACCCGTTGCAGAATACGGCCACGACCACTCTTGCTCCCAAAGACCTGCTTCGCTTCATCGAATCGTGCGGACACAACGCGCGGATCGTTCAGCTCTACGGCTGACAAGCGGGTTGCAAGCGGACGTGGCGCGTCCCATGTTAAAAGGCAAATCGGCAATCCGGGCCCCTAAAGGAACAGGCAGTATGTCGGACAATTCATTCTCGATGGGCACCAGCTTCAACACCTCCGCTGGAACGGCGCCCACCAATGGCAGTGGCGGCGCTGTCGTAAAGGAATCGGACACGGCGCACTTCATGGCTGACGTGATCGAGGCGTCGCGCTCCGTACCGGTGATTGTGGATTTCTGGGCGCCGTGGTGCGGCCCGTGCAAACAGCTGGGCCCGGTTCTTGAGAAGATCGTGCAGGAAGCCGGCGGCAAGGTCCGCATGGTCAAGATCAATATCGACAATAACCAGCAGCTTGCGCAGCAGATGCGCATTCAGTCGATCCCTGCGGTTTATGCATTTGCCGAAGGCCAGCCTGTGGACGGATTCATGGGGGCATTGCCGGAATCGGAGTTGCGGAAGTTTGTCGACAAGCTGGTCAAGGGACACGGCGGCCTGGCGGATCAGCTCAATGAGCTTTTTGATCAGGCAGAAGAGGCCATGGCATCTGGAGCCTGGGACCAGGCATTGGCGATGTACGGGGCAGCCTTGCAGGCAGCGCCTGATGAAGCGCGCGCAATTGCAGGCCAGATCAAATGCCTGATCGGCTTGGGCGAGCTCGGTGAGGCCAGGCAGCTGGCCGACTCGCTGCCGCAGGAATTGCGGGCCGATGCTGCGATTTCCGGCGCGCTCGCAGCCCTGCAGGTTGCTGAAACACCGGTCGACAACGAGGAGATCGGACGTTTGCGCATGGCTGTCGAGGCCGACGGCGGTGATCATCAGTCACGCCTTGACCTGGCAGTTGCGCTGAACGCTGCCGGACAGCGCGAGGAAGCGCTTGACCAGGTACTGGCAATTATCGAGAAGGACAGGGCCTGGAACGATGAAGCGGCGCGCAAGCAGCTTTTGACATTCTTCGAAGCCTGGGGGCCCACGGATTCGCTGACTGTTGCGGGCCGCCGCCGCCTCTCGTCCATACTGTTTGCGTAAACAGGCGGTGCGGACCGGAACAGAGCCAATGCCCTCAGTCGAGACATACAAGTCGGAAGCGGATTTGCCTGTTCACTTGCCGATCTTTCCGCTGCCGGGTGCAGTCCTGCTGCCCGGAGGTGACTTGCCTCTGAACATTTTTGAGCCGCGCTATCTGCAGATGCTCGCCGATTCGCTGGCCAGCCACAGGTTGATCGGCATGATACAGCCGCGTCACATGGAGAGCGAACAGGACCTATCGCTTTTATCTGCCGCTGCGTCACCGGAGCTATACAATGTCGGGTGTGCGGGCCGGATCACGTCGTTTCACGAAAGTGGCGACGGGCCAATCCAGATCGTGCTGTCCGGCATCTGCCGTTTCCATGTCATGCAGGAAATCGGCAGCGCAAAACCCTACCGCACTGTCGAGGCAGATTATTTGCCATTCGCAACCGATTTGACTGACGAGTTTCTCAATGAAACAGATACGGAGCGGCAGGACTTGCTGGACAGCCTTGATCAGTTCCTCAAGGCCCGGTCGATGCGGGCCGACTGGAACGAAATCGTTTCCGCGCCGACTGAAACACTGATCAACACACTCGTCATGATTGGTTCCTTCAGTCCCCGCGAGAAACAGGCCGTGCTCGAAGCTGCAGACCTGCGCGAGCGGACCAGGACGCTGGTGGCCTTGACCAGGATGTCCATCGAGCAGCCTTTTGGCAGCAATGGCGATGGTTCAGTCCAGTAGCTCAATGAGGGAGCGGGAATGACAACTGAAGAGCAGATGCGGGAGTCAGAGCGCAAGGCCGACCCTTGGCTGCTGGAAGTGCTTGTCTGTCCTGTAACCCGGAGGCCGCTTCGGTACGATGAGGCCCGGCAGGAACTGGTGTCGGAGCAAGCTCGTCTGGCGTACCCGATCAGGGATGGCATTCCCATCATGCTGGTCGAGGAGGCCCGGGAGCTGGATGAGTGATTCCGTGAAGCCAAGTGAAGACATCTGGCCAGAGGAGCTTCGCCTGCAGGACAAGGGCCGGCGGCTGGTCGTCAGCTTCAACAATGGCGAGAGCCACGAGCTCGCTGCCGAGTACCTGCGGGTGGAAAGCCCGAGCGCCGAAGTTCAGGGACATGGTGCGGACCAGAAGATCTGCGTCGGCGGCAAAGCAGACGTCTCCATCATCAAGGTCGAGCCGGTTGGCAACTATGCGGTCCGGCTCACTTTCGACGACATGCACTCGACCGGCATATACAGTTGGGATTATCTGCTCAAGCTGGGCAGGGAACGCGAAACGATTTGGACGGCCTATCTGGACCGGTTGCGTGGCGAAGGCAAATCCCGGCAGCGCTGACAGCTAAAGCCGTCCCCCCGTCATGAGCGCAGGCTGACGGCCGGCTGTCCCTGCAGCCCGGTCAAGGAAGAAGCGTTTCACTGGCGGCAGGTTGTTGACAAGCCGCAGGCCTGCCTGCCGCGCCAGGGCCAGCGGTGTTATGTCGTTGGAAAACACCCTGGCCAGCGCATCGCACATACCGGCTACTATGAGCGTATCCGCCCGCCGCCAGCTTTCGTATTCCTGCAGCGTTGCCGGACCCCCAATGTCCTGACCGCGCCGCGCCTGAAGCAGGATGCATTCGGCGATGGCAGCAATGTCCTTGAGCCCTAGGTTGAAGCCCAGTCCGGCAATCGGGTGAATCACGTGCGCCGCATCGCCGATCAACGCCAGCCGTGTGGACGTGAAACTCTTGGCTATCTGAAGGCCAAGTGGCCAGGAGGTTCTTTCGCTGGCCAGCGTGATTTCGCCCAGATGATTGCCAATGCGCTGTTTCAACTCATCGAGAAAGCGGCCGTCGTCCAGCGCCATGATCCTGTCTGTTTCGGCCGTTGCTTCGACCCAGACCAGGGATGACCGGTTGCCGGTAAGCGGCAATATGGCCAGCGGACCATTCTTTCTGAAGTGCTCCTCCGCACAGCCATGATGGGGTTCTGCATGATTGATGGTGAGCGTGATGGCGGATTGGTTGTAGGCCCAGCTGGCGACTTCAATACCGGCATGACGGCGCGCCGCTGAATTTCGCCCGTCGGCGGCAATGGCCAGCTTGGCCTCGTATGATCGGCCGTCTGCCGTTTCAACACGCGCCAGCTTGTTGCCAAACTCGAAGCTGGTGACCAGCGCACCAGTGACAACATCAATGTTGGAGCAATCCAGTACCGCCCCAGTCAGGGCTCTGAGCAATGTGCCGTTTTCCAGCATCCAGGCGGATGGAGCGTCGGAAGCGGTATCTGGCATGAAATTCAGCAGTACGGGGGCCGCATCGGCGCTGGCCCCTGCATCAGTCACAATAATCCGTCTGAATGGCTGGGCCTCGCCTGCTACGCTCTGCCAGACCCCGAGCGCCTGCAAAAGGTTTCGCGATCCGAAAGTTATGGCCGAGCCTCGCGTATCTGAGGAATGGTCACGCCGATCCAGTGACGGCCCGGCATCCACGACAAGGGTGCGCAAGGGTATGGACAGATGCGGTCCGGACAAGGCAAGAGCGCAGGTCAGGCCGGCAAGTCCCGCACCGGTGATGATCACGTCATATGTTGCAGGGTTTGTCATGCCGGGTCTTCTGGTCGTTTTGCTGAGTCGCGTGAGGAAGAATGGCCGTGTCGGAATATGATCTGGTTATCTCCAGTTTCCATCTTGAGCAGCTGGAGGACAACCTGTTTCGAAGCCGCAGCCCGGCGATGGGCTGGCGGCGGATTTATGGTGGCCTGTTGTTGGCGCACGCTGCCCGGGCCGCCCAGCTGACTGTTCCCGCTGACAAGAACTTCCACGCGCTGCATGGCAACTTCCTGCGCCCAGGCAATACCGCAGAGCCGATCATGATATCGGTTGAACGGTTGCTGGATGGAAGGTCCATCGTGCATCGCCGGCTCACGCTGCACCAACTCGGCAAGCCGGTGTTCGTTGCAAGCATCTCCTTCCGCAGTGAGTCAGGTGGGCTCTACTTCGCACCGGATATGCCGGCCGCGCCAGACCCCGAGTCGCTTCTGGATGAGGCCACGCTTTGCGGGCAGTATGCCTCGCGTTTGTCAGAAAATGCGTTGAAGTACCTTTCACGGCCGAAGGTGTTCGAGTTGCGTCCCGTGCGTCCTGAGCAGTTCCTGTTCGCAGAGGACGAACCCGGTAAACCTATGCTGATGTGGTTTCGTTTGCGGGCCGGACAGGTACCGGATTCCGTCTTGAACACGGCACTGCTTGCCTACCTGTCTGACATGCCGGTCCTGAATGCCAGTTTGCGGCCGCATGGGCGCAACTTCTTCGACCCTGCCCTGAGTATGGCCAGCCTCGATCATGCGCTATGGCAGCATGCCGAACCCGACTGGTCAGACTGGCTCCTGGCAACGCACGACAGCCTCGCCACGGAGGCCGGAATGGGTCTTGGTCATGTCCGGATATACAACCGGTCAGGCCGTCTCTGCGCCACGGTGAGTCAGCAAGGCTTTATCCGCGTTGTTTCTGAATAATAATTAGGCAAAAATATATATTTGCATAATTTTTAGCCCACACTGTAATGCCGGGTCCAATTTGCCCGCTTAAAACACGTTTTGATTCAAGCAGTTGAAGATTTCTGGAGTCTGGCACACACCTTGAAATGGAAATCTCCCGACACTGCTGCCGTTCGGCAAAGTAGTGACAGGCAACATGGGAGATGCACATGAAATATATCATCTCGATCATCAAACCGCACCGGCTGGAGGAAGTGCGCACCGCGCTGTCCGCCATCGGTGTCGAAGGCATGACGGTGAGCGAAGTGAAGGGGCATGGACGCCAGAAAGGCCATACGGAGATATACCGTGGGGCTGAATACGAAGTCTCTTACCTGCCCAAGATCAAGGTTGAACTCGCGCTCAGCAGCAAGCTGGCGGCCAAGGCCGTCGAAGCGATCGCCGAGGCTGGCAGGACTGGCCAGATCGGCGACGGAAAGATTTTCGTCATCGACCTGGAAAACGCCGTGCGCATCCGCACCGGCGAATCCGGCGAAGAAGCACTGTGAGGGCTATCCAGATGAAGCTTTATCAAAAGATCACACTCGCCGGCGTCCTCGGGCTTGCAGCAATTGCAGGAGCCGACGTCGCCCAAGCGCAGGACGCAGCGCCTGCCGTTTCCCCCGAAACCGCCTACATCTTCAACACGCTGCTGTTCCTGATCGGTGGCTTCCTGGTCATGTTCATGGCAGCCGGCTTTGCCATGCTTGAAGCAGGCCTGGTCCGCTCCAAGAACGTATCCATGCAGTGCCTCAAGAACATCGCCCTGTACTCTGTTGCCGGCATCATGTTCTGGGTGTGCGGTTATTCGCTGATGTACACCGGCGTTGACGGCGGCTACATCGGCACCTTCTCGACCTATGGCTTCGATGAGGTTGGCAAGTTTGCCACCGGCGATGATGGCGCCGTAGGCAGCTACTCCACGGCATCGGACTGGTTCTTCCAGATGGTGTTCGTGGCCGCAACCGCATCGATCGTGTCAGGCACCCTCGCCGAACGCATCAAGCTGTGGCCCTTCCTG
This sequence comes from Anderseniella sp., assembly GCA_036350935.1. Taxonomy (GTDB): domain Bacteria; phylum Pseudomonadota; class Alphaproteobacteria; order Rhizobiales; family Aestuariivirgaceae; genus Anderseniella. Next base: position 3,628 of record JAZBOA010000108.1, on the reverse strand, counting down.
CTGTTCACTGCCGTCCTGACCGGCATCATGTACCCGATCACCGGGTCGTGGAAGTGGGGCGGCGGCTGGCTGAACGAGATGGGCTTCCAGGACTTCGCTGGATCCACCATCGTTCACTCGGTTGGCGGCTGGGCGGCCCTTGCCGGCGCGCTCATCCTGGGCGCCCGCCTCGGCAAGTATGAAGGTGGCAAGGTCCACCCGCTGCCTGGCTCCAGCATTCCGCTGGCAACGCTCGGTACGTTCATCCTCTGGCTGGGCTGGTTCGGCTTCAACGGCGCCTCGCAGCTTGCAATGGGTACCGCCGCTGACGTGACCTCGGTGTCCAACATCTTCGCCAATACCAACCTCGCAGCAGCTGGCGGCGTCATCGCAGCCATGGCCCTGACCCAGATCATCTACAAGAAGGTCGACGTCACCATGGCCCTGAACGGCGCCTTGGCTGGTCTGGTATCGATCACCGCTGAACCGCTTCAGCCAGGTCCATTCCTGGCGATCCTGATTGGCGCGGTTGGTGGCGTGATCGTGGTGGTGGCAGTACCGCTGCTCGACAAGCTCAAGATCGACGACGTGGTTGGAGCCATTCCGGTCCACCTGTTCGCAGGCATCTGGGGTACGCTGGCCGTCCCACTGTCCAACTCGGACGCGAACTTCGGCACCCAGATCGTGGGCATTGCAGCTTACGGCGCCTTCACCTTCGTTGTTGCTTCAATCGTCTGGTTCATCCTCAAGATGACCATGGGCATCCGCGTCAGCAAGGAAGAGGAAATGATGGGGCTGGACAAGTCGGAAGTCGGCGTCGAAGCCTACCCCGAGTTTGCTCGCGGCGGATCTTCCATCTGATCCAAATCCGGCCGGACGGGCCGGCCCCGGCATCAAACGCAGACCCCGGAAGGATCCTGTCCTTCCGGGGTTTTTTTGTTCACAAAATCAGCAAAGCTTAACGAGGTCTTAACCATACGAGGCCCACAGTCTGACGCAGTCTTGAAGGGCCCGCCTCGCCGGAGGGGGCAACTTTGCCAGTTCGCATTCCGGAGCAGCATGCATGCCGCGCAGCCAGTCATCTGCCAACAAGCAGAACGCCATTCCCGACGGCCTCAGAACGTTCGTTAGCCGCCGGTTGATGGAGTTAAAGGGGCTGCTGCTGCTGGCTGCTTTGGCATGCGTCACCGTCATGCTTGCCACCTGGTCGGCAGCGGACCCCTCATGGAGCAATGCAGCTGACGGACCCGTGCAGAATGCGTTGGGTTATACCGGCGCCGTGGTGGCGGACAAGCTGGTGAGCTGGCTGGCCCTTGCCTGCGCGGTCATGGTTGGCATCCCGGCTTTCTGGGCAATCGTGTTGATTTTCCACAATCCGCTTGGCCGCTGGCGGATGCGCATACCTGCCTACATGGCCTCAGTGCTGACCGCCGCGGGCTTCCTGTCCTTTTTGCCGCTGCCGGAGAGTTGGCCATTGGGGCCCGGACTCGGAGGAACGGCCGGCGACTCGATCAGCCTTCTGCTAACCTCATTGCCGAAACTGTTCATCTACGACTGGCTGGCAAACCTGGCGGCCGCAATGATCTGCTTCGCCGTCTCCACGTGGGCCACATGTATGGCCGCGGGCATTCCTCCGCGTTCGATCGGGTCCGCCATCGCTGCGCTTCGCAAGCCGACTTCAACAATCGGATCAAAGGCCATGGGAGCCTCCAGCCGCATCGCACAGTCCGTTGGCGCCCTGCGGGACCGCTATGCACACGAACCGGATCTGCCCGGCAACTTCATCGCACCCGACAAAGTCAACCCGGCCTGGCAACAGGCAGAGCCTCACCTGGATGACCGCGAGTCGAAGCCTTCCTTGCTGACCCGGTTGCGCGACAGGCAATCGACGCAACCGGCATGGATCGAGCCACAGGAAAGCACGCCCGACGACATCCCGGCGTTTCTTGCCCGCCGCGCGCCGCTTGGCGAGGATCGCATCGAACCAAGGTTGGCAGGCGCTGAACTGCGTCCCGCCAGCGAGCCGGAATTCGCTGCTCCGGAATGGCGGGAAGAGGCTGAACAACACTGGCATGAAGAACCGGACCCGCTTGATGTGGACCTGACGGACAACCCCGTTGAGACCCCGCCAGCGCGTGTTCAGGCGCCGGCGCAGCCACTCAGACAGGGCAAGCGTCTGGCGCGTGACATGCAACCTGAGCTCCTGCCAGGCAAGTCTGGCGAGTTCCAGTTGCCCCCCCTTAGCCTGCTCGCGGAGCCTGACGCCTCAATTGGCAAGACCCAGTTGTCCGCCGATGCCCTTGAGCAAAATGCCCGCTTGCTGGAAGGAGTGCTTGAGGATTTCGGCATTCGCGGCGAGATCATCAACGTACGCCCCGGCCCGGTGGTCACCCTTTATGAACTCGAGCCCGCGCCCGGCATCAAGTCCTCGCGGGTTATCGGCCTGGCCGATGACATCGCCCGCTCCATGAGCGCGATCTCGGTTCGCGTTGCAGTAGTGCCCGGCCGCAACGTCATCGGCATCGAAATGCCGAACTCGAAGCGCGAAACCGTATTCCTGCGTGAACTGCTGGCCTCACAGGACTTCGAGAAGACCAAGCACAAGCTGTGCATGGCGCTGGGCAAGGATATCGGCGGTGAGCCGTCTTTCGCCGACCTGGCCCGCATGCCGCATTTGCTGATCGCCGGCACTACCGGTTCGGGCAAGTCGGTTGGCATCAATACCATGATCCTGTCATTGCTGTTCCGGCTACCGCCAGACAAGTGCAAGCTGATCATGATCGACCCCAAGATGCTCGAACTGTCGGTCTATGAGGGCATTCCCCACTTGCTCGCTCCTGTGGTGACTGATCCGCACAAGGCTGTAGTCGCCCTGAAATGGGCGGTACGGGAAATGGAAGAGCGCTACCGGAAGATGTCCAAGCTCGGCGTGCGAAACATTGACGGCTACAATACCCGAGCAGAGCAGGCCCAGAAAAAAGGCGAAGTCTTCACACGTCAGATCCAGACTGGCTTCGATCCCGAAACCGGTTCGCCGATTTATGAAGAAGAGCAGATGGACCTGTCCCCCATGCCCTTCATCGTCGTGATCATTGACGAGATGGCCGACCTGATGATGGTGGCCGGCAAGGACATCGAAGGCGCCGTTCAGCGGCTTGCACAGATGGCTCGCGCCGCGGGCATCCATGTCATCATGGCCACCCAGCGTCCGTCGGTGGACGTGATCACCGGGACCATCAAGGCCAACTTCCCCACCCGTATATCCTTCCAGGTCACCTCCAAGATCGATAGCCGCACGATTCTTGGAGAGCAGGGCGCCGAACAGCTCCTCGGTCAAGGCGACATGCTTTACATGGCAGGTGGCGGCCGCATCTCGCGTCTGCATGGACCGTTCGTATCGGATGGCGAAGTCGAGAACATCGTGGCGTACCTCAAGTCCCAGGCTGCGCCAGAGTATGTCGAAGCCGTTACCGAGGATGCCGGCGAAGCAGACCCGGGCGGCTACGGTTCGGACATGGGCGGCGGGTCTTCGGGTGATGATCTCTATGACCAGGCAGTTGCGGTAGTGCTGCGGGACAAGAAGGTTTCAACCAGTTATATCCAGCGCCGCCTGTCGATCGGCTACAACAAGGCTGCCAGTCTGATCGAG
>JAZBOA010000107.1:0-6326 GCA_036350935.1 Anderseniella sp. | reverse complement strand
CAATCCATCGCGATGACATGGCCTTCTCTGGCCTGCCAGAATATGGGTTCGACGCTTGGCGGGTCGTTCATCAAGCCTTGAGCGACGCCCATGTAGAGATCCGTTATGTCGTCGATGACCCAATGGGGCACAGCGTCAGGCTCCCCCCCCAGTGCCACCGCAATCCATTCTTCAGAAGGGATCTGCACCGGGGAGCAAATGACGCCATGGATGAAGCCATCCAGATCCGACAGCATCATGCAGTCTTCAGGGCTGTCGTCTGAGGACAAGTATCCGTCCAGTGCCTCTAAATCCAAGTTGTCGTCCATTCTCGATCCACCCCACTCGTCCGAGCAAAGTCTTGGCATGGAACGAGCCGAGGGCAAGCCTGTTCTGGAGAACCTCACCAGAAACTGGGTACAGATGTCCCATGCAAACCTGCCCGTGGAAAGAAGGTTGGACCTGAACTGAGGGTATGCTGCACCATGCATGCCGACAGAAATCACGACCTCGGCCTTAGTTGTTTCCTCTGGCGCTCCCGGCGGGCCAGGCTGAGCGGATGATCCCGCGGCAAAGCGCGCCAGAAGCCAATACCCTTCGACCAGTTCAGGAACTGGCTAAAGCTGTCAACCTGATCATCGTTGCGCCCTCTTGGAAAACTTTGAAGCTCTCGCTTGAACGCCGGCAACCAAGGAGCGTCTTGCGGGAGGAAAACCCTGCCGTCTTCAACTGGCGCACAGGCCGCGCCAAAGCGGATCTCCTTGTCTTTGTCAGGTGTCACACGTTGAAATCGCTTATCGGTCTGGAAGAGCTCATGCAACAGAGGGCGACCCGTTGCAGCATCCTCGATCAGTACCGTATTTGGATCCCACTGGTTGACCAGTTTCAGCACCTGCGACTTGAGATCGGGGTAGTCGAGCCGGCCCCGCCAGACATCCAGCAGATACCAGACGTTTTCTCGAAACCCCCAGGTCGTGCAGGCTGAGAAGTCCGATCGAGGGTCAGCAGAGGTTCCCGTGTCCCAACTCTGGACGACCAGTTGGTACCAGCGCCGATCCTCCACCTTCTCGTAGGTTTTGAACCATTCCCATCTGAGCGGCGAGCCGTCTGGCGCGATCGGGTCCTGCTGATACTGGCAGTGAAAAACGCGTGAGCCCATTTCTCGCCGCATGCGGCCCAGGGTCTCTCGGGAGAGCCGCTCGGGAAACAGAAGATCTCCGGGCTTACGATGATGGCTCCGGTTACGTCCGATCTGGACGACCTCATTTTGCTCAGCAATGGCTGGTAGGTTCAGGTGGCGGTAGGTGCCCTTGTCGAGCAGATACCCCGATGGATCCTGTTCGTGCAGGCGTTGCGCAATCATGACAACGCGACCTTCTGAAGGATTGTCAAAACGCGACAATAGCGTCGCTTCGATGAACTCCTGCGCCCGGAGAAGTTCCGCATCTGAGTTGGCATCGCCAGCCTTGAGAAGATCGTCGATGATAATGTAGTCGGCGCCGTGCCCCGTAACCGAACTACCGATGGACACCGCCTTGCGGCCGCCACCTTGGGTTGTTCGGATCTCTTCGGACGTGTTTCCCTTATGCGCCAACCGGGTTTGCGGAAACATCTCACGGTACCAGTCGGACGACATGACACGCCGACAATCTTCGGAGTGTTTCCGGGCCAGGTCCAGACCGTAACTTGCCACGATGATCTTTGCTGCCGGGTTATGCCCCAGCAGAAAGGCAACATAGGCCACGGCCACGGTCACGGATTTCAGGCAGCGCGGCGGGATGTTGATGACCAACCGCTTGTTTTTTCCAAGCCTGACCTCATCAAGCTCATGGCACATAGCACGTACATGCCAGGCTGGAACAAACCGCGCGTCTGGCCCTTGGTGAAGCGTAGCGAAGGCACGCCATACAAAATGAAAGAAGTTGTCTCGACAAACATCCCGCGATGCCTGCCGGATCATGCTGGGGTCAGGCGTCGGCATCGCTGATCTCCCCGTCTTCACTGGTATCCCCTGCAGAAGCCGACATCTCCGCAAAGAAATCCCGGAGAATGTCATAATCGACAGGTGATGGTTTACTGGCATCTGCGGCGAGGCCCGGTTCCGACGGGGTAGTGCCATAGAGCTCCGCATCAAGCTTCAGTAGCGTGAGCACCACCCTCTGATCCCCTTTCAAAGCACTGGCAATGACCCTTTTGGCCATGGCTTCCGCCTTGGAAACCCGGACCTCGCGATTGCCCTCCCGTATTGTGATCGGTGAATCGAGCTCGCGCTTCAGACTCGCAAGGACACCCCTGGCCTCCTTGGGCCGCCCCTTCGGATTGCCGGACTGTCCTTTCCTGAACCGCGTTGATTTCGGAGGCCTGCCGTAGCCCACTTCATAGGCATCTTCATCATTTTGGTCAGACATGATTCACCTCCCGGACCTCGGTCGCTGTTCCTGACGCACTTGCCGCGGAGCGAACGTCAAATGTCTCTTCGGTCCCGCTCAGCACAGCCTCTTTGCCGGTCATCTCCTGCCACCGCCGGATGGCGACATCGACATAGCCGGGATCAAGTTCGATCAGGCGTGCCCGACGCCCGGTCTTCTCGGCGGCGAGCAGTGTCGCCCCGGAGCCACCGAAGGCGTCGAGCACAACGTCACCACGATGGCTCACGTCCATCAGCGCATCCGCAACCATGGCCGTGGGTTTGACAGTGGGATGATCAACCAGGTCAGCCTCCCGGCCCTTCCCGAAACTGTTTACGCCCGCGTAGTCCCAGACATTGGTCCGGTTGCGCCCATGCTTGCCAAGCTCGACGTTGTTCACATGGGACGCGCCTGGTTTCTTGAAGACGCACACCATCTCGTGCTTGGACCGATAGAGACTACCCATCCCGCCATTGGTCTTGTTCCAGACGCACAGATTGATCAGGTCCAGGCCGCAGGTCTTGCCAGCCGCAATCAGCTCTTCCACGTGGCGCCAGTCCATGCAGATCATCGCGATGCCGCCTTCAACCAGTTGCGCAACAAGTCGCGTGATGCTATTCTTTAGGAACTTGCGGAATTCGCCGTCCGACATCTCACCCGACGCCATGACGAACTCGCGATGTTCACCTCCATGACCGCTTCGCACGTGTCCATTGACGGGCACATTGTAGGGTGGATCCGTGAAGACCATACGGCACAGATCCCCCGCCAGAACAGCCTCATAACTTTCAGCCCTGAGGGCATCCCCACAAAAGAGACGGTGCTCCCCGAGGAGCCAAAGATCCCCTGGCCGCGTTACGGGTGCTTTCCCAGGATCAGGCGCCTCGACCGTCTCTGCGACAATAGAAGCCTGATCACCGGCACCCCCGATGATGATGTCGATCTGCGGCATCTCGAAACCGGTGATGTCCAGATCAAAATCGAGGTCACCTGCAAGGCTGAACTCCATCAGTTCACCGAACTCGATTTGCAAGGCCTCCTCATTCCAGTCAGAGAGCTCCGCAAGCTTGTTATCCGCAATGCGCAAAGCCCGGACCTGCGCCTCGGTCAGGTGATCGGCGGTCACGGTCGGAACCATGGCAAGGCCGAGAAGCTTCGCCGCCTCGTAACGTCCATGTCCCGCGATGATGACACCTGACGGTTCAATCAGGATCGGAACGACAAATCCGAAGGTCTCCACCGACGCCGCCAGCCTTTTGATACTGGCAGCGTTATGGTTGCGGTTGTTGCGTTTGTACGGCTTGAGCGTGGAAAGCGCCCGATGGGTGACCTTGTCGGCCATCCAGATCACGGGCGCAGCCCCTGAAGTCTCTGTCTTCTTTCTGTTCGCAGACATGCTGCTTCCTTTCAAATGCGCCGCTGCGCGGCAGGTTTTCAAAAGGATCGCTTCGGGGAATACGGAGAGAGCATATTAGGCAACCCCCCGGACCGAATGATCCGAGTCGTCGCCCCTCCGAATGCTCTCTGCTGGCCGGGAGAAGAACCTGGCCGAATGAGTGCTGCCTACGGGGGCAGGATTGTCCTTTCATCGAAGGACAACCGGAATATAGCATTGCACCGTCACAACCACAAGCCTGCTCCGGAAATATTTTTCACCTAACCTCATGATAATATGAAATAATCGTGGGCGTGGTACGCTTTTCATCCCATGTAAAGCATGGCTTCGTTCAGGCCGACCGAGCACCACCTGGAGCCTGTCCATTCGCGCCAGATATCATCCACCACAGCGCAACTTCCACTGGACTAGCGCGCAAAGCCACGCATCAGTGGACCTAAGCCCGGAAGGTTTCCGGGCGTTCCTCAGTACCGGGGCAAGCATCCTGCTGCCCCACAGCGAGGAACATGCAAATGTCGAAACCCAGGCAAACCAAAGTCGCCAAAGTGCACATGATGTTGATGCGTCCTTCCGGGGTCACTTTGGACGCCATCTGCAAAGCCACCGGCTGGCAACGCCACTCAGCCCGGGCAGCCCTCAGCGGGTTGCGCAAGGCAGGCCACGATATCGAACGCACCACCGGACAGGGGCGCACCGACACCATCTACCGGGTCATCAGATCCGTTGAGGGCGCATCATGAAGGTCGCGTATCTCGAGACTATGGACCGGGCCGCGCTGATCGCGGCCTGGTCGGAAACCATCAAAACCCCGGTGCCGAAAGGGCTCAGCAAAACCCTGATGCGACGACTTCTGGCGACAGAGATTCAAAGCCGGCAATTTGGAGGTGTGCCCCCCTCCGTCAGAAAAGCCCTGTCGAAGCCAGCAGGACAGATTGCACGCACAAAGAGGGGCGCCGTTCAGCCAGGCGGGCGCCTGCTGCGCGAGTGGAACGGTGTCACCCATGTCGTGGAGGTCACGTCGGATGGATATGCATGGCAGGGTCAGGTCCATCGCTCGCTTTCCGCGATCGCCCGCAAGATCACCGGGGCACACTGGTCAGGACCACGGTTCTTCGGGCTCACCGGAAAGGCGAAGATATGACCGCACCTCGCATCCGCTGTGCCATCTATACCCGCAAGTCTTCTGAAGAGGGCCTGGATCAGGACTTCAACTCGCTTGATGCGCAGCACGAAGCCTGCGCAGCCTATATTGCCAGCCAAAAGCATGAAGGCTGGCGGATGCTGTCGTCTCGCTACGACGACGGCGGCATCTCCGGAGGCACCCTGGAGCGCCCTGCCCTGCAGCGTCTATTGGCCGACATCGATGCCGGGCATGTGGACATGGTGGTCGTCTACAAGATCGATCGGCTGACCCGGTCTCTGGCCGACTTCGCCAAACTGGTGGAACGGCTGGAAGCCGCGCGTTGTTCCTTTGTGTCCGTCACACAGGCTTTCAATACGTCCTCCTCCATGGGGCGGTTGACGCTCAACGTGCTACTGTCCTTCGCCCAGTTCGAGCGCGAAGTGACCGCCGAACGGATCCGCGACAAGATCGCCGCCTCGAAGAAGAAAGGGCTCTGGATGGGCGGCCTGCCCCCGATCGGATACGATCCGCACCCCGATCCAACTCGGCGCGAACTGGTTGTAAATGACGCCGAGGCTGATGTTGTGCGGCAGATTTTCAATCTCTATCTCGGCGAAGGCTGCCTGAATGCCGCCACCCGGGCCGCCGCCAAAGCCGGGCTTCGTTCGAAACAGCACAAATTTCGGTCGGGCCGGACGCAGGGAGGGAATGTTTTCAGCCGCGGACAAATCCACAAGCTGCTGACCAACCCTGTCTACATTGGCTTGATCCGACACAAGGATAAGACGTTCCCTGGGACCCATCCCGCCATCATCGAACAGGAGACCTGGAACCAGGTGCAGTCCCGGCTTCAGGCCGCAAGCAACAAGCGCAGAGGCTCGCCAGCAGGGTCCGCCGCAGAGGGCCCCGCGCCGCTGAAGGGGAAATTCCGGGATGAGACCGGCGATCTGCTGACACCGTCTCATACGCTCCGAAAAGGGAAACGCTTACGTTACTATGTTTCGAACCGCCTGATCTCAGCTGGCACGGATACGACCGGTTGGCGCCTTCCTGCAAAAACCTTCGAGGACACAGTCGCAAAGATCATCGCGGGTCACCTTGCAGATCATGCGAGGCGCCATGCTGTTCTCGCCTGTAACGACGCGTCGACCGCCAGCACTGCTGCGGACAAGGTTTACAGATTGTCCAAAACCATTCTGACATCAGAAGCTGCCATCCTGATCAAGAGTGGTGCGGTCAGCGCTGGGCGCATCACGATCACTCTCGATGCCGATGCTATCGCAAAAACGGCCGGGCTTATTGTCGCGGACCTGAACCCGGATCTGCTGTCACTGGTCTCCCCCTTCACATCCCGCCGTCGCGGCGCCGAAATGAAAATTGTCGCAGGCGACCTCTGCCCGCAGCCCGATGCAACCCTGAT
>JAZBOA010000106.1:0-2036 GCA_036350935.1 Anderseniella sp. | reverse complement strand
CTGACTCCCGGCAGCCATGTGCAGCTCTCGGTCGCGGAAAGAGTACGCGGTATTTGTGCCGCAGTGCGCGTAAAGACCCAGCTCCTGGCAGACTTCTAGGTCTGGCAGGATGAGCCGCTGCAGCTCAACGTCTTCCAGCATAGGCCCTTCTGGCGCAAGCAGTGTCGATGCGGTCAGATTGTAGCCGACCGCGCACCAGGTGAGGCAGGCCGCGGCAGGACTCGGTGCCAAGCGTGACTGGGGTGCTGCGGCTGGTAACCCAGTTGCGGGCGCTGTCTCCGGCCTACCGACGGCGTGGCCGCTCAATGCGGCCTTGAGGTGATGCTTTAGGATGGCCGACGGCCTTTGGGCATCGTCGGTGCGCGACACTGGTCTTTGGCCCCAAGCCTTCGGCCCTTCCGGGGCAGACGGGACTGCGCGCTTCCGAGAATCTAACGCATCTGCCCAGCCTCTCCACCCTGAGCATGCTGGGTTCTACGACCCGGACGCGCGGCAACCGTCTTGGAAAGCCAAAATTCTAGGCTTCTGCAAACATTCTGACCGCGAAAGGGCGCTAGGGCGGAGACCGGCGTCGTCGTCGTCAGTTGCCACCGCGAAGCAACACGCCGCATCCACAGGCCGAGGGCGATGCTGCATGCGATGGGGACAACCGGGATCTGATTTGCCTGGTGATTCCCGCTGAGCCGTGCGTGGACTTAGTTTCGGATCGCCTGTATATTGTAAGGCCTTTTGCCCCGCCTTTGCTTGCGCCCTATGGCCCGCGCTCCTGCACCACAACAGCGTTCCAGGCTGGCCGTCAACGTCGGCCACGCGCTCGATGCCGTGCAGTTCAAGAAGGCGATCGTCGATATCTCCGATGGATGGTGTGCACGCGCTTTATGGGCAACGATGGGTGCACATGAGATCCGTCAGCGCTATCGCCGCTCGGTCATCGGCCCGTTCTGGATTACCATTTCCATGGGCGTCATGGTGGCGGCGCTCGGATTCCTGTATGGACGGATTTTTCGCCTTGAGCTGCACGATTATCTGCCTTATTTAGCGGCCGGCTTCGTCACGTGGGGCTTCATTTCAGGTTTGGTCAACGACGGCGCGCAAACATTTATAGCCCGGGAACATCTGATCCGGCAGCTGTCCGCGCCGCTGTCGATCTATGCATACCGCTCCGTCTGGACCAATCTAATCACCTTTGCACACAACGTTTGGATATATATCATCGTCGCTGCGTGGTTCGGCGCCCTGCCGGGTTGGATTGGGTTTTTGGCCTTACCCGGGCTCCTGGTGTTAGTGCTCAGCGGGCTGTGGTTAGCACTGCTGCTCGGTTTGCTCAGCGCGCGTTTTCGGGATATCCCTTTGATGATTGCGAGTGTTATGCAGGTCATGTTTTTCATAACGCCTGTTATCTGGAAGGTGAGCATGCTCCCCGGACGCGCCTTTCTGCTCGAGTTCAACCCGTTCTGGCATCTGATGGAACTCATACGTGCCCCCTTGCTAGGCCACTTGCCGCCCATGGAGAGTTGGGTCGTGGTGGCTGGCATCACGCTCGTGGGGTGGAGCGTGACGCTACTCTTATACACCGGCTATCGTTGGCGGATCCCTTATTGGGTCTGAAGGAAGCGGATAATGGCGTCAATACGGCTGCGCGACGTCTCCCTGTCATTTCCCATCTATAATGTCAACAGTCGCTCGTTGAAGAAGCGACTCTTGTCTGCGACCGGCGGGCTTATCAAACAGACGTCCGGCGCGCGCGGCATTTCGGTCGTGCAGGCTTTGGACGACGTAACGCTCGCATTCGATCATGGCGATCGCGTCGGACTGGTAGGACACAATGGCGCCGGCAAGTCCACGCTGTTGCGGGTACTGGCGCACATTTATGAGCCCAATGCGGGTGAGGTGAACATCGACGGACACGTAGCGCCGATGTTCGATATCGGGCTGGGCATGGACCCAGAAAGTACGGGCTACGACAACATCATGCTGCGAGGTTTGTTCCTCGGTTTGAAGCCGACGGAGATTCGCCGGCGGATAGACGAGATCGT
>JAZBOA010000105.1:0-5040 GCA_036350935.1 Anderseniella sp. | reverse complement strand
TGGCACCGCATCGAGCAACCTGCACCAGATCGAGAACATCCCGGGCGTCAGTTTGTAGGGCTGGTTGAAGGAGCAGAACACGAATCCATCTTCGGGGAGTCCGGTGTCGCGCCGGGTCGGTCTGTTTCCGGGTTTCAGGCGGGGGTCGTTGGGCTGGTAGCAATGCGGCATCCAGGCAAGGGTCTCGCTGTAGTGGGTGGCGTGTTCCAGTGGCGTAAGCACGGCATCGCCGATGATGTAGTCCGCGAGCCGCGGCAACCCCATGGTCCCCGGGTAGCCGAGCCAACTGACGATCACCGGCGCCGGACGAAGTGCGGTGATCGCCGGCCTGGCATGACCGGTGTGTCCGCTCAGGTCGACCAGGATGTCGATCTCGTCTGCGGCAATGCGTTTGGCCGCATCGAGCTTGCTGGCCGAATAGAGGTCGTGGAAGTGTTCGCAAGCCTTTTGGGCTCTCTCACGGTATGCGTCGTGGTGGTCTGGGCCGATCGAATAGGCATGAACCTCGAAGCGGTCGCGGTCGTGCGCTTCCAGGACACCGGCCAACAGATGCATCACGGCATGCTCGTGGAACTCGGCGGAGAGATAACCGATCCGCAGCCGGTCATGGGGGCGATGCAGGTCGGGGTTGACCAGAGGGGGGGCTTCCAGATAACGCTGAAGCGATTGGGTCGCTGTCAGTTCGGAGGCCCGGCGAAGCTGCGCCGGATCGAGTTCGGGCAGGGATAACGCCATCAGGGCGGGGATGCCCGCCATATCGTGCTCAAGGGCTTTGGCGATCGCGGCAGCGTCTTCTTCCGCTCTCGACCAGTCATAGCAGTTGCGGGCGCAACTGACGGCTTGCCCCAGCGCGTGTCCGTAATCCGACTGCAGCGACACCGCAGCCCGGTACTCCGCTCCAGCTTCCGCAAAGCGGCCTGATTCCCGCAGCAGGTTGCCAAAATTGTTGTGAAGCGTGGCCGAACCCGGCCGCAGCGAAAGCGCTTGGCGATAGGCCCTTTCCGCTTGCTCGAACTGGCCCCTCAGGCTGAGCTGGTTGGCGATGCAGTTCAGAGCGTCCACATGCCCGGGAGCCACTTCCAGCGTCCGGCGAAGTGCGGCCATCGCGGCCTCTTGCGCGCCAGCTTCGAGCAGCAGCAGGCCGAGGTTGTAATGGGCGTCGGCAAAGTCCGGACTCAGCACGATGGCCTCGCGGTATGCCTGTTCAGCCTCATCGAAGCGCAGCCTTTCCATCAGCACGTTGCCGAGGTCGTTGCAAACGTCGGCCTGGTTTGGCTGAATTTTCAGGGAGCTTCTGAAAAGGGCTTCGGCTTCATCAAGGCGTTTCAGCTCTGACAACAACAAACCCAGGTTATAGAGGGCAGTCACGTTATCCGGTGCCATGGCCAGTGCTTTCCTGAGCGAAGACTCCGCTTCGATGGGCTGCTTCATCGTCCGGTACAAATTACCCAGGTTGATCATGGATTCCAGGTCGTTTGGATCCAGTCGAAGCGCTGTCTGAAAAGCGGCCTCCGCTTCGTCGAGTCGGCCGGCATCCCGCAGGACCAAGCCGAGATTGCCATAGGCGTTAGCGTAGTCGGGCTTGATCTCGATGGCTGAGCGCAAATAATTCTCGGCCTTGCTACCCATGCCAAGCGAGCGGGCGCAGACCGCGGCGAGATTGAGCAGGCTGGGTTGAGGGGGGGGCTGTTGGATCAAATGTTCGGCCAATCCAAGCGCTCTTTGGAACTGGCCCTGCTGGTACAGGACAAAAGCTTGCTGCGCGGCAGCAATGTAGTCGGGCGAGAGTTTCATGCGCGTTGTGGGTGTCGAAGGTGGGGTGGGAGTCGTAAGTTTGAGCCAGGGTGCGATATTAGATTTGATGTCGCTGGCAGTCCAAGCTTGAATCTGTCATCCCGGTTGCGCATCTATCGAGAATCCATTGATGAGCAAGCAACCTGGCGCTGCGCTTTATATGTCGCCCATTCCTGGACACGTCCTGGCAGAAATGCTGGTGCATCACCGAGGAGCAAAGTTTCCTCACCGCAGCAGCATGGAGCGAGCAATTTTGCGGCGAGCTCGGGTAGACGGCATAATCTGCCGTTTGTTGCGCTGGTCGGTGCGTCGGACATTCGCGGAAGGCGGACCCCCAACGACGGTGGTCAGCAAAATTCGAGGCACCAAGACTAATTTCATTAAAGGAGAAGGACGTTGTATCTCGTGTCGAGTCTAAGGAATCGCAGGAATCTGGTTTTGGCATGGCTGTCTTTGGCGCCCCTTATTGCGTTTCACGGCTGCGCGACCCTTCAGCCGGAGGACAGCGAACGCTGGCGTGAATCACAACGCGCGACAGTGCAAGCACGTGCTGAATCTCGCTGGGATGCCCTCATCAAGGGAGACGTCGAAAAGGCCTATACGTTTACAACACCTGAGTACCGCGCTGTTGTAAGTCCGCAACAATACCGGCGCAAGTACGGAAGAGTGGTGGATTGGCAATTGGCGCGCGTTGTTAACGTCAGTTATGATGTCCCCACCGTTGCTGCTGTTTCGGTGGAAGTGACTTACCGGTTTATGCTTCCTGGAGCAAATGGGGAGGTGTTCGAAACACAGAAGGCCATTTCCGAAAAATGGATTTACAAGGATCGGGAGTGGTGGTACATAACCGACTAACAGCTTGGGTGTCACGCAGATTTCACTTAAGATGGAAGTTATAAAGTCGTAGCTGGAGCCAAGCGCTTGGCTTAATTTTGTTGGTTCTTTTTTTTACCTTGCAAGGAGTGTTACTGATGAAACTTAATATCCGCAAAAACCTCGTGTCCTTGGCTGTTGCTTCGGCTGTCAGCGCTGGCGCAATGATGGCGGCTCCGGCTCATGCCATGAACATCTCGCAGAGCAACGTCGGCCAGGTCCTGCTGTTCCCCTACTACACCGTCAAGAACGGCCTGGACACCATCTTCACGGTGACCAACACTTCCGACAAGACCGCGGTGATCAAGGTCCGTTGGCGTGAAGCGTTGAACAGCCGCGAAGTTCGCGACTTCAACGTCGTCCTCTCCCCGAATGACCACTGGGCCGCTGGCATTACCAGCAACGGCACCGGCGGCGCGCTGGTCCGTACCTTCGACAAGACCTGTACTTCCCCGATTCTCCCCACCAGCGCCACGGTTTCCGGCGCTCGCGAAGTTGGCTTCACCAACGTGCTGTTCGCTGGTTCCAACAACGATGGCGCTTCTTCGGACATCAGCCGCGTCCAGGAAGGTTACTTCGAAGTCTTCCTGATGGGCGTGAGCGATCGCTCCACCAGCAACTCGGCCAACGTCCTCGAGTACAACGCCAAGCACGTCAGCGGCACGCCGCGTGACTGCGCCAAGGTCGACGCCCTGTTCCTGAACGTTGGCGCGAATCTGAGCTACATGGACACCCCTGAGAACATCCTCAAGGGCCACGTCACCTACATCAACGTCGCCAACGGCACCGCGATCGATGCCACGCCCACCGCGATCGAAGGCTTCCTTACCTCCGGCAACATTGTCCGCCCGCCGTCGGATCTGCTCCCCGACCTGGGCAGCGGCGACAGCAGCGCCAGCATCTTCTGGCTTTACGACGGTGCTCCGAACAGCGTGAACTTCTCCGGCAATGCGCCTTCCTATGACGCAGTCAGCGGCCTGCTCGCCGCCACCTCGGTGGTCAACGAGTTCGCCACCGGCGCCGGTGCCGCGACCAGCTGGGTGCTGACTTTCCCGACCAAGCACCATTACACCGACAAGGTGGGTCCGATCGCTCCGTTCAGCGAGCGCTTCGACCAAGAGATCCAGCCCGGTGTGAAGCGTGGCAAGTCCTGCGACAACATCGAAGTGACCCTGTTCAACCGCGAAGAGGGCACCGCGGCCGCTTCGGGCACCTCGTTCTCGCCGGCCGTTCCGGGTGAAACCGCCGAGATCTGCTATGAAGCCAACGTCGTTGACTTCAACAACAGCAGCGTGTTCGGTGCGGGCACCAACCGCCTGTCCATCTCCACCGCCGACGTCGGCACAGCCGGTTGGGCCCGTCTGAGCTTCACCGAAGACGCGGCCGCGACCCAGGGTATTAGCACCTGCGGTGGCGCTGGCCAGTGCGGCCAGGACTCGATCCTCGGCCTGCCGGTCATCGGCTTTGCCGCGGTCGTCCGCGACGCCGGTGGCGCGACCGTGAACTACGGTTCCAGCATCGAGCACGCCATGGAGCGCAGCCAGACCAACACCATTGATTAAGTCATAGGGTGTTAAGGCGGAGTCTGGCGTAAGCCAGTCCCCGCAGTGTCATCAAACCCCATCTCTCCGAGATGGGGTTTTTTTCGTCTGCGCGCCGCGCAGATCTCCATTCCCGGCGGGCTGCATGACCGCTTCAAGCGCTTCGCGAAGAAAGGTCCTAAAGTTTGCATTAATTGCGCCGTTATCATCAACGTTGGGCCGGTAGTCTCTTCTGGAGGCCTCCGGACGGCTGGCTGCCCCAGGCAGCAGCTGAATAACCACGTATATAAGCGGGTTGTGATATGATGCGCGCAGCAAATAATCCATCTTCTGCCGCCTCGATTGTCCGGAGCTCGTCGGCGGCGAATCGCCGCGATCGGCAAGCGTCCGAACCCGGTCAACTGGGATAGCGATTTTTTTGAAAGGAAGCGCAATGACACTGAACAAAACCACGCACTGGGTAGCCCTTGCTGTCGCAGCGATGGGCGGCAGCGCCCACGCGGCGACCATCAACTGTACCGTCACTCCCGCGAACTCGGTCATCACGCAGGGGCAGTCGTTGCAGCTCGCGGCGACGTGTGACGGTGGGGCCCTTTCCTCCATCGAATGGCTGCGCGATGGCGCGTCGATCACCAAGCCCGTCAACCTTTCCGGTGATACCTCGGCGCCGATTCATTACACGGCCCCGGTCGAAGAGTCGGAAGGCGACTTCGTCTACGAAGTCGTCGGTGTCCCGGCCAGCGGGTCGGACACCGTGGTTTCCAGCAAGGCACGGGTCGTCGTCAAGCCTGAAACGTGGACGAGTTCCAGCGCCATACTCACCAGCAAGGAC
>JAZBOA010000104.1:0-13389 GCA_036350935.1 Anderseniella sp. | reverse complement strand
CCCACAAGGACGAGATGCCGGTTCGCTTCACTTGATTACCGCTTATCAAGGTTAAGGTTGCCTGAAGCCGTATGGTTAATCTTGAATGAATTTGCAAGCAGGCCAGCCCGGAAAGGCCGGCATCAGTCCGGTATGAAACTGCCCCGTACCCGCCCGCCGGAGAATTTGGACTCGTTGGTGTTGAGGTTGACGTCGAGCTTGTCGCCGCTCACCACCGATGTGCCCTGCTTCACCGTCACCCCGCCGCCGACCACGGCGGTATTGGCCTTGACGTTCATCTTCATCCAGTCACCGTTGATGACTTGTGTGGGAGTAACGATCTGCACCCCGCCGCCGGCTGTCTCCAGCCATGTTATCTCGCTCTTGCCGGCGCCATCCTTGGCAAACTTGACCAGCAACGTGCCCGCCGAGAATTTCACGTCGCGCCGGGAGGCCTTCACGTTGCCGCGGAAGATGGCTTCGTTCTTCTCCTCGAACAGTTCCATGGAATCGGCCTCGATGTCGACCTTTCCCTGGGATGTCTGGGCGAGGGCTGCTTGCGGCTGGCTGAGGCTGGCGATTGCCAGGCCGGCCAGCAGCGCCAGTGTGGCGGCTCGCGATGTCATTGTTGCAGGTTTCCCTTCGAGCTTGAGGAACTGGCGGCGCCGGCCGGCACTGCCGCTGCCGGGCTTGCGGGTGACGGATCCTCGAACTGGGCCCGGACCCGCGACCGGAATATCACATGGGCGCCGTTGTCCGAAACCTCAATACCGGTTGAAAAGATCTGGCCGCCCTCCAGCTCCACCAGGACGTCGGCATCGGATGTCAGCGCCTTCTTCTGAACGTCCACATCGGCCACTGCCATGCTGGCGGTAAAGGTGTTCTGCAGCACGATGGCAACATTGCCATCCAGCATGAGGGTCTTGTCAGTGGTGTTGAACAGGCCGTTCGCCGCGGTCACGTTCATCTGCCGTCCGTCGGTGCGGCGCAGCAGCCCGCTGACCTTGTTCATGTGCACCAGGTTTGGCTGTTGCTTGTCCTGCCGGGCCAGTTCTGCCGAAATCGTATAGGGCTGCTTCTCGTCATCGAATCCGCCGACTTCCGAACCGGCCACCGCAAAGCGTTCCTGATCTGCGGCCTCGCCAGTCTTGACGGTTGCGGTCTGTTGCTGGGCGCCTGCCTGTGGTCCCGTAGCGAAGCTGTGTTCGCTGTCGCCAAAGCCGGAAGCCTGGTAGATGAAGACGCCGAACACCGCGGCGGCAACCAGCAGCATTCCCCATGCCATCAGCATGGGCGCCCTGCGCCTCCTGCGCCGGGTTGCCGGTCCGGCGTCCTGAAAAGTGGTCATTGCCGCTCCCGTCGAATGTGACCGCCGAAGTCCCGCCAGAGCAGCCTTGCAGCGCATGTCACGCGAGGGCTTCTTGCCTGTCAAATCTTGCCGGAATAGGGCAGCGCCTCACGAATGCGCGAATATGTCTTCTTCGGGCCAGCCAGCCAGATCGAGTGCAGCCCGCGTCGGCAGGAAGTCGAAGCAGGCCTGCGCCAGTTCGACCCGGCCTTCGCGACGCAGCATCTGGTCCAGCCGCACCTTCAGTTCGTGAAGGTAGATCACGTCCAGCGCGGCATATTGCTTCTGCGCATCCGACAGCACCGGCGTGCCCCAGTCCGAACTTTGCTGCTGCTTTGACAGCTCGATGCCCAGCATCTCCCGCACCAGGTCCTTCAGGCCGTGCCGGTCGGTATAGGTGCGCACCAGCCGCGAGGCGATCTTGGTGCAGTACACCGGTCCCGTATCGGCGCCCAGGTAAGCCTTCAGCATGCCCACGTCGAAACGGGCATAATGGAAGATCTTGATGACATCGGGGTTTTCCATCAGCGCCTTCAGCCGCGGTGCGTGATAGGTCGACCGGTCAAGCTGCACCAGGTGCGCATCATCGTCGCCTGCCGACAGCTGCACCACGCACAGCTTGTCGCGGCCGGCATTGAGCCCCATGGTTTCGGTGTCGACGGCGACCATGCTGCCGAAGTCGAGCCCGTCGGGCAGGTCGCCCTGGTGTACCTTGATTGCCATGTCGTCAATGCCTTCCTTCTGTTCCCAATGGCTATACCACGATTGCGGGCCTGTTCAACAAGGCTTGCCATCGCTGTCTTCACGCCTCAATCATGTGTAGAGACCTGCGCCGAACTGCAATCTGACCGGGCCAGAATGCGAATGCCGCACCGAAGAAGCGTCGTTGCCTCCCTGGGAGCCATGATCCTTGCGCCGCCCGCCGTTTCGGGCCAGGTGAAGCGGCAGTCTGTCGTGATCATCGGCGCCGGCATCGCGGGGTTGTCAGCCGCGCAGGCCCTGGCGAACGCAGGCCATGCGGTGACCGTTGTTGAGGCGCGTGATCGAATCGGCGGCCGCATCCATACCAGCCATGCATGGCCGGGTCTGCCTGTGGACCTTGGCGCGTCCTGGATACACGGCGCCCAGGGCAACCCGGTAACGGCGCTGGCTGAAAGAGCGGGCGCAAGCACAGTCCCGACTAGCTACGACAGCTCGCAACTGCACATTTCCTCTGCGCTGGCTCAAGCCGGGGTGCGCGATGCTGCACAGGCCTGGGCAGCTGGCGTTGTGCGCAGGGCCTTGCGCCGGGCGGAGCGGGCAGACAATGATTTATCCGTCAGGGCCGCGATCGATCTGGTCAGCCCGCCCGGGCAGCGCACGCGGGCGCAACGTGCCCAGCTCGAATTCCACCTCGCTGGCAACTTCGAGCAGGAGTATGGCGGCTCCGCAGACCGCATGTCGGCATGGTACATCGAGGATGGAAAAGAGTTCGGCGGCGCCGATCTGCTGTTTCCCGGCGGTTATGGCCAGCTCACCGATCATCTCGCCCGCCGCCTCGATATCGTCACCCGTGCCGCCGTCAGCGAGGTGCGCTGGGGCGGGAACGGCGTTGAAGTCGGGTTGATCTCTGGCAGGACGATCAGGGCGGACCGGGTCATCGTGACGGTGCCGCTGGGTGTCCTGCAGCAAGGCAGCATCCGTTTTACCCCGCAATTGCCCGGCCCCAAGCGCAAGGCAATCGACCGGCTGGGCATGGGCCTCCTCAACAAGCATTTCCTGCGCTTTCACAGGGCATTCTGGCCACCCGGCATCGACTGGTTCGAACTGCTCAAGGATGATCCAGGCAAGTGGTCGCAATGGGTCAGCCTCGCAAGGACAGGGGCGCCGGTCTTGCTGGGCTTCACCGGCGCCAGTGTGGCGCGCGTGGTGGAACGCCTTGACGACCGGGCCATCGTGGCTGAAGCGGTCGCGGCGCTGCGCGAGATGTTCGGGTCATCCGCGCCTGAACCTGTTGGCTGGCAGATCACCCGCTGGTCGATGGATGAATGGGCGCGCGGCTCCTACAGTTACAACGCCGTCGGCAGCGAAAGCGCTGATCGCAACGAACTGGCGCGCCCGGAAGCAGGCGGCGCGCTGCGCTTTGCCGGCGAGGCGTGCAGCGCAGACTACCCCGGCACGGTGCACGGTGCCTTGCTGAGCGGGCGCACGGCTGCCGGTTGAGGCGGTCCAACGCGGCTTCAGCTGTCAGGCGTTCACCGGCGGCAGACCGAGTTTCGCCCGGGCCTCGTCAGTCCGCAGGTGCATGTCCTCGCCCAGGTAATCATCAGCGCCGTTGGCAGCCAGCCACGCAATGGCCTTGCCTGCCCATTCAGGCGGAATGTGCACCGATGGATCGAGCTGGCTGACCGGGTTGATGCCGGAGGCCTTGATGACGGTCTGCATGTCTGTCGCCACCGTGCCCGGTGACAGGCCGCAGCAGCGGATGCCAAGGCTGCCATACTCCTTGTGCACGGCGCGCGTCAGCATCAGCGCCGCCGCCTTGGCCGAGCAATAATGGCTCCAGCCCTCGAGCGCGTTGTAGGCCGCACCTGACGAGATGTTGATGATGGTGCCCGCCCCTTGCTCAAGCATCACCGGCAGGGCGGCGCGCAGGCCGTAATAGACGCCCTTGTAGTTGACGTCGGCCACCCTCACCCACTCGGACGGATCAGAGTCGGCCAGCCGGGCGACGGGCTCGATGGCGCCGGCATTGTTGACGAGAATGTCCACGCTGCCGAAGGCGCCCCTGCAACGGGCCACCATGGCTTGCACCTCGTTCCAACCGGTCACGTCGCAGGTGATGCATTCAGCCGTGCCGCCAGCTTCGCGGATATCGCCCGCGACAGTTTCGATCTCTCCGGCCGAGCGCGCCGCCAGCAGCACCTTCGCACCTCCGGCGGCCATGACCCGTGCGGCGGCCGCGCCGATGCCCCGGCTGGCGCCGGTGATGATTGCGGATTTTCCGGTGAGTGATGTCATGGGCTGTCCTCTTGGCGGGGCAAGTCGGGAATACCCGGACAGCAAAGCCGCCAACGCCCGGCAGGTCAATGCCGGGGCGATATCACCATTCACATCATCATGTCATTCAAGGAAATCTTGGTGCCCAGGAGAAGACTCGAACTTCCACTTCCTTTCGGAAACTAGCACCTGAAGCTAGCGCGTCTACCAATTCCGCCACCTGGGCCTGACGGGGTGTCAAACCCCGCGAGCAGGCGCTGTCATAGTGGGGTGATGCGCGTGTTGTCAACTGGCCAGTTGGCCGTCGCCCTGATAATTGTTGGCGGGTGCGGCGGGTGTGCCGGTGTTTTTGCAGCCGTGGCGTTAAAGCGCCTTTGCAACCACCGTCCCTGATCGCTAAAAGCACTGTAAAACCAGATCCGGAAACCGTTTCGACTGACGAGGGACAGACATCCATGACCGCAACTGCCAAGCTGATCACCATCATCGGCGGATCGGGCTTCCTCGGCCGTCACATCACCCGGGCGCTGGCCCGGGCTGGCCACCGCATCCGCGTTGCCGTGCGCCGTCCGGATCTGGCGGGTCATGTGCAGCCGCTCGGTTTCCCCGGCCAGATCATGCCGGTCCAGTGCAACCTGCGTTATCCTGACTCCGTAGCCGCCGCCTGTGCCGGCGCCGACGTGGTGATCAATCTCGTCGGCGTGCTGTATTCATCGGGCGGGCAAAGCTTCTCGACCCTGCATGCCGACGGCGCCCGGGTGGCCGCCCGGGCGGCGCGCAAGGCCGGCGCCAGCCAGTTTATCCAGATGTCGGCCATCGGCGCCGATACCGGCTCGGGCGCCGAATATGCCCGCACCAAGGCCGCCGGCGAGCAGGCCGCGGCAGAGGAGTTCCCCGGCGCCATCATCATCCGGCCGTCCATCGTGTTCGGACCGGAGGACAATTTCTTCAACCAGTTTGCCGCCATGGCCCGGTTCTCCCCGATGCTGCCGCTGATCGGCGGCGGCGAGACCGTGTTTCAGCCGGTGTTTGTCGGCGATGTGGCGGAGGCCGTGGCGAAGCTGGTGGCGTCTGGCGAGGCCAATGGCAAGACCTACGAACTGGGCGGGCCGGAAAGGATGAGCTTCCGGCAGGTGCTCGAATACGTGCTCAAGGTCACCGGCCGCAAGCGCCTGCTGCTGCCGTTGCCGTTCCCGGTGGCACGCATCATGGGAACCGTCATGGGGTTGCTGCCATCTCCGGTGCTGACCGCAGACCAGGTCGAACTGCTCAAGTCCGATAACGTGGTCTCGGACAGTGCAAGGGCGGATGGCCGGACGCTGGAAGGTCTCGGCATCGAGCCGGAGACGGTGGAGGCCATCGTGCCGTCCTACCTGTACCGTTACCGCAGGGCCGGACAGTTCTCCACGCAATCCATCTGAAACTGCCTGATGCGGTCTCAGGCGGCTGCGGCGAAGAAGCCGGTGTGCACCAGGTACAGCAGCACCGCGCCGAGGATCAGCCGGTAGACCACGAAGCTCGCCAGCGAGTAGCGTTTTACGATCGCCATCAGGAAGGCAATGGCCGCGAGCGCCGTGAAGAAGGTCAGCACGCCGGTCAGGATCGCATCGCCCGAGATGGTGGCGCCTTCGGAAATCGCCTCGCCCAGCACCAGTACGCCTGCGCCCGCAATGGCCGGCACGCCCAGCAGGAACGAGAACCGCGCCGCCTCAGGCCGTGAAAAGCCCAGCGCCCGCGCCGCCGTCATGGTGATGCCCGACCGGCTGGTGCCGGGAATGATGGCAATCGCCTGCGCCACGCCGATGATGATGGCAGAAGCCAGCGTCATGTGCTCCATCGAGCGCACCGTCTTGCCGAACCGGTCGGCAACGTACATCAGCACCCCAAAGATGATGGCGTTCCATGCCACGATTTCCGGCCCGCGCACCGAATCGATCAATCCCGTCTTCTTGACGAACAGCCCGAAGGCGACCGCCGGAATGGTGCCGATCAGGATCAGGATCGCCATGCGCCCGTCATCGGTCAGCCGGCCGCGCAGCAGGTTCAGCCCGCCAATGGCCATGTTGAGGATGTCGCGCCAGAAATAGGCGATGACCGCCAGGAACGAGCCCATGTGCACCATCACGTCGACGATCAGCCCCTGGTCGGGCCAGCCGGTCAGCGCGGGCACGAGAATCAGGTGCCCCGACGAGGAGATCGGCAGGAATTCGGTAATGCCCTGGATGATGGCGAGCACGATGATCTGCTCAATCAGCATGAGAACCCCCTGAAGGCATTGACGCCACCCAGTTGTGGCCACAAGTCGCCGCTACTGGCATAACAAGTTCGTGTCCGAATCGCCCGCCGCCGTCCGGCGCGCAAGGTCTTACCAGACAAATTGGTGAACATACTATGGTGCGTCTGCTGCATTTTCCGCTCGATCCGTTCTCCCGCCGCGTCCGCTTGACCCTGTCTGAAATGGGAATTGCGGCGGAATTGCTTGAAGAACGTCCCTGGGAAGCGCGGGAGGATTTCATCTCACTCAACCCCGCTGGCACGCTGCCGGTGCTGATCGACGAAGACGGCACGGTCTGCGCCGGCGTGGAAGCCACTGGCTGCCACCTGGACGAAACCCGCAGCACTGCTGCAGGGTCGTTGTGGGGTACGGGTCCTGCCCAGCGCGCCGAGGTGCGCCGGCTGGTCGCCTGGTTCGACGGCAAGTTTCACCACGAGGTCACATCGCCGTTGCTGATGGAGAAGGTGGTCAAGCGGTTCGTGCCGGAGGCCCAGGGTGGCGGCGCCCCCAACATGAACCGTGTCCGCGCAGCGCTTGCCGCGTTGAAGGATCACCTGGCCTACATCGATTACCTGACCAGCCAGCACAACCTGCTTGCCGGCAACGACATCACCGTGGCGGACCTTGCAGCTGCCTGCCACCTGTCGGTGGCAGACTATACCGGCGATATCGTCTGGGACGCCGTTCCGGACGCCAAGGCCTGGTACCAGCGCATCAAGTCGCGCCCCTCGTTCCGTCCGCTGCTGGCTGACCATGTGCGCGGGCTGACGCCATCTGCCAGCTACGCCGAGCTTGATTTCTGATAGTCTGGCCCGATGACGGCCAGCCTTGAAGAGACCTTGCGCGCCCGCGCCGCCGCCCTCGGCTTTGACGCCGTGCGCATAACCCGTGCCGGCCTGCCGCAATTGGTGGGCCGCAGGCTGGACGAGGCAGTAGCCGGCGGCTTTCACGCCACCATGGACTGGCTGGAGCAGACCGCTGACCGCCGCCGCTCGCCGGACGCCATGTGGCCGGGGGCCCGCTCGGCGGTGGTGCTGGCGATGAGCTATGCCCCGGATATCGACCCGATGCAGCGCCTCGAACAACGCTCCACCGGGGTGATCTCGGTCTATGCGCTCAACCGCGATTATCACGACGTGATCAAGGGCAGGCTGAAGGAACTGGCCGGCTGGCTGGGTGCGCAGACCGGTGAAGACGTGAAGGTGTTCGTGGACACCGCCCCCCTGATGGAGAAGCCGCTGAGCCAGCAGGCGGGGCTGGGCTGGCAGGGCAAGCACACCAACCTGGTGTCCCGCGAGCTCGGCTCGTGGTTCTTTATAGGCTCCATCCTGACAGCTGCCAGCCTGGTGGAGGACGAGCCCGGGGAAGACCATTGCGGTTCCTGCCGGGCCTGCCTCGACGTCTGCCCCACGGACGCTTTTCCCGCGCCCTACCGGCTCGATGCGGGCCGCTGCATTTCCTATCTCACCATCGAGCACAAGGGCCACATCCCGCGTCAATTCCGCCAGCCCATGGGCAACCGCATCTATGGCTGCGATGACTGCCTGGCCGTATGCCCCTGGAACAAGTTCGCCGCCTTGGCCAGGGAGGCGAAGCTGATGGCGCGCGATGATCTCGTTGCCCCGCCGCTGGCTGAGCTCGCTGCCCTCGATGACGCCGGTTTCCGCCAACTGTTCTCGGGCTCGCCGGTAAAACGCATCGGCCGCGACAGGTTCGTGCGCAACGTGCTGATCGCCATTGGCAACTCTGGCGACGTCTCGCTGGTTGACGTTGCGATAGCGCGGCTGGACGATGCCTCGCCGCTGGTCCGCGCCATGGCGGTGTGGGCCTTGTCGCAATTGCTGGCGCGTGATGAATTCGTGGCCTTGCGTGACAGGTGCAAGCCAGGCGAGCAGGATGACGCTGCAAGAGAGGAATGGAATGCCTGACGTGAAGAAGCACCTGTTCTGTTTCGGCTTCGGCTACTCGGCCAAGGCGCTTGCCCGGCAGCTGCCGCCCGATGAATGGCGCATCACCGGCACCAGCCGCTCGCGTGACGGCTGCGATGCCATCCGCGCCGCCGGACACGAGGCTGTGTTGTTTGATGGGCAAACGCCGATGGACCCGTCAGCGCTCGACGGTGTGAGCCACGTGCTGCACTCGATTGCGCCGGCCGAGAAGGGCGATCCCGTCCTGCGCCTTGCCGGCGATGATCTGGCTGCGCGCGCCGGACAGATCGCCTGGTTCGGCTATCTCTCCACGACGGGCGTCTACGGTGACCGTGGCGGCGGCTGGGTGGACGAGTTGTCGCCGCTGGAACCGTCGACGGAGCGCGGGCGGGCGCGGCTGGAGGCCGAGGCCGGCTGGCTCGGCATGCGCGATGCATTCGGCCTGGCCGTTCACCTGTTCCGGCTGGCCGGCATATACGGGCCGGGCCGCAACCAGGTCGAAGGCCTTCGCAACGGCACCGCCAGGCGGATCATCAAGCCGGGCCAGGTGTTCAGCCGCATCCACGTAGAGGACATCGCTGGCATCCTGCGCGCCTCGATGGCGCGGCCCGATCCGGGCACGGCCTACAATGTCTGCGATGACGAGCCTGCCCCACCCCAGCACGTGGTGGCGTGGGCGGCAGAGCTGATCGGGGTCGAGCCGCCGCCGGCAGTCGCGTTCGAGGAC
Organism: Anderseniella sp.; assembly: GCA_036350935.1. Lineage (GTDB taxonomy): Bacteria > Pseudomonadota > Alphaproteobacteria > Rhizobiales > Aestuariivirgaceae > Anderseniella. The sequence continues at coordinate 4,153 of JAZBOA010000104.1, read as the reverse complement.
GCCGAACTGTCCCCCATGGCGAAGAGCTTTTATGCCGAGTCCAAGCGCGTCTCCAATGCGCGGGTAAAGAATGAACTGGGGTATGAGTTCAGGTACCCGACGTTCCGCGAGGGACTGAAGGCGCTGGTTTAGGTGCTGGCATCCGCCTTCGCACAAAGTGCCTCGGCCGTCTCCACCAGCCGGGCGAGGTCGCGGTCAGTTGACAGCCGGTGGTCGCCGCCCTTGATGAGTGCGAACGTTACATCATCTCCCCGCAACGCACGATAAACCTTCAGCCCGTGTTCCCAGGGCACGTCAGGGTCGTCCTCGCCCTGCAGGATGCGCACCGGGCAGGGCACGTCGATGCCATCGTCGAGCATCAGGTGCTGCTTGCCGTCCTCGATCAGCGCCCGGCTGATCACATAAGGCTCGTCGGAATACTCCGACGGCCGCTCGTATTTGCCCAGCCGCACCACCTCGTCGCGGAATTCCTCGCCATACTTGTCCCACATCAGGTCACGGGTCATGTCGGCCGCCGGCGCAATCAGGATGAGCCCGCCCAGCCGGTCTGCCTTGCCTGCCGTGATCAGGCGCCGTGCCAGCAGCAGCGCGATCCAGCCCCCCATGCTTGAGCCGATCAGCACGCGTTTGCCCGCCGCGTGGGCGTTGAACACGGCCTCCGCCTGATCGAGCCACGCCGATATGGTGCCGTCCACGAACGTGCCGCCGCTTTCGCCGTGGCCCGAATAGTCGAACCGCACGAACGAGCGCCCTGCTTGCACGGCGTGGTCCGCCAGCGCCTCGGCCTTGGTGCCGCGCATGTCCGACTTGAAGCCGCCAAGCCAGAACGTGCCGCAGGCGTCCCTACTGCCCGGCCGGGCGCCGTCGGCAATCCAGGCGATCGGCGTACCGTCCGGCATCATGTGTATCCGGGCGGCGGGTGGCGAGGGGCTGGCATGGTCAGGCACGTTCAAGACCTCTCAACATCGCTTGCAAAATCTGCTAAGCATGTTTAGGTGCGATTTCGCATGATTTGAACCCCGAAGGTGCCTTCAGCAGTTGTTGCCGGCTGGCGCCACAAAAAGGAGACCTGACCATTCGCAGACCGATGAACGGGCAAATGCCGCCCAAGGATGATGGACCGCGCGTCAACGATGCAATCACCAGCAACACCGTTCTGGTGATCGACGACGAAGGTGAAAAGCGCGGCGTGATGAAAACCGAAGCGGCGCTGGCGCTGGCTGAAGAAGCCGGTCTGGATCTGGTGGAAGTCTCACCGAACGCAGAACCTCCTGTCTGCAAGATCATGGACTACGGCAAGTACAAGTATCAGGCCCAGAAGAAGGCCAATGAAGCCCGCAAGAAGCAGAAGGTCATCGAGGTCAAGGAAATCAAGCTGCGGCCCGGCATCGACACTCACGACTACGAAGTCAAGATGCGCGCCATGAAGCGGTTCTTCGAGGAAGGCGACAAGGTCAAGGTCACCATGCGTTTCCGAGGACGCGAAATGGCGCACACAGAGCTTGGTTTCGACCTGCTGCAGAAGGTCAAGGCAGACACCGAGGAAATCGCCAAGGTGGAGTTCGAGCCGAAAATGGAAGGCCGCCAGATGATCATGATCCTGGCGCCGCGCTGAGCGGTTCAGGGCCAGTCATTCAACCTGGAAGGCCGGGCACCAGTTGTCCGGCCTTTTGCGTTCGGGGGTGCGTCTCGCCTTCAATTTGGAAATCGGCTACTACTCCGGATCATGACGGACTCTGTTGCGTGGAAAACCGTCTGGATTACGGGGGCTGGGACGGGCATTGGCCGCGAGCTTGCGTTGCAGCTTGCGCGTGCTGGCGCGTGCATTGCCGCATCCGGCCGCAAGCAGGCCGAGCTCGATGCGCTTGCTGCCGTCCATCCGGGCATCACGCCATTTCCACTCGATGTTACTGACGAAGCCGCATGCCGCGAGGTATATGACCGCATCGAGCGCCAGCTTGGTGTGCCGGACCTGGTCATCATGTCGGCCGGTATCTGGGTCCTCATGGACGCCGTTGATTATTCGGCCAGCGAGGCTGCCCGGGTCATGGCGGTCAATTACCTGGGGGCGGTCAACACGGCAGCGGCTGCGTTGCCGTCCATGCGGGCAAGGGGGCAGGGGCACCTGTGTTTCATGGGGTCGGTGGCCGGCTACCGGGGCATTCCGCGCGCAGCCTTGTACTCGGCTTCGAAGGCCGCGGTCATTGCCCACGCCGAAGCCTTGCGGACTGATCTTGCCCGCTCCGGCATTGCGGTGAGCGTCGTCAATTGCGGCTTTGTCCGCACGCCCATGAGCGACGTGAACGACTTCCACATGCCACATATCGTCGAGGCTGATGACGCTGCGCGGCGGATTGTCGAAGGGCTTGCCACCCGCCGCTTCGAGATTGCCTTCCCTTGGCCGGCGGTGATGCAGACCAAGCTGATGCGCCTGCTGCCCTACCGGCTCTACTTCGCCCTGATTGGCCGGTTCGTGCAGGACGGGCCGTTTGGCCTCGGCAAGTCAAGGCACTGACCCGCAAGGCGAATTAAATTTTTGTCCGGTCATTGGCGATGATTGACTCATCCGGAAACCCGTCCCTATCATTAGCGCACAAACGATCCGGAGGCGCGATGGTAGCGTACGCTCAGCCAACCTCGCTGGAAGAAGCGGTAACGCTTCTCGGTGATGGCGGCTGGACGGTGCTGGCAGGCGGCACCGACGTCTATCCCTCACTCGGCGAGGACCCTGTCACCACCCCGATTCTGGACGTGTCCCGGCTGGCCGGGTTGCGCGGCGTCACAAGGCGTGAGGACGGTTCGATCCGCATTGGCGCGCTGACCACCTGGACAGACCTTGTGAGGGCGGATTTGCCGCCTGCGTTCACTGCCTTGAAGCAGGCTGCGCGGGAGGTGGGGTCAGTCCAGATCCAGAACCGCGCCAGTCTTGCCGGCAATCTCTGCAATGCCTCGCCAGCGGCTGATGGCGTGCCGCCCCTGCTGGTGCTTGACGCCAGCGTCGAGCTTGTGAGCCGTGCAGGTGTCCGCACCATGAAGCTGGCTGACTTCATTCAGGGCAACCGGAAAACCGCCCGGGATTCAACTGAATTGATGACCTTTATCGACGTGCCCGCCTCCAGTTTGAAGGGTGATTCAGCCTTCTTCAAGCTGGGTTCACGCCGCTACCTGGTCATATCCATAGCCATGGTTGCGGCCCGTCTGGCGGCAGACCAGGCCGGGCGCATCACCGCGGCCGCCGTCGCCGTAGGGGCCTGCTCCGCCGTGGCCCAGCGGCTGACCGCCCTTGAGGCGGCGCTCATCGGCCAGACGCTCGACGCCGCTGCCGGTATCGCAGATGCTTCGCACCTGGAGCCCCTGTCACCAATCGGCGATGTGCGCGCGCCCGCCAGCTACCGGATGGACGCAGCCCTGGAGGGCGTGCGCCGCGCCCTTGCCTCTGCGGCAGAAGGAGCCTGCTCATGAACCGCCACGTGCCGCCGCCGCCGGCAATCAGATGCTCGGTCAATGGCAAGGACGTCTCGCTCAACGCCGCCCCGCATGAGCGGCTGTCGAATGTGTTGCGCGGCGAACTTGGCCTGACCGGCACCAAGGTAGGCTGCGATGCAGGCGATTGCGGCGCCTGCACCGTGCTTATCGACGGTGCACCCGCCTGCGCCTGCATGACCGCCGCCGGGCAGCTTGACGGCGCCGCCGTCACCACGCTGGAGGGGCTGAAGCAGGATGGCCGGCTGACCCGCCTGCAGGACGCCTTCCTCGAGTTCGGCGCCGCCCAGTGCGGCATCTGCACGCCGGGCATGCTGATGAGCGCGGCTGCACTTCTGGACGCAACTCCATCGCCCACGAAGCAGCAGGTCGAAGATGCGCTGGGCGGCGTGCTGTGCCGTTGCACCGGCTATGCCAAGATCATCGATGCGGTGCTGTTCGCTGCTGGGTCCAATGCGGTGCGAGCGCCGTCCAGCGCTGGCCGGTCTGTCGGCCAGCCCATCCGCCGCGTCGATGGCGAGCCCAAGGTCGATGGCCGCGAGGTGTTTGGCGCCGACGGCATTCCGGCCAGTGCGTTGATGGTGAGGGTGATCCGCTCGCCGTACCACCATGCCCGCTTCACCATTGGCGATACGCAAGCCTTCCTTGATGCCCGGCCCGGCCTCGTCGT
>JAZBOA010000103.1:0-4964 GCA_036350935.1 Anderseniella sp. | reverse complement strand
GCACGACCCCCAGGCGTTGCAGCATCACCAGCATGGTGGCGCCCTTCATCGGCGCGCCGTTGTCCGAATGCAGCACCAGGGCATGGCGGGGCACGCCTTCGCGGTAATGCGCGGTGGCGAAGACCGAATGCATACCGGCCAGTGCGTGCGCGGCAGGCGTGCAAGCACCTCCCACGGGCCCGGTACGCTGTACTTGGATGCGCTCTGGTTGCCGGCCAGTACCACCACGTCCAGGATCAGACGCAGACCGGCGACGAAATAGCGCTCGACTGAAAACTCCGTTTTTTCCGCCCCCGCACCCCGTCCTGCATGGCGGCTGGCTGGTGCGAGTGTATTGAATTGGGCCTCGTTCGATGCGGATTCGCGCAATCAAGCCGCTAAAACAACAACAACTCGCATCGCTGCCAGACTACAGGCGTACCAGTCCCGTCGGGGGAGGCACCGGACCCGATCGTTGATAAAGGCTCAGGGCGTCCCCCGACGAAAGGAGGCCAAGATCGCTGCCGAGCCCTTCGGTAATCAGCTGGTTAGGATTTTATCTGTCCCTCTTGATCGGGGATCGGCGAGATTCTCGATCATGGGGCCATATTATAAACCACTGTTAAAAATAAGGAAAAGTTCTTCTGTTCATGCGCTTTCTAAAATGTGCTGGTCAATCCCTTACCGCGCCGCAGGCTTCCAGGCCTATAGCCGAACTTGCGCGTAAACGCATTGCTGAAATGACTCACGTCGGCATAACCCAGGCGAGCGGCCAAAACCTTCATGGGAGTGTCGCTGTTCAGCAAGGCGGCATGGGCGGCGTGAAGACGGCTGTCGGTAATATGGCTGTAGATGGTCTGGCCGTATTCCCGCTTGAACAATTCGCTCATGACCCTTTCGGAGAAGCCGTGACGCCGCGCGAGCTCGCTTAGGCTGGGCACCACGCCATTGAGCTGATTGAGCTCTTCCCGCAGGTCGCGGATGCGCTGAACCTTGCGCGAAACCGCAGGTGCACCACCGACAAAATGCACGGATAAAGCGACCAAGAACTCCAGCACCTTGGCCTGGGTGTGGAGCTTGCGCAACTGGCCAGTCAAGTGATTGCCGAGCCCGGAGTGCAACATTGCCACGATGGAACGGGGTACCGGTTGCACTCGCGCCGAGGGTAGCTGGTCGATTCCGAGTGCGCCGCAGAGTGCTGCGGCCAAGTCCTCGCCGAGTGCCAGTCGCAGCTTGGACATCCCGAAACTCAAGGCTGTGACATCCACCGGCGAGGATAGATCCGTCCAGTGTCGGTGATTGACCTGATCGAGATGCTCGAAAACGCAAAGGTCACGTTGGTACTCCAGACTAACGCCCAGGTGGTCGTCCTGTAACAGCCCTCGACCGCTGCGATCGGCCTTGACGAAAAACAGCGGTTCCGTCGGTGTGGCCACCACTTCGGTCATCAATTCCATGCCTTGCAGGCCCGGCCGGAATTGATGTTCAACCCGGCATAGATGCATGTCCAGTGCCAGGGTGACAAGCTCAATCCAGCCTTCGCCCAAGCCGTCGGGATGCGGAATCGCGGTTCTCGGCAGGTTCTGCTGCAAGGTATCGATTTGCAAAGGAGTCGCGTCCGGATCGGTCAGCCAACGAAAATTCATTTGCGTGTATTTCACAGTGGCGAACGTAGGAGCAAGAACGAGTAAGAGAATTCATGTATGAGTCATTTTTGACATAAAAAAAAACAGTTTTATCCAAGAAAAACGGCTCATTTCCTGAGGCAGCGAAGCTAAGATTCAAGTACAAGCCTTGATCATGCCTTAGGCCACTCGCTGCGACCAGCCCAAGGTCAGCCGGGAAGGGCCTGATTTTATGGCCTTAAATAGATCTTTAGCTGATTGCTTTGCTCGGCATTAGGTCAAGCGATGACCAATGCCAATGGGTAAGATGGAGGAGCGTCGTATGTCTACTTTCAGAAAATTTTACTCCATTTCAGTGCTGCAATTGGTTGCGCTATCATTGGTGTTGACCACCGGAGTGTATGCCGGCCCCCAAAAGGCGCACACCCAAGCAAGCTCGGCTAGGCCACAGTATCCCTGCAATCTCCCAGTGCCGGGCTTGCAGAGGCGCGCCCCGGGGAAATTGCTTGCCTGGCATGAAATCACGCCGAAAGTCGCCTCGGATCAACCCGATTTCCCCGCGGGTGCCCGCGCCTGGCGTATTCAATACGTATCGACCGGGCTCAACAACAAAGAGAAAATCGGCGTTTGTGGAGTCATCGTCGCACCTGATCAGGCGGCGGACATTCACACCCATGTCACGGAAGGCAGACGCACCGGCCGTGTTGTCGCCTGGTCGCATGGCACCCTGGGAATGATTCCCCGTTGCCAACCCTCTTACACGCCGGAGAGCCTGATCTGGGGTCCAACCCCTTATGGCATCGGCGCCGTGCAATGGGGTAGCGAACAAAGCGGTGATGCGCACCAGGGCTCGGCCGCCGAAGGGATCCTGGCCAGCATGATCAAGGACGGTCTGATCATCGCGGCGAGCGATTACCATGTCGACCGCAGCGGACGCCGGGCACTGCATCCCTACGCCCTTGGTAAGATCGAAGGGGCAAACATCATCGATAGCATTCGTGCCGGGCATGAGTTGCTGCAAAAGATTTATCGCCGCGAGTACCCTCTGGACGGCTACGATGTGGTGACCTGGGGGCATTCCCAAGGCGCCCACGCCGCCATGTTTGCGGGACAGTTGCTGCAAAGCTACACCGAGGCGACGGCTCGCGCCCGCGACCCCGTGCTGGCGTTATCCGGAGTCGCTCTGGAAGCCGCTCCGGCCATGCTGGTCACGCCGACGGATCGCTCCCCAATGGCCCTGGGCTTTTCGGATCTTGACTGGCTGGCACATGCACAAACAGGAATGACAGGCGTTCCCGAGCCAATACCTGTTCCCCCCTTTATTTTTTCCTTCCTGTTCAATGCCTGGGCGACCCTTGGCAACAGCAATGGCATTTACCGACCAAATGCCATGCCCGCTGCGCCGGATGTTGGCAAGCTTGACCCGCGAGCGCTGATCTCTCCCGCGGCCGAGTCGGCCCGAACGCTCGAAAAGATGAGTCAGCTCTGCTGGAGTAGCGAGGATGGTGCGAAGATCGCCAGATTAGCGCTTCCCTATAAGACGAAGCCTTTCTTGGCGCGCGAGGTCGCGGATGGTCCAATCATCGATGGCTTTCAACATGGCGGCTTCGATCAGACCTGCGCCGGTCAGCCACCAAAGAACTTAGCCAACTGGTGCGCCTGGTTTCAGTACAACAATCTGGGTCCGCTCGGTGTCAATGATCTCGAAAAGCTGCCGAAACGTGGCGATCAGCTCGCACCGGTCTACATCGTGCAAGGGAGCAATGACCAATTAGTACACTGTGTTGCTGCAGCCGACGCGCAAGACCACATCCCCCCGCCCGAGCGCTGCCAGGCCAGTGTGCTCTACGAAAGTTTGCGCGAAGTCTACTGTCCGCTCGATGCCAAGCACAGCTATCTTGAACTGAACATCTGGCGTGCCGAGGAGGGCCTGACCCAGGCGAACCACAGTGACATCACGGGTCTGGTCGCGGCATCGAACCCGGAGAATCCGAGCTACCGCGGCTCCCGCTTGCATAGCTTCATCTCAAGCGCTTTTGACGGAACCCTGAGCCCTGGCTGCTCGGCCAGTCTAGTGTCCTCATGGCCGCAATAATTTTCGCAGGCCGTTGCCGCCTCGATGCATGGCTGGGACCTCGCGTATGACCCGTGCGCAACTCAGGCCGACGCTGCTGATCGCCCTCGGGGCGCTCGCCGCCCTGACGCCCTTTGCGATCGATCTCTACATCCCCAGCCTGCCGTCGCTGGCACACGACCTTGGCGGCGATATCCGCGAGGCAAGGTGTAACGTGTAACTGCTCTTTTTCGGTTCAACTGCCATTTACGCCGATCGGGGGGATGTCGTTTCCAACAGCAGCCCGTCACGGATTTCCCGGAGTCGCCCGCCTCGCTCCTGGCTTTCGACACCGGCAGCGACGCGGTGGAACCGTCCGGACTCGACCTCGGGCGGTCGGACCTGCCCCGGAAAATATCGACTTCCGATCTTGAGCGGAAACGCTGACCGGGCAGGCGCACTGGCTGTCTTCAGCGCACCCGGGAAGATGCCGGGGGTGGGCGAGGTTGTTTGGTTGTCGTCGCGGCCGAGGTTACAGGACCGCTGCGCCGCAGGCCTGACTTCGTGACACAGGCCGCACCGACATCGACTGAGCGCCGGATCCGGCATAGAAACAAAAAAGGCCCGCGCGAAGCGGGCCTTGGTAAGCGTTTTCTACAGTCGTACCAAGTCAGAAATTGACTTGGACTGTGTTGGAGCAGACGGAGCTGGTGCCTGCTTCGCAAACCTTATAGACGAAGTAACCCCAGCCGGACCTGCCGATCGCGTCGGTGTAGGCGCCTTCGTTGTCCGTCGTGGTGATGACTCGCTCCGGTTTGAGGACGGTCCCTTGGTTGTCTCGATCGGTCCGGTAGATTTCCACCTTGGTTGTGGACGCACCGCTCCATTTGAGGTCGACGTATTGCTGGCCCTTTACCTTGTAGCCTTTGGCGCTCAGGCTGATTCCGACTGCGCCGGACGCCTCGACCGTCACCGTCACCGTCGCGGTAGCTGACCCGCCCTGTCCGTCCGAAATGGCATAAGTGAAGCTGTCCGTCCCGGTGAAGCCGGACTTGGGTGTGTAGGTGACAAGAGTCGTGTTGTTTACCACGCTGCCGTTCGTGCCTTGGGCGACGCCGGCAATGGTCAGGGTATCGCGATCGACGTCCGTATCGTTGGCCAACACATCAATGGTAACTGCCGCACCCTCCGTGGTCGTGGCGCTGTCGTCGTTCGCAACAGGTGCATCATTGACCGCAATGACAGTGACGCTGACCGTCGCGGTGTCCGAGCCACCCTGTCCGTCCGAGACGGTATAGGTGAAGCTG
>JAZBOA010000102.1:0-2816 GCA_036350935.1 Anderseniella sp. | reverse complement strand
TCCTTGCCCTTGGCGCGCAGCCGGCGGGTGAGCTCGGCCACGTTCTGCTGCGCCTGGGCAACGGCCATGCCGTAGCCCGGCACGATGATGACGCTGTCGGCGTCTTCAAGCGCTGCAGCCACGCCGTCGGCGTCGATGGCGATCTGCTCGCCCTCGATGGCCTGGGCCGGGCCTGTGGTGTTGCCGAAGCCGCCAAGGATGACCGAGACGAATCTGCGGTTCATGGCCTTGCACATGATGTAGGACAGGATGGCGCCCGACGAACCGACCAGCGCGCCGACCACGATCAGTAGGTCGTTGCCGAGTGAGAAGCCGATTGCCGCCGCCGCCCAGCCCGAATAGGAGTTGAGCATCGACACCACCACCGGCATGTCGGCGCCGCCGATGCCCATGATCAGGTGGTAGCCGATGAACAGCGCCGCCAGTGTCATGATGACCAGGGGCAGGATGCCGCCGGACATGATGTACCAGACGAGGCACAGCACCGAGATGGCGGCAGCGGTGGCGTTGAGCGCATGGCCGCCCGGCAACTTGACGGCGGCAGAGGTGACCTTGCCGGCGAGCTTGCCGTAGGCAACCACGGAACCGGTGAAGGTGATGGCGCCGATGAACACGCCGAGGAACAGCTCGATGCGCAGGATGTTGTGCTCAACCCCGGTCTTCTTGGCGAGCAGCGCTGCAAAGCCTTCCAGCGTCTTGCGGGCCGTGTCGTCCATGGCCAGCACGTTGCCCAGCTCGATGTGGGCGTTATAGCCGACGAACACCGCGGCAAGGCCGACCAGCGAGTGCATGGCCGCAACCAGTTCCGGCATCTCGGTCATCTGTACGCGCTTGGCCACGTAGTAGCCGATCACGCCGCCCGCCGCGACCAGGACTACGGACAATGGCCACAGGCCTGAGCCCGGGCCGATCAGCGTGGCGAACACCGCCAGCGCCATGCCGGCGATGCCGTACCAGACCGCGCGCTTGGCGCTCTCCTGGCCCGACAGCCCGCCCAGCGACAGGATGAAGAGGACGGCGGCGACCACATAGGCCGCAGTGGTAAATCCGAATTCCATTGCCCCTTACCCCTTTATGACTTCTGGAACATGGCGAGCATGCGCCGGGTGACCAGGAAGCCACCGAAGATGTTGATGCCGGCCATGAACACCGACAGGGCGGCGAGGATGATCACCAGCCATGAACCCGAGCCGATCTGCATCAGCGCGCCGAGGATGATGATCGACGAGATGGCGTTGGTTATCGCCATCAGCGGCGTGTGCAGCGAGTGCGACACGTTCCAGATCACCTGGAATCCGACGAACACCGCCAGCACGAACACGATGAAGTGCTGCATGAAGCTTGCCGGCGTATAGAGACCCGCCAGCAGCATCAGCGCACCGCCGACGGCCAGCAGGATGACCTGCTGCTTGGTCTGCGCCTTGAAGGCAGCAAGCTCGGCAGCCTTCCTTTCTTCCGGGGTCAGTTCCTTCGCCTTCTCCTTCGGCTTCTGGGCGGCGATTGCCTGCACCTTTGGCGGCGGCGGCGGATAGGTGATTTCCCCGGCATGAGTGACGGTGGCGCCACGGATGACATCGTCTTCCATGTTGTGGACGACCTTGCCGTCCTTGCCCGGCGTCAGGTCCGTCATCATGTGGCGGATGTTGTTGGAATAGAGCGACGAGGCTTGCGCGGCCATGCGCGAGGGGAAGTCGGTATAGCCGATAATGGTCACGCCGTTGGGGGTGACGATCTTCTCGTCCATCTTCGTCAGCTTGCAGTTGCCGCCCTTTTCGGCGGCCAGGTCGACGATCACCGAGCCCGGCTTCATGGCCTTGACCATGTCCTCGGTCCACAGTTCCGGGGCTTCCCGGTTGGGGATCAGGGCGGTGGTGATGACGATGTCCATGTCCGGCGCCAGTTCGCGGAACTTGGCGAGCTGCGCTTCACGGAACTCAGGCGATGAAACAGAGGCATAGCCGCCGGTGGCGGCGCCATCCTGCTGTTCTTCCTTGAAGTCGAGATAGACGAACTCGGCGCCCATCGACTCGACCTGCTCTGCCACTTCGGGGCGCACGTCGAAGGCATATGTAATGGCGCCGAGGCTGACCGATGTGCCGATTGCCGCAAGGCCCGCCACGCCGGCGCCGACGATCAGCACCCTGGCCGGCGGCACCTTGCCGGCAGCCGTCACCTGGCCGGTGAAGAAGCGGCCGAAATTGTTGCCTGCCTCGATGACGGCGCGGTAGCCGGCGATGTTGGCCATCGACGACAGGGCATCCATCTTCTGGGCGCGGGAGATGCGCGGCACCATTTCCATGGCGATGACATTGGCGCCTGCCTTCCTGGCGGCGTCCATGCCTTCCTTGTTGGCGGCCGGATTGAAGAACGAGATCAGCGTCAGGCCTTGGCGCAGGTGCTTGAGCTCGGCCTTAGAGGGCTGGCGCACCTTGGCGACGACGTCGGCCTGCTTCCACAGCTCTGCCGCGGTCTTGACCACCTCGACACCGGCGGCCCTGTAGGTTTCGTCGGAGAAGCCGGCGGCCTCGCCTGCGCCTGCCTGGATCAGGCATTCATAGCCAAGCTTCTGCAGGAAACCCGCGCTTTCCGGCGTCATGGCCACGCGGTTCTCGCCGGCAGCAGTTTCCTTTGGTGTGCCAACCTTCATCAAGTTGCCTCCCGAATTGACGGATGTTTCAGCGGTTTTAAGGCTGTCAGCCTGCACATTCCAGCCCCTGCCGTGTGCAGACCGACCTATCGATACGATTTTGCGTCATCCTGCAACTGTGCAGAATGTCACTGGACGCCAAAACGTTCCACCATGCGGGACAGGCTGT
>JAZBOA010000101.1:0-2648 GCA_036350935.1 Anderseniella sp. | reverse complement strand
ATGCCTTATTTTGTGAAGGGCCATACCGGCGAAGCGCCGGTCGAAGGCGAAATCGGGACGCGCATGTCGCAAAAGGGCGTGCCGCCTTTCAAGCAGCTTTTCCAGCAGGCGGTCGAATTGGGCGACGCCAAGATACTGCCCTGCTCGATGGTGCTGGATATCCTGAAACTCGAGCAGGACGACCTCGACCCCGAACTGGGACCCCCCACCGGATTGACGCGCTTCCTGAGCGATGCCGAAGGCGGGCAAATCCTGACGTTCTGATCGGCAACGCATTGAACCTATTTCAGTTGGAGAAACAGCGATGAGTGATAGCAAAATTGTAGATGCACGTGACACCTTCTGCCCCGGTCCGCTTATGGAGCTCATAACCCACATGAAGCAGTGCAGCGTGGGCGACACCCTGGAACTGCTGTCCACCGATGAAGGCTCCGGTGCGGATGTCCCGGAGTGGGTCAACAAGGTTGGACACGAAATCCTCAGCAACGAGAAGATCGACGGCGTGTGGCACATCAAGATCCGCAAGGCGAAGTAATGCGACTTGCCGGCTTTAGAACGTCTGTCTGCCCGCGGACCGCGGCGTTGCGGGCGTCAATTATGGATAGGAGAATGCAATGAGAATTTTAGTCGTCGGTGGTTGCACAGGCGGAACCATTGTCGCCAACAACCTTGCACGGCGGCTGTCTGCCGAGATTCGTGCCCGCAAAGTGCGGATCACGATGCTGTCGGCTTCGGACAAGCACATGTACCAGCCCGGCTTGCTCTATGTTGCATTCGGACAGATGACGCCGGATGCGCTTTATCGCGATCAGGCGAGCCTGCTTGAAGAAAGCATCAACTTCCACGTCGATCCCGCGGCCACGTTCGATCTCGACAACAAGCGCGTCACCACCCAAAGCGGCAAGGTTCACGAATACGACATCCTCGTCATGGCTACCGGCTCACGCATCGTGCCGGAAACCATCCCGGGCTTGGCCGAGGGCGCAGAATCCTTCTATACCGAGGCCGGCGCAGTAAAGCTGTTCAAGAAGCTGCGTGAAATCCAGGAAGGCACCGTTGCCGTGGTCGTGGGCGTTCCGCACAAGTGCCCGATCGCCCCGGTCGAGTTCATTTTCGGCCTGCATGACTACTTCAAGGCACGTGGCATTCGCGACAAGATCAAGATCAAGTATCACTATCCGATCGGCCGCATTCATACCATCAAGGAAGTCGCGATCTGGGCCAAGCACGAGTTTGATCGCATGGGCATCGAGTACGAGACCCTGTTCAACGTTGGCGAAGTCGATGTCGAGAATCAGGTCGTGAAAAGTGAGGAGGGCACCGAGACCAAGTACGACTTGCTCGTCGCCATCCCGCCGCACCGCGGCATGGAAGTGATCGAACAGAACAGCCTCGGCGAGGGCGGCTGGATTCCGACCGATCGTTTCAAGCTGACCATGACCGGCCACGACGATGTCTACGTGCTGGGCGACACCACCAACCTTCCGGTCAGCAAGACAGGCTCGGCTGCGCACTTCGAAGCTGAAGTGGTGGCTGAGAACATCGCCTCGATCATCAAGATCGGCGTGCCGGTGCGTGAATACGACGGCAAGGTGTATTGCTTCATTGAAACCGGTCATGACAGCGCGACGTACGCGATGTTCAACTACCAGAACCCCCCAGACCTGAAGTCGCCATCCAAGCCGATGCACTGGTTCAAGATGGCTTACAACCAGATGTACTGGACCAGCGTACGCGGACTGCTTTAAGGAAGCCCAACCATGACCACACAAACTCAAATTCCACTCGATGCAATGTCCACCGAGGACCTGCAGCGCCTTGTCGAAGTTGCACAGCTTGTCACCGCAGCACGCGACGCGATGTCGGACGAGATTGTTACGCGCATGGCGGGGGCCATGAGCGAAGGCATCACCCTGCTTGATCGACTGACGCGTAACGAAGGCCTGATGCACCTGCTCAAGGTGCTGGATCGCCAGGAAACCCAGAACCTGCTGATCGCGGTGTCAGATGCCGTTCATTCGGCCAGCCAGGAAATCTCCGCAGCGCCGCCGGCCATCGGTGGCCTGGGTTGCATGATGCGCGTGGTGCGCGATCCCGGCGTGCTGGAAGGCATCCGCCTGATGTCGATCATCGGCAAGCACATGAGTCACAGTCTGCGCGAGCAGCATAGCCGCGGCGGGTAGCTCAGGCTGTTTGCCCGGCAATGCCCCGGATGAGGCGTTGCCGGTGCAGTGCGAGACCGACGATTCCATGCTCGTGCCGGCTTCCAGAAATCGTGACTAGTCCCCTCGGCATGCGTGCCTTCCACCAACGCACCGAGCAGCAGTTCCTCATCCCGATCTCCGCTTGGCAGGCAAGCCGTCGTCGAAAGCATTCGGCCTCGGCCTGTGCGCCACATCCGGGTTTCAATCCTGTAGTTCCTTTTATTGTCCATAATCTCCATTCTTTGATTGCTCAAAGCATGGCCTGCCCTCAATGGACACTCTTGTAAGCCGCACCCGCGCTGCCGTATGGCACCCCTGCACCCAGATGAAGCAGCTGGAGGCCGCCCCGCCACTGGCGATTGCGCGCGGTGAAGGACCGTGGCTGATCGATGTTGATGGAAGGCGTTACCTGGATGCGATTTCCAGCTGGTGGGTCAACCTGTT
>JAZBOA010000100.1:0-2881 GCA_036350935.1 Anderseniella sp. | reverse complement strand
CAGGACGCGCATTGCGCTCCCGGGCTGCCCGAAGCGTGATGATGATGGTCGGGGATGTCGAATTTTTCCGGTGCATGGCATTGCGCGCACACGGCGTTGCCCGACCGATGGAGTTTTCCCGAATGCGGATTGTGACAGTCTGAGCAGGTGACGCCGGCGGCGTGCATCTTGCTCTGAACAAACGAACCGTAGTTGAAGACCTCATCGCGCTGCTGCCCATCGGCGTGGTACAGGCCGCGCTCCAGCAGCGACGGACGGTGGGCGTCGAAGAGGTGGCCGGTCGCCGCGGGATCGGACGAGAACTGCTGGCGGCGGGCGTGGCACGCTGCACAGACCTCGATCTCCTTGGCTGTCGCACGCGGTATAGAGCGCACCGCCTGGCCGTGCGGTCCCATGGGCCAGGTCACGCTGCGTCGTTCATCCAGAAGCAGCCCAAATCCTTTCGATTGCGCCGTAGCGCTATTTTCGACGCCTTTTGTGGCCCAGGCAACATGACCGGATGCGGGACCGTGGCAAGCCTCGCAGCCCACACTGATCTCCGACCACGAGGTCTGGAAGGTTCTGCTGCCGGGATCATAGTTCTTCTGCAGGTTGGTCGAGTGGCACCAGGCACACTGGTAATTCCAGTTCTGGTCGATGCCGGTCCAATGCAGAGGGTCGCCAGCTTTCAGAGTCTGGTCCGGGTAGAGATGGTACCAGCGCTGTCCGCCGTTCTCCTTCGATCGCGAATCCCAGGCAATGCCCAACGCCTGATAGCGCCCTCCCGGCAACGCGATCAGATACTGCTGGAGAGGATGGATACCAAACGTATAGCTGATCTCGAAGTCAGCAAGCTTGCCGTCCGGTCCATCCGTGCGGACCCAGAATTTGCCGTCACGCTGAAAAAATGTGCTCTCAATCCCATCCTTGGTGAAGGTGGCACCATTGAAATCGCCAAGTACCGTTCCGTCAGTCGCCTCCTGCATCGCCGCATGGTGCTGAGAGTTCTTCCAGTCCTTATATTCCTTGGCGTGGCAGGATGAGCAGGTCTGTGATCCTACAAATCGCAACTCTTGCGTGTTGGGCTGTGGTGGCCGTTGCTCGCTGTCGGCTGCCAACGGACACGCCGCGAAAAGCGAGCCGGTGGCCAGGAGGAGCGCGATCGTCATTAATATGCGTGCACGGATTGCCTCCAGCCTTGCTGGAGAGAAATTCACGCCGGCTGCGGGTCGGAACTGGAAACGGCTCATGTCTCTTTCAACCGTTTGCTCGCAGGGACTTTGACGCGACCCTTTTGAGCCCCTTTTTGTTTCCCGAATTCATGCATTCTTTCTTAAGTTGTTTTGCAGCAGGTGTTCCGAAATTCTAATAAGCAAGTGACAAGTATGATTGGGATGGCAGCATGATCCAACTCTTGATCGACTATGCTGTTCCTGTCAGCCTCTTTTTTCTCATGCTGATTGCCGGAACCGACGTTAGCACGGCAAACGTGCGGAGCATCGCTAGATCCCGGCGCGCTGTTGTTCTGGGCACTGTGGGGCAATTGGCAAGCTTGCCCCTTCTGGCCCTGCTCATCCAAGGCATGATGGCACCGGCTCCGATAATTGCCGCGAGCACATTACTTCTGGCGCTGTGTCCGGGCGGCGGGATCTCGAACTATTATTGTTACCTCGCCCGCTGCAACGTGCTCCTTTCAGCAACGATCACTGCCTTCGGCACTCTTCTGTCGCTGCTGACTATTCCCGCCTATCTGCTGCTTTTCTCAACGATCACGCCCCAAATAGCGACGCTGGCAGAGGTGCCCGCCGGTCCTATTCTCCTGCAGCTCCTCGCTTTGATGATCGTCCCCATGGGCAGTGGTGCGCTGCTGACAAGAGTCTTTCCGCATGTGGTCGAAAAGGCTGGGCCCTCGCTGAGGGCTACTTCGGGCCTGTTGATCCTTGCCATTCTGGTGCTGGCTGTCTGGTCGGCCCGCGCAATGATTGAGGCTCACTTGTCGGACATTCTGAACTGCGCCACGCTTTTCATCGTGGGTGCCATGCTCATGGGGTGGCTGCTTGGGATGGGGCAATCCGGTCGCGACCGTCCCGTACTCGTGATCGAATCCGGGACGCGCAACGTGGGCGTCGCTTTGCTGCTCGGAAGCGCCATTCTTTCACCCGGAAGCTTCGCCGTCTTTGCCAGCTTTCTGGCAGTGTACTTCGCCGTTGAGGTTGTCATCATGCTGATTTATGCCCGCATCCAGGCGGGCAGAATTCTCGACTGAGGCTTACAGCCGAGCCTGGGCACGGCTCGCACAAGCAGAGCCGCGAGCACTATTGCTCATTCTGGAAGCGCGCAAGTGCAACGGAATCCAGCACGCGAACGTTGCGGTATTGCGTCTTGATGGCGCCCTGTTCCTCAAGATCGACCAAGCAGCGACGCAACGTGGGGCGCGTGACACCCAGCAGCTTTGCGAGTTCATCCTGAGTAATGGCAGCATCGCCGCCGTCTTTCGTAAGAGAAAGCAGCCGCCGGCAAACACGGGCGCGAACGGTCAGGGACAAGGCCTCGGCCAGTAGGGAAATGGCCAGCCGGCAGTTCGTGTTGCTCAGCTTGTAGAATGAGCGCCAGTGCTCGGGATTGTTGGCCAGGAGTATCCTGATGGCCGGGCTTGGCAGGTGAAGTAAGCGCGTTTGTGAGGCGGCCATAATCGTCACGAACCGTGCCTCGTTCGCCAGTTCCGCGGCGTCACCAATCCAAAAACCCACCTCGGCACGATGGATGATGACAGGTTCTTCCGCAACGAGCGGAAACGTAATCTGCAAATCGCCCGAAGCGAGACCATAAAGGCCGTCTGACGGATCGCCGAAGTGATAGACGAACTGTCCCTTTTCGAATGTTTTCCATCGGCCGATTTGCT